>NZ_JAOQNH010000002.1:27500-380000 GCF_025961205.1 Azospirillum fermentarium
GCCAGCAACGCCAGCAGCGAGGCCACGGCGAACGCCGCCACAAAGTTGTATTCGTTGTAAAGAATTTCCACATGGAGCGGCATGGTGTTGGTCTCGCCGCGGATATGGCCCGATACCACCGACACCGCCCCGAATTCACCCATCGCCCGCGCGTTGCACAGCAGAACGCCGTACAGCAGGCCCCATTTGATGTTGGGCAGGGTCACGTGCCAGAAGGTCTGCCACCCGCTGGCCCCCAGCACCAGGGCCGCCTCTTCCTCGTCGCATCCCTGCTCCTGCATCAGCGGGATCAGTTCGCGGGCGACGAAGGGGAAGGTGACGAAGACGGTGGCCAGCACCAGCCCCGGCAAGGCGAACACGATCTGGATGCCCTGGGATTTCAGGAACGGCCCGAAGACCCCGTGCAATCCGAACAGCAGCACGAACACCATGCCGGAAATCACCGGCGACACCGAAAACGGCAGGTCGATCAGCGTGGTCAGCAGATGCTTGCCGCGGAAATCGAACTTGGCGATGCACCACGACGCCGCCACGCCGAACACCAGATTGAGCGGCACGGCGATGACCGCCACCAGCAGCGTCAGCTTGATCGCCGCCGCCGCGTCCGGCTCCACCAGCGCGTCCCAATAGGCGGCAAATCCTTTCTGGAACGCCTGGGCGAACACCGCCACCAGGGGCAGCAACAGGAACAGCGCCAGAAACACCAGCGCCGCGGCGATCAGCCCCCGCCGCACCCACAGCGATTCGGCCAGAGCGGGCCGCCGCACCTTGACCGCCAAGGGAGCCGACGCGGCCCCGACGGCCAGACCCGCCGCCTGATGCTCGACGGACGCCTGATGATCAACGGACATGGCGCGCCCTCATCCACGATTGCAGCAGGTTCAGGACCAGCAGCAGGGCGAAGGACGCCAGCAGCATCAGCACCCCCACCGCCGCGGCCCCGGCGTAATCGAACTGTTCCAGTTTGATGACGATCAGCAGCGGCACGATCTCCGTCAGCCCCGGCATGTTGCCGGCGATGAAGATGACCGACCCGTATTCCCCCACTCCGCGGGCAAAGGCCAGCGCAAATCCGGTCATCAGCGCCGGAAAAATGGAGGGCAGCACCACATGCCACACGGTCTGTATGCGCGAGGCGCCGAGACAGGCCGCGGCCTCTTCCTCCTCGGGCGGCATTTCCTGGAGCACCGGCTCCACCGTGCGCACCACGAACGGCAGGCCGACGAAGATCAGCGCCACCGCAATGCCGATGGGGGAAAAGGCGACCCGGAGACCGAACCATTCCATCAGCGGCGCCCCGATCCAGCCGTTGGGCGCATAGAGCGAGGTCAGCGCGATGCCCGCCACCGCCGTGGGCAGGGCGAACGGCAGGTCGATCAGCGCATCCACCAGCCGTTTGCCCGGAAAGCGGTAGCGCACCAGAACCCACGCCACCAGCAACCCGAACACGGCGTTGACCGCTGCGGCCGCCAGAGACAGGCCGAAGCTGACGCGGAAGGCGGCCAGAACGCGGGAATCGGTCGCCACCGACCAGAATCCGGACCAGCCCAGCCCCGACGCCTTCACCGCCAGCGCCGCCAGCGGCACCAGCACGATCAGGCTCAGCCACGTCAGCGTAATGCCCAGCGTCACCCCGAAACCGGGCAGGACGCTGGGCCGCCGAAACTGCCAACCGACGGCCCCAGCCATGCTCACTTCTTCCCTTGGGTGATCTGGTCGAACACGCCGCCGTCGGCGAAGTGCTTGGCCTGTGCCGTGCGCCAGCCGCCGAAGGCGCCGTCGATGGTCACCAGCCGCACATCGGGGAAGCGGGAGGCATAGGCCTTCGCCACCTCGGGGTTGCGCGGACGGTAGAAGTTCTTGGCGGCGATCTCCTGCCCTTCGCGGGTGTAGAGGAATTGCAGATACGCCTCCGCCAGCTTGCGGGTGCCCTTGCGGTCCACCACCTGATCCACCACGGCCACCGGCGGCTCAGCCAGGATCGACAGGCTGGGAACCACGATTTCCAGCTTGTCGGCCCCCAGTTCCTGCACCGACAGGAACGCCTCGTTCTCCCACGCCAGCAGCACGTCGCCCAGTTGCCGCTGGGTGAAGGTGATGGTGGAGCCGCGCGCACCGCTGTCCAGCACCGGGACGTTCCTGAACAGGGCGGCGGTGAATTCCTTGGCCTTGTCTTCGCTGCCGCCGTTCTTTTCCAGGGCATAGGCCCAGGCGGCCAGATAGTTCCAGCGCGCCCCGCCCGAGGTCTTGGGGTTGGGCGTGATGACCTGGACGCCCGGCTTCACGAGATCGTCCCAGTCCTTGATGTTCTTCGGGTTGCCCTTGCGCACCAGGAACACGATGGTGGAGGTGTAGGGCGAGGAATTGTCCGGCAGCCGCTTCTGCCAGTCCTTGGACAACAGGCCGGCGTCGGCGATGGCGTCGATGTCATACGCCAGCGCCAGGGTCACCACGTCCGCATCCAGCCCGTCGATGACCGACCGCGCCTGCTTGCCCGACCCGCCGTGGGATTGGCGCACCGTGACGGTGTTGCCGCCCGACGCCTTCTTCCACTCATCGGCGAAGCTTTTGTTGAACTCCACATAAAGTTCGCGCGTCGGATCATAGGACACGTTCAGCAGCGTATCACTGCCCGCAGCACGGGCGGCGGCAAAACCGAAAACTGCCAGACCAGCCGCCAGAACAAGGAACCGAGACCGAAACAGCATGGATCACTCCCCGCGGATAACCGCCAATTACCTATCTTCCCACTAGGCTTATTATTTTGATAATCCCATTTGCCTTGGAGAGAATAACTGTCTTCCCGGTGGAGCGAAAGTCCTCTTTTCACCTGCTCCGTAGAATTTTTACAGGTTTCGAATTTATTAACAATATGGCAATGTTAATAAGTGGTTGGGGAGGCATCTGGCGAAAGGCTGTCACACAACGGCCCGGACGCCAAGGGCGCAAGGGGGGCGTCACAAATCCACCCGCTGTTCCCGCCGGCGGTCCAGCGCCACCTCGAACTGGCGCAGCAGCCGCTTGAGGGTTTCGAAGGGCACGTGGCGGGCCGGGTTGTTCTTCATGCACCGGCTGTCCACATGGACCACGCTGGTCAGCGCCGACACGCAATAGCCCAGCAGCCAATAGCGGCCCCGGATGGTGCGCAGGAAGTCGCGGAACAGCGCCGGGTGGCCAGCCATCAGGGTGCGGAAGCTTTCTTCGTATTCGGTCAGCACCCGGCGGATGTCGAGCAGGGTCGTATCCAGCAGGCGCCCCACCCGTTCGATGTGCATCAGCATCGCCTCGTCATGGGGCCGGTGCATCTTGATGTCGAAGGGGATGCAATCCTTGGACTTCAGCCAGCCGATGATGGCCCGCACCCGCGGCGCGATGCGGCGAAGCTGGTATTCGTAATAGGTGATGCCCTTCCACGCGCTGAAGATCATGTCGGCCTCCCCCCGCTCGATGCCGAAGGCGGAGACGAAATGGCCGGCTTCTTCCATCTCGGGGTTCCAGATGGCTTCCAGGAACCGTTCGATGACGGGGGCACGGCTGCCCTGGCTCAGCGCCTTGTGGACGATGGGTTCGATGCGGTGCCGGATCAGCAGGCGGATCTGATGCTCCTCGTCCTCATCGATCTGCCAATAGCGGTGATCGATGGGGATCTTCTTGGCCTCGAAACAGGTCTTCAGCAAAAAGGCGTCCAGCGACGGGATATCGTCGATCAGTTGGAGCAGGGTCACATCGCTGCGCGGCGATTCGCGGTCCACCGCCTCGGCACCGAAATACTCTTCCAGCAGGGTGGTGCTGTTGCGCGAGCGCAGATAGATGGCATGGCCGCCGGCCTCCCACTCGCGGGCGTTGTTGGGGATGTAGATGCCGGTTTCCACCGGGCGTTCGCCGGGGGCATCGCCCATCCCCCACACGTCGGCCCCCATGAAATCATCCTCGTCCCCCTGGCTTGCGTCAAAGTTGGGGTATTTGAACAGGATGACGTGGTTCAGCCCGTGCGCCTGGAACAGATGGGCGCCGCCGGGCAGGGCATCGGTCAGCGTCAGCAGGTTCATGGACACGCTGGAACCGCCGTACAGCACCTGTTCCAGAATGGGCGAAATGGCATCGGAATAACGCCGTGACCGCATGGCACTGTCCTCGGCTGATCGGGATACAGGGCATGGGGCAAGAGGCGGACACACGTCCGGCACGGCGGTTACGGCGACGGCACGTCATGGTGAACGGCATGTCATCGCAAAAGCAGACGCCGGACCAGCCGAATCCGCTTTGCCTCTATCCGTTAAACAAACCAATAACGAATATCGTTAAAGAACATTAATCAAAGAAATAGGCAGATATTTTTCTCCAGAGCCAACCAGTCACCCTACACCATCACAATCATCTTAGTTTTGACAACGAAGTTTGTTTCCGGTTCATGGAATTATTTAACCGCTCAAGCCATTAAGGACTGTTTAAGTTGAGACAGAAAACGGCGGCATGATTTCCAGCAGCCGCCGGGACGTCAGGGCGCCACGACCGGCATCCGGGCCGCGATGCGCAGGTAATCCCGGACCCGCATGTCCCGCCACCCGGCGTCCTGGTGGTTGCCGCAGGCACGGGCATGGCGGCAGGCCGCAATCCCTTCGGCACGGCCGTCCGCCGTCCGGGGCAGCAGGTCGGGCGGAACGGCGGCCAGAATGGCCGCCGCCACATCCGGCGGCGGGGCCGGAGCATTGGCCACCCACGCCTCCGCCTGCCGAAAGCCGTCACGGCACATCAGCCCGATCATATAATTGCACGCCGACTGCAGCCCCGGCTCCAGCAGGCCCGGACTGACGGTGATCAGGGGCAGCAGCGGGGCCAGCGACGGCACCAGGGTGTTGGCATAGACGGCAGCCCCCCAATAGCCTTCCGCCGTGGTGCGGAAATGGTCCAGATCGCGCACATTCTCCAGCCCCGATTCAGCGATGGGCAGGATCTCCACCTTGGGCTTGGTCGGCACCACCGTGTCGTTGGACACATCGAGATAAAGCCCACCCGCCTGGAAGGCGTTCTGGAAATAGCGCTCCCGCAGCACCCCCCACACCAGCCGCACGCTGCCGCCGTGGAGAACGAAATTGTGCAGCGCCAGTTCCCCCGCATCGCCGGGGGCCCGCAGCCGCCGTTGCAGCCGGGCCAGCGCCGCCATGGTGATTTCCAGGCACCGGCCGCGGGGGTAACCGCCGCCCATGATCGGCGGCAGGCGGGGCGCCAGTTCCGCGTCGATGTCCGCGCGCAGGGCGTACAGGCTGCGCTCGATCTCCCCCAGCGCCGGCAGCAGAAACCGGCGCGTCAACTCCTCCTGCCGGGCATCGACGGGCAGGATCTGCTGCATCAGCGTGTCCATGCGTCAGATATCCGCCACTTCGACCACGCCGGGCAGCGCCTTCAGCGCCGCCCGGCTCTGGGGCGTGATGGCGTAGGCGCCGGGAAGCTGAACGTCCACCTCCTGCAGCGGGCCGGTTTCCACCAGCACATGCAGCCGACCGCGCCCGCGGCCCAGCCGCTCCAGCATTCCCTTCAGCGGTTCCAGCGGGCGGGCGTCGCGCACCACCACCCGCAGGCCGTCGGACACCGACGACACCGCCTCGTCCAGCGGTTTGACCTCCTGGCAGGTCAGGCGGATGTCCTCGCCGTTCATCTGGGCGTCCACGGTCATCATCACCGGGCGCCCGGCTTCCAGCAGGTCGCGGTTGGACGACAGCACCTCCGAGAAGCACGTCACCTCGTACCCGCCCGACGCGTCGGACAGCTCGACGAAGGCGAAGCGGTTGCCGGACTTGGCGGTCTTCTCCTTGCGGCTGACCACGATGCCGGCCATGCGGTAGCGGGTGGAGCCGCCCCGCGCCATGGCCTGGGCCAGATCGGCGGAGCGCACCACCTTCATCCGCCCCAAGGGGCCGGAAAAGGCGTCCAGCGGGTGGGCCGACAGGTAGAAGCCGATGGACTGGAACTCATGCTTGAGCTTTTCCAGCGGTTCCCATTCCGTCACCTTGGGCAGGTCGGGTTCCTTGAAGCCGCTGCCGCCCCCGCCGCCGAACAGGTTGCCGATGCCGCTTTCCCGCTCCGCCGTTTCCGCCTGGGCGTAGCGGATCAGGGTTTCCAGGGCGGCGTGCACCTGGGCGCGGTTGGGGTTCAGCCCGTCGAACGCCCCGGCGCAGGTCAGGTTTTCCAACTGGCGCTTGTTGATGGTCTTCAAATCCAGCCGGCGGGCGAAGTCGAACAGGCTCTTGTACGGGCCGTTCTTCCGCCGCTCCTCCACCACCGCCTTCATGGCCGGCAGGCCGACACCCTTCACCGCCGCCAGCGCATAGCGGATGGCCTTTTCCCCGCCACCGAGGGTTTCCACGGCGAAGATGGCGTCGGACTTGTTCACGTCGGGGGTCAGCAGCCGCACCTTCAGCCGCGACAGCTCCTGGCGGAACACGTTCAGCTTGTCGGTGTTGCCGAGGTCGAGCGTCATGGACGCCGCCATGAACTCCACCGGGTGGTTGGCCTTGACCCACGCGGTCTGATAGGCGACCAGCGCGTACGCCGCGGCGTGGGATTTGTTGAAGCCGTAGCCGGCGAACTTCATCACCTGATCGAAGATCAGCGACGCCTGTTCCCCCGGCACCGCCCGGTCCTCCGCGCCCTTGACGAAAATGGCCCGCTGGGCGTCCATCTCCTCCTTGATCTTCTTGCCCATGGCGCGGCGCAGCAGATCCGCACCGCCCAGCGTGTAGCCGGACAGCACCTGTGCGATCTGCATCACCTGTTCCTGGTAGATCATGATGCCGAAGGTTTCCTTCAGGATACCTTCGAGCGAGGGGTGCATGTAATCGGCCGGCTCCTCCCCGTTCTTCACCCGGATGTACTTGGGGATGTTGTCCATGGGGCCGGGGCGGTACAGGGACACCAGCGCGATGATGTCCTCCAGCCGGTTGGGCTTCAGGCGGCGCAGCACGTCGCGCATGCCCGAACTTTCCAACTGGAACACGCCGGTGGATTCGGCCCGGCCGAGAATCTCGTAACTCCGCGCGTCGTCCAGCGGGATGGCCGTCAGGTCCGGCTTTTCCGGGATCAGGTTGACCGCCGTCTGCAGCACGGTCAGCGTCTTCAGCCCCAGGAAGTCGAACTTCACCAGACCGGCCTGTTCCACATACTTCATGTTGAACTGGGTGACCGGCATGTCCGACCGCGGGTCGCGGTACAGCGGCACGAGCTGGTCCAGGGGCCGGTCGCCGATCACCACGCCCGCCGCGTGGGTGGAGGCGTGGCGGTACAGCCCTTCCAGCTTCATGGCGATGGAGATCAGACGGGCGACGGTTTCATCCTCGTCGCGGGCCTGGCGCAGCATCTCCTCGCTGTCCAGCGCCTGCTGGAGCGTGACCGGGTTGGCCGGGTTGTTGGGCACCATCTTGGAGATGCGGTCCACCTGCCCATAGGGCATCTGGAGCACGCGCCCCACGTCGCGCAGCACGGCGCGGGCCTGCAGCTTACCGAAGGTGATGATCTGCGCCACCCGGTCATAGCCGTACTTGTCCTGGACGTAGCGGATCACCTCTTCGCGGCGGTCCTGGCAGAAGTCCACGTCGAAGTCGGGCATGGACACGCGCTCAGGATTCAGGAACCGCTCGAACAGCAGCCCGAAGCGCAAGGGATCGAGATCGGTGATGGTCAGCGCCCACGCCACCACCGAACCGGCGCCCGACCCGCGGCCCGGCCCCACGGGGATGCCGTTGGTCTTGGCCCATTTGATGAAGTCGGACACGATCAGGAAGTAGCCGGGGAACTTCATCTTGACGATGACGTCCAGCTCGAATTCCAGCCGGGCGAAATAGGTCTTGCGCGTCTCCGCCCGCTGTTCCGGCGTCATGTCGGGGGTGTAGACGCCCTTTTCCAGGCGGTCCTCCAGCCCGGCGCGGGACTGGGCGCGCAACTCCTCGTCCTCCGTCCGCCCCTCTTCGGTGGGGAAGGCGGGCAGGATGGGCTTGATGGGTTTCAGCAGGAAGGAACAGCGCCGCGCGATGACCAGGGTGTTGTCCACCGCTTCCGGCAGGTCGGCGAACAGGGCGCGCATCTCGTCCGCCGACTTGAAACAATGGTCCGGCGTCAGGCGGCGGCGTTCGTCCTGGCTGATGTAGGCGCCCTCGGCGATGCACAGCAGCGCGTCGTGGGCCTCGTACATGTCGGGGGTGGCGAAATAGCAGTCGTTGGTCGCCACCAGCGGCAGAGCGTGGGCATAGGCCAGATCCACCAGCGCCGGCTCCACCGCATCCTCGATGGCGGCGAAGGCGCCGCCGTGGCGCTGAAGCTCGATGTAGAGCCGGTCGGGGAACAGGGTCTTGAGACGCTGGAGAACCTCCACCGCCGCGTCCGTCTGCCCTTCGGACAGGAGCCGTCCGACGCTGCCCTGCGGACCGCCGGTCAGCGCGATCAGGCCGTCGGTGTGCCCCTCCAACGCTGACAGCGGCACCTGCGGCCCCGACAGAGGATCGGAATCGAGGAAGGCCTTCGACACCAGCTTCATGAGGTTGTTGTACCCCGCCGCCGACTGGCACAGCAGCACCAGCGGGTCGGGGGTGTTCACCCCCCGGCCCGGCACCCCGCGGGGTGCCGCCGCCGGGCCGGGGCGGGTGATGCCGAGGATGGTGCCGATGACCGGCTGCACCCCCTCCCCCGCCGCGGCCAGCGCGAATTCCAGGGCGCCGAACAGGTTGCCGGTGTCGGTGACGGCCACCGCCGGCATCCCCTTCTTCACGCACAGCTTGACCAATTCCTTGACCTTGATCGCCCCCTCGGAGAGCGAATAGGCGGAATGGACGCGCAAGTGAACGAATGAGGCGTGCGGCATGGCGGCCCTCTGGGTGATCCGGTCCCTAGAGGTGGACCAGAACCGCCATGGGAATCAAGCGGTGCCGCCGCGCATCAGCCCGTCACCGCACCCCGTGGCCGTGATGAAGGGTGGCATCCTCCCGCTCGCGCCGTTCGCGCGCTTCCTGCGTGCGCCAGAAGCGCAGGCGCAGGCGGGGGGCGAGGAACCAGGCGATGGGGGCGGCCAGGATGAAGCTCAGCGCCACCACCACCGGCATGAGCTGCAGCGCCCATTGCGACAGGCTGGGCACGCCCAGCACCAGAACGACGCCGATCCCGAAGACAACGGCGTTGACCATGCCGTAGATCAGCAGGGCCAGACGGAAACGGGTGGAGACATGCATCGGAAAAACTCCCGGATGGGCTGGTGAACGAAGTGTCAATCCGTTCAACCGGCCCACAACCGGAGCGTTCCCGCTGCGCTTGCCCTCAGAAGGGTTAGGCCGCCCGCACCGCGTGGATGTAGCGCTCCACTTCCGCGCGCAGGGTGTCGGCCTGCTGGCTCAGCGTGGCGGCGGTGCCCAGCGCCTCGCCGGCGATGCCGCTGGTCTGGCGGGCGGCGTCGCGCACGCCTTCGATGTTGCCGGCCACCTGCTTGGCGCCCATGGCCGCTTCGGCCACGTTGCGGGCGATGCCAAGGGTGGCTTCGTTCTGCTGTTCCACCGCCGCGGCGATGGAGCGCGTGACGTCGCCCATCTGGGCGATGGTGCCGGCGATGCGTTCGATGGCCTGGACCGAATCCTCGGTCACCGCCTGCATCTGCTGCACCTGTCCCTGGATCTCCTCGGTGGCCTTGGCGGTCTGGTTGGCGAGGTTCTTGACCTCCGACGCCACGACCGCAAACCCTTTGCCGGCCTCGCCCGCACGGGCGGCCTCGATGGTGGCGTTCAGCGCCAGCAGGTTGGTCTGGGCGGCGATGGAATTGATGAGGACCACCACCTCGCCGATCTTCTGGGCGGCGTCGGACAGGCCGGCGACGGTGCTGTTGGTGGTGGCGGCCTCGTGCTCCGCCTGTTCGGTGATGCGGCTCGATTCCTCGATCTGGCGGTTGATCTCGCCCACCGAGGCGTGAAGCTCCTCCGCGGCGGAGGCCACCATCTGCACGTTGGCGGACGCCTGATGGGCCGCCGCCCCCACCGCCGCCGAACGGTCGGTGGTGGTGTTGGCGGTCTGGGACAGGGTTTGCGCGCTGGTCTGCACCGCACCGGCGGCGCGGCCCAGAACGCCCACCACCTCGCTCATGCGGTGGTCGAAGGCTTCCGACAGGCTGGCGATGGTGGTGCGGCGGCGTTCCTCGGCCAGGGCGCGGGCGTGCTCCTCCTCCGCCCGGCGGCGGTCGGCGGCAAAGACGTCGCTGAAGGTGCGCAGCGCGCGGGCCACTTCGCCGATCTCATCGGAACGGTCGGTGAAGGGCACCGGCACGTCGGCGGAGCCCTGGGCAATGGCGGTGGTGGTGGCGGTGATGCGCTTCAGCGTGCCGACGATGCCGCGGGTCACCGACACCGCCATCAGCAGCGCCCCGGCGGTGATGGCGGCCACCACCCCCACCAAGCGCCAGACACCCGCATAGAAATCCTTTTCCGCGTCGGTCAGGAACATGCCGGTGCCGACCACCATGCCCCACGGGCGGTACACGGCGACGGCGGAGATCTTCTGTTCCGGCTCGGCGTCGGCCGACGGCTTCCACCAGTAATCATAGGCGGAGCTGTCGCGGGTTTTCAGCACCTCGATCATGTCGGTGAAGATGGGCGCGCCGCGGGCGTCGCGCACCTGATCCAGCGCCTTGCCCTCCAGCGTGGGGTGCATCAGCATGATGCCGTCCATGCTGTTGATCCACACATACTGAACCGTGTCGTAGCGCAGGGATTTCAGGGCTGCGAAGGCTTCGCGCTTGGCGGCGTCCTCGGCCATCTCGCCACGCAGCGCGCGGCCGTGATAGCCCTTGATGATGGAAATGGAGGCGTTGACCATCTCCCGCGCCTGCTTGCGGTGCTGGGCGACGATGCCGTTGCGCATGTCCACCATCACAAAGCCGGCCACAACCACCATGCCCACCAGCAGAACGGCCACCACGCCGTACAGCCGTTGCGCGATGCTCAACCCCTTCAGGAACGCCATGATCCTTGCCCGCATTTCCCAAACCGGGACCGCCCCGGCCCGTACGGGGGCGCATGATGCATTGCAGCACGCGGGGGTCAATGCGGAAACGCCGACAATCAGGACACAAATGGTAACGGTTTGTTAATTATAGGGACAGAAAAGATCATTATTCCCTAAAATGCGCATGGATATTGCGCACACCGACGAACCCATGACGAATTTCTTTCAAATTCGCCACGTAATTTGATTTGGTTACGAAGCACCGCCATTCTGCGGCATAATGCCGCAGAATGGATTTGCCGCAGGGTGGAACGGGCGATTCAATGATCGCTGGCCAGAACCTTGCGGATCCGCCGCACCCCGTTCCAGACAAAGAACAGAACCACCGGAATCATCAGCCCGATCACCAGATCGGGATCGACCTTCAGCCCGAACCCCTTCAACGACTTGGCGGCATAGCCGACGATGCCGATCAGGTAATAGCTGATGGCCACCACCGACAGCCCCTCCACCGTTTCCTGCAGGCGCAACTGCACCTCGGCCCGGTGGTCCATGGATTTGAGAAGCTGGGCGTTCTGCCCCTCCACCGCGATTTCCACCCGTGTGCGCAGCAGGTTGGACGCGCGGGCCAGACGCTGGGACAGCGCCTCCACCCGCGCCTGCACCGCGTCGCAGGTGCGCGACGCCGGGGTCAGGCGGCGTTCCATGAACTCGCCCACCGTCTGCAGCCCCTCGATGCGCACGCTGCGCAGTTCGCCGATGCGCCGTTCCACGATACCGAAATAGGCCCGCGCGGCGCCGAAACGGTATGAGGCCTCGGCCGCGATCTGTTCGGTCTGGGCCGACAGCCGGGTCAGCCGGTCGAGCACGTCGCGTTCGTCCTCCAGCCCCTGAAGGTCGGTGGTCTGGGCGGTCAGGGCGGCCAACTCGGCTTCGATGGCGCCGATGCGCGGCAGCACCTGCCGCGTCACCGGCAGCGCCAGCAGCGCCATGACGCGGTAGATCTCGATCTCCATCAGGCGCTGGACATAACGCCCGGCCTGCCACGGGCTCATGGAATGGTTCTGGATCAGGATGCGGCTGAAGCCGTCGCCGTGGATGCGGAAATCGGTCCAGGCGGTGGCCGCCCCGCCGGCCACGCGGTTGCCGGCATAGGAATCCGACCCGAACACCGCGGCCAGCTGGCCGGCGTCCGGCTCGTCCGACGCCGCTTCGCGCAGCACCACATGCACGCCCACCATCATCTGCCCCGGCATTCCGCCCAGCCAGTCGGGCGGCAGAGCGTCCAGCGCCGGTTCGGCAAACGTCTCGTCGGACCGGCCGGGGCGAAAGATGGTGTAGGTGGAAAATTCCGTGTGCCGCTCCCACTTCAGCCGGAAGGTGCCGAAGGAACCGCTGTAATGGGTGGCGCTGCGCGACGGCTTGGGCACGCCGGCCCACTGGCACAGCCGCTCCAGATGCGCGCGCTCCGCGTCCGCCGCGCCCTCGCCCGACAGCATGGCCAGGACGGTGGCGCGGATGGGCGCTTCCAGATACTCCGACGGTCGGGCGTGAACCTCGTTGGTCAGGGCCACGCGCAGCGGGTGGTCCTTCAGCGGGCGGTCCGCCAGACCGGAAATGGGGGTTCCACGGGAATCGTCGGTCACTGCGGTCATGGCGGTCGCTCGGCACCGGAGGGAGGAGAGTGGGTGATTCGCATGGCATCATGCACCGGCGGCCTTGCCGGACCGGCCCGCCGTTGCCACACTAAGCACAGCACACATAAACCACATCCCGGCGCCGGGCGCGAGATGCCGCAGCGCGGGAAACCCTTGTTCTTTCGTCCAGGCACGGGACCATCCCGGCCCGGACCCGTCCTTGCGGAGTGTCCATGAGCGCGCTTGCCGTCACCGATGATCTGTTTTTCAACCGCGCCGGGCTGGACCGCGCCCGCGTGGAGGGCATCGTCGCCGAGGCGTTGGGTGCTGCCGACGACGGCGAACTCTATCTGGAATACGCCCAGTCGGAGAGCCTGGGCTGGGACGATGGAAAGCTGAAGTCCGCCAGCTTCGACACCACCCAGGGGTTCGGCCTGCGCGCCATCGCGGGCGAGGCCACGGGCTATGCCCACGCCTCCACCCTGTCCGAAGACGCCATCCGCCGGGCGTCGTCCACCGTGCGCGCCGTCAGCGCCAACCATTCCGGCACGGTGGCCGAGGCGCCGCAGGGCACCAACCGCGCCCTCTACACCCCCGACAACCCCCTGGCCCTGGTGCCGTTCGAGGAGAAGGTCCAGCTTCTGGCCGCCATCGACGCCTATGCCCGCGGCAAGGATCCCCGCGTGCGGCAGGTGAGCTGCTCCATCAGCGGCGAATGGCAGGCGGTGCAGATCCTGCGCGGCGACGGCGTGCGGGTGGCCGACCTGCGCCCGCTGGTGCGGCTCGGCGTGTCGGTGGTGGTGGAAGAGAACGGGCGCATGGAGACCGGCGGCCACGGCGGCGGCGGCCGCGTCGCCTATGGCCAGTACATGCAGGAAACCACCTGGAAATCCTTCGTGGACGAGGCGCTGCGCCAGGCGCTGGTCAATCTGGAATCCATCCCCGCCCCGGCGGGGGAGATGACGGTGGTCCTGGGGGCCGGCTGGCCCGGCATCCTGCTGCACGAGGCCATCGGCCACGGGCTGGAGGGCGATTTCAACCGCAAGAAGACCTCGGCCTTCTCCGGCCTGCTGGGCCAGCGCATCGCCGCCCCCGGCGTGACCGTGGTGGACGACGGCACCATCGAGAACGCCCGCGGCTCCATCAGCGTGGACGACGAGGGCACGCCGTCCCAGTGCACCACCCTGATCGAAGACGGCATCCTGGTCGGTTTCATGCAGGACCGCATGAACGCCCGCCTGATGGGCGCGCGTCCCACCGGCAACGGCCGGCGGCAGAGCTTCGCCTATCACCCGCTGCCGCGCATGACCAACACCGTCATGCGCAACGGCCAGCACACGCCCGAAGAGATCATCGCGTCGGTGAAGAACGGCATCTACGCCAAGAACTTCGGCGGCGGCCAGGTGGACATCACGTCGGGGAAGTTCGTGTTCTCGGCCTCGGAAGCCTATCTGATCGAGAACGGCAGGATCGGCGCGTCGCTGAAGGGCGCCACCCTGATCGGCAACGGGCCGGATTCCCTGACGCGGGTGCGGATGGTCGGCAACGATTCCCGCCTGGACCCCGGTGTCGGCACCTGCGGCAAGGACGGCCAGGGCGTGCCGGTGGGCGTGGGGCAGCCGACGCTGCTGCTGGACGGGCTGACCGTCGGCGGGACGGCGGCGTAACGGAATGGACTATGCCGAGGGGATCTTCCCCTCGGCGCTCCCCGGCAGGGGCCAATGGCCCCTGCACCCCATTTTTATTCGGCGGCCAGAATGGGCGATGTGCCGTCGTCGCGGCCCAGCTTCATCCAGTCGCGGCCCGAGATGATGCCGTCGAACAGGCGTTCGTACTGGACATTGTTCTCGTGCAGCCACGCCGACAGCTTCTGGTCGGACGACTGGATGTGCAGCACCAGCCAGTTCAGCATGAAACGGCCCAGAAAGGCGCGGAATTCCTGCTCCGGCATGGTGCTGGCGATGGCGTGACGGATTTCGTCCTCGGCCAGATCGTGCTGGTACTTGTGATCCTCGTAGAGCGGGTAGCCGGCGGCTTCCATCACCTTTTCTTCGTTGGTGAAGTGCTCTTCGGTGTAGGTCAGCAACTCGCCGGCCATCGCGCGCAGCCGTTCACCCGACAGGGCGTCCGAACCGTTGCCGTTGAACTGGTTGAGCAGATAGATGAAATAGCGGTGCTCTTCATCGATGCCGTCGATGCCGACCGACCAGCACGCGTTCCAGCCTTCCAGCTCATCCATCCGCCGCCCCTTCCCCAAAGTCACGCGGCCCCGCAAAAGCCGGGGCAGCGCTCTACGCCATCAGCCATAGCACCTAAGCTTATGTCTTCAAATTGATACAAATCAATGAGGCTTAGATAAAAAATGTCACACGATCCGCCCATCGAACCATGGGCGGCCCTGACGGTCCTCCACCTCGATCACCCAGAGATCGGGATCGTATTTCATCTGCCGTGCGATATAGGCGTCGGCGGCCGTTTCATCCATGGGATCAGGCCCCAGCGGGCGGGACCACACCAATTCCCCGTCCCGCCGGGTCTGGACCAGGATATCGAACAGACCGTTCAGACGGTTGATCTTCAGCAGCACGGTGCCGCGCCCGGGGTCGCCCTTGCGCGCCACGACCATCGGCACCCCTTGCGCATCGGCGGCCCGCACATGGGCCATCACCCACAGCCCGGTCGGCAGACGGTCGTCGTCCATTCGCTTCCCTTTCCGCGGATCGGGGGCGGCCCGGCCTGATTCGGAACCACTCCCCGTAAACGTTCACCCCGCCTTTTACCGTTCCTTCTCCCGCGGGGAAAAGCCCAAGGGGAAACGATCATGACCACCTATGATACCGATTGCCAGCCGGCTCCCCGGCCCACCCGCCGGTCAGGCGACGGAGGATTGCTGCGGCGTCATGCGGGCGGTCAGCCGCTGAAACGCCGTCACGAACGCGGCGGGGGTTTCGGTGAAGCGCACATGCAGCCGCCCATCCAGCGACGCACGGACCTCGAACGGCAGGTCCGCCGACAGCTCGCGGATGATCACCGTGCCGCGGCCCCCCACCGGCAGCGGCAGCGCCTTGGCGATGGTCGCCCCCCCTTCCGACAGCTCGCTGATGCGGGTGTCCAGCGTTTCGCCGCCGGGCGTCCGCACCGTGCAGGCCAGATCCACCGTGTAGCGCGGCAGCTTGCGGCGGTCGGCCTCCTTGGTGGAGGTGCGCACCACCCGCACCAGCACCTGACGCAGCGATTGGATGCTGTGCGACACCTCGTCGGAGTTGATGCGCACGTTGCCGGCCTGGTCGCCGGTTTCCCGCGCGTCCTGCGACACCTGGGCGATCAGGTCGGCAACCTCACGGGCGGCGGAGCTGGTTTCCACCACGTTGCGGCTGATTTCCTGGGTGGCGGCGCTCTGTTCCTCCATCGCCGCGGCGATGGCGGTGGAAATCTCGTCGATGGTGGCGATGGTGCGCCCGATTCCCGACACGGCGCTCACCGCCCCCTGGGTGGCGCTCTGGATGGTGGCGATCTGGCGGGAGATCTCTTCGGTCGAGCGGGCCGTCTGGTTGGCCAGGTTCTTGACCTCGCCCGCCACGACGGCGAACCCCTTGCCGGCTTCGCCCGCGCGGGCGGCCTCGATGGTGGCGTTCAGCGCCAGCAGATTGGTCTGGCTGGCGATGTCGCCGATCAGGTTGGCGATTTCCCCGATCTTCGCCACCTCTTCCGACAAGGACAGAATGGCGCTCTGGGTCGAATGGCTGTCGGCCACTGCCGATTTGGTCACGCTGCCGGCGTGGGCGACCTGGGCCGCGATCTCGCGGATGGAGGCGGCAAGCTCTTCCGTGGCGCTGGCGACCGCCTGGGCATTGGCCAGCGCCTCGTCGGCGGCGGCGGCAACCCCCTGGCTGTTCTGGCTGACGCGATCGGCGGAGCCGGCCATGGATTCGGCGTCGTCGGCCATGGTCTTGGTGCGCTGCGCCACCTGCTCCACCGCCGCACCGGCCTCCCGCTCGACGGTGCCGGCCATGTCTTCCAGCGCGCGGCGGCGCTCGGCCTCCGCGTGGCGCTCATGCTCGGCGCGTTCCTGGGCGCCATAGCCGAGCTTGGCCTTGAGCGCGCGAAGCTGGGCGCTCATGCGGCGGAACTCGGTGACGGTGGCGTCCTCGATCTCGTGGAAATAGGCGTTGCGGGCGATGGCGTCGAAATGCACCTCGGCGCGGGCCAGCGGGCGGCGGATGGCGCCCAGCAGCAGCCAGCCCAGAACGGCGGCCCCCAGCGCGCTGCCCACCACCACCACCAGCGCGATCAGCCGACGGGTGCTGTATTCGTCGTTGGCCCGATGATGGGCGGACTCCGCCTCCTTCAGCTTGGTGGCCAGCAGCTCGCGGTTCAGGGCCTGGGCCTTGGCGAACTGGGGCTGCATGGTTCCGTTGAACAGGCTTTCCAGCCGGAGCGCGTTGCCCTCCGCCGCCAGGGCCAGGCCGGGCTCCAGCCCCTGCGTGACGAAGGCGGTGCGCTCGGTGGCGAACCGGTCGGCGATGGACTTCTCCGCCGCCGTCATCGGCTTGGCCGTCACCGTGTTCCACAGGCTGTTGATGGCACCGATGTTCTGGCGCACCCCGGCGATCCGCTTCTCGATGACCTTGGGATCGGAGCCGTCACGCAGGTCGATGACCAGCAGCGTCATGGCCTGGAGGTTGTCGCGCATGAGATCCAGGATCTCGCCCAACTGCCCCACCGGCACCGTGTGATTCTCGAACACCTCCTGCAGCGAATCGTTGGCATCGCCCATGCCCGACAGGCCGGTCCAGGTGCTGCCCACCATCAGCGCGATCATCAGCGCGAACGCCAGCGTCAGCCGCCCGGCGATGCTGCGGCTGAAACGGCCCAGCTTGTCGCCCAGCCCCGGATGCACCACCACGCCCTCGCGGATGGCCACGCCCTTGGCGCGGCCGTTGCGGATGTCGGCATACAGCTGGTCGGCGGCGGCGATCTGGGCGCGCGACGGCTTGGAACGGATGGAGATGTATTCGGTGATCTGGCCGTTTTCGATCAGCGGGGTCACATTGGCCCGCACCCAATAGAAATCCCCGGTCTTGGTGCGGTTCTTGACCAGCCCTTCCCACGGCCTGCCCTGCTTGACGGTGGCCCACAGGTCGGCGAACGCCTCTTTGGGCATGTGCGGGTGGCGGACCAGATTGTGGGGAGCGCCGATCAGCTCCTCTTCCGAAAAGCCGCTGATGTCGATGAACGCCTTGTTGACGAAGGTGATGCGCCCACCGGGATCGGTGCGCGACACCAGCATTTCACCCTCCGGCAGTTCCACCTCACGGTTGGTGATCGGTTCGTTCAGACGCATCCTGCACCGCTCCCTTCGCTGGGGTGTAAAGCAATTAATTTTATATGGTTTTTATGGGATGCCGTTGTATCGGATCGCCCGCCGTCCGGCAACGAGCGAATTTCGGACATATTTCTTACGATATGGTCTACGTTTCCACGATTCGGCAAATGCATCGACGTTTTTGTGGTGCCGGCGCATGAAAAAAGCACACACCCTGCAAGTCACACTGTTCAGCCTATGCTTGTCCAGCTCCGTGGCCACCGCCGCCACCGTATCGTCGGCCCAGGCCGAGGCCAAGGAAGCCGCGCGGTCGGGCAACTGCACACCCACGAAAGTGGAAGTCCTGCGCTATGTTCCCGGACGGGAACCGCAGACGGTGTTCAAGGTGGATTGCGGCGAGGAAAAGGGGATCTTCGTTCTGGTCCAATGCCGCAGCCGCATCTGCGTGCTGTTGCGGTAGCGGGCGGATTCAGATCTTGTTAAGGCTCTTGCCGTGCAATGATGGACCGTACGGCCACCCCCATCGCCATGACCGCCATGATCCCCATCCCCGTCCGTCCCTGTGCCGTTGTGCTGGCCCTGCTGCCGCTGGCGGGGGGATGCACCCCCACCGGCGCCGTGACCGGGGCCGGGGTGGCGGTCGATCTGGTGTCGCTGACCAGCACCCGCAAGACGGTGGTCGATCATGTGGTCTCAGGCCTGACCGGCAAGGACTGCTCGTCGGTCTCGTTCAGCGAGACCGGGGACTATTGCCCGGAAAAGGTGGTGGTGGACCGGTCCAACATCTATTGCTACCGCACGCTGGCGGATGTGGAATGCCACCACATTCCCGACCCCTACCGCAACGGCGACCGCGCGCTGGCCAGCCCGCCGCCGGTCATCAAGCCGGCCAACCAGCGCACACCGTTCGATTGAAGTGATCGAAGGGGGTTCGATTGAAGTGAGGGGAAACGCCCCGGCGGACCGCGGCGGTCAGCGGACCTTCTTGGCGGCAAAAGCCTTGGCAATCGCCAGCATCGATTTTTCATGGGATGCACCGGGAGGGGCGGCCTTCACCGGTCCCGCCGCCGGGGATGGGGCGCGGGGGGTCGTGCCCTTGTCACCGCCGCCCGATGCCGCCGGCTCGTCGTCGTCCCGGCCCATGCGGTCCAGCACCCGCGCCAGAGCCTCGCGCGACAGGGCGCCGTTGCCCGCCCCGCGGGACGGGCCGGTGGAGCGGGCGCGGCGCAGAACCCGTTCGATGGCGGCGGCGGCGATGGCCTGAAGAAAGGGCTGGGCCATGGCCAGCAGCAGTTGCGGATCCTTGGCCGCCATGGAAATCAGGATCTTCTGCGCCACCGCCCGGCTGCCGTTGGCCGCGGCCAGCGCCTCGCGCACCTTGCCATCCACGTAAGAACCGCTCATCGTCTTCCTGCCGTCCCAATCTTCCCCCGGCTGCCCGTTGCTCCGGCGCGGGGAATAGAGGATAGTAGCACGCATGCTGATCGAAACCTTTGCCGATCTTATTTGTCCCTGGTGCTACATCGGTTCGCACCGGCTGGACCGGGCCATGGCCCAGCGCCCGCACCTGACGGCGGCGGCGCGGATCCAGACACGGTGGCAGCCGTTCCAGCTCAACCCCGACCTGCCCCGCGGGGGCGTGGACCGCGGGGCCTATCTGGTCACCAAGTTCGGCGGCGCCGAACGGGCGCGGCAGGTTCATGCGGTGGTGGAGGAAACCGCCGCCCGCGACGGGCTGCCCCTGGCGCTCGACCGCATCCGGCGCATCCCCAACACCTTCGACGCCCACCGTCTGGTTCTGATCGCCGCGCGCACGGGCCACCAGGACGCCATGGTCCGCGCCCTGTTCCACGCCTATTTCGCCGAGGGGCTGGACATCGGCGACCGTGACACCCTGGCCGCCACCGCCGCCGCCGTCGGGCTGGACGGGGCGGAGGCGGGCACGCTGCTGGCCGGCGACGCCGAAGCGGCGGGCGTCCACGCCGCCGACCGCATGGCCCGGCAACTGGGGCTGCAGGCCGTCCCCTGCTACGTCTTCAACCACCGCTATGCCCTGTCGGGGGCGCAAGAACCGTCGAGCTTCCTGCCGCTTCTCGATCTGGCGGTGGAAGAGGGTCAGGATGTGACGCTGGCCGCCGCCGCCGGCTGAGAGCGCGCCGCCGGGATCACGCCTCCTCCCGGATCCGGGTGGGGGCGGCATCATATCCGTCCTCATGGGTGACCGCACGGTTGCGCCCGGCCCGCTTGGCGGCATAGAGCGCGGAGTCGGCGCGGTCCAGCACCGTCTGCACCGCCGCCCCCCTGTCCGACCCCGTCTCCGCCGGCCCGACGGCCACGCCGATGCTGCAGCCCACCCGCACCACCTGCCCCTGGATCACCAGCGGCTCGTTGACGGTGGCGATCAGGCGGGCGGTGATGGCGCCCAGCGGGGGCAGCGGCTCCCCGGTGCCATGGCTGTTCAGGATGACCACGAATTCGTCGCCGCCCAGCCGGGCCACCACATCCTCGGCCCGCAAGGCCGCCGCCAGCCGGGCCGCCACCTGCCGCAGCACCGCATCGCCCGCCGGATGCCCCAGCGTGTCGTTGACCGGCTTGAACCCGTCGAGATCCAGATAGAGCACGGCATAGGGCTGCCCGCCGGTGCGGGTGGCCAGCCCTTCCACATACTGGTCGAAGAAACGGCGGTTGGGCAGGCCGGTCAGGCGGTCCTGATACGCCATGTCCTCCATCCGCGCCAGCGCGTGGCGGGTGTCGGTCAGGGTGGCCACCATGCCGCGCAGCGCGCGGGACATCTCGGTCAATTCCCACGCCCCGCGCACCTCGGGGATTTCAACCCCCGGCTCGCCGCGGCGCAGGCGGGCCGCCGCCCCGGCGATGGCGCGCACCGGACGGACGATCCGCCCCGCCGCCGCCCACGCCAGCACGCTGAACAGAAGCGCGCCGCCGGCCCCCCATCCCAGGATTTCCCAGCGCAACGCCCGTGCCCCGGCAAAGGCCACGTCCACCGGCTGGCGGGCCAGCACGGTCCAGCCCAGGCCGGGATAACCGCCGTGGCCGGGGCTGGCGGCATAGCCGGTCAGATAGTCGCGCCCGTCCCCCCACCGCTCCACCGTCCATCCGGCCAGACCGCCGCGCGCCCGTTCCGCACGGGCCAGATCCACGCTGGTCAACGCGGCCGCCGTCCCCAGCGTGCTGTCAGGCCCCAGCAGCACCACCCCGTCGGCACCGATGATGAACAGGTCCACCCCTTGCCGCTGCCTCATGGGGGCCAGAAGGATGTCGCGCACCTCCCGCGCCCAGGCCCAGGAGAAATGGGTGGCCAGCACGCCCACGGTTTCCCCGCTTTCATCCTTCAGCGGGGTGGAGACATCGACGAACTTCATCGCCTCGCCCGTGGGGTTGGGCAGCAGGCGGGCCAGCAGCACCGCATCATGCACATCGCCGACGAAATGACCCCGGATGCCGTTCTGGAACACCGGCCGGCCGGACAGGTCCGCCCCCAGCAGCACCCCGCCGCTGGACGCCATCACCCGCCCCTGACGGTCGGTCACCCCCACCCAGGCCAGGGTGTGGTCGGTGGCCTTCAGTTCGTTCACCACCGTCTGGGCCACCGCCCAATCGCGCATGGCGCTGACACGGGCCAGCACCGACACATGATTGGAGCGTGCCCACATGTCGGTGTCGAGCCGCTCGGCCATCTGAAAGGCCGCTTCCTTCAGCGAACGCCCGATCTCTTCCTGCAACTGTCGTTCGGACCGCGCGCCGGTGACCAGGCCGACGATGCCGGCAAACACGAGAATCAGGGCCGCACTGGTCAACGTGACGATCCCCTGCAATCCCGTCCGGCCCAACTCCATAGCCACCGCCCTCTCCAAACCGACCCGCCCCAGAACATTTGCCGATAATTTTCTACGTCAAGCTCGCGGGCGTATGCACCCCCGGCTATCCCTTAGGCCGTATATGCCGCTTTTTTAGGCAAACCAACTTATACACAAGCGGAACCCCGGCAGGGCCGGGGCGGGAACGATTCCATTCTCGATTTATGCACGGAGCTATCCACGAAAACTGTGGAGAACACACCGGCCCATCCGGTTATCCACAGTTATTCACATTGTATGATCCCCAGGAAACTTCAGTCGTTCCAAGCATTTCCCTTGCTGCCGGGCCGAGGTGAGGAATACTCAGAAGCATGAACCGCAGACGATACCGGAGGGCAGACCGCATGAGCACCGCCCGTCAACGCCCGAGAAAGGCAACGATTTCGTTGAGAATTGACAACGGAATCAAGGCGGCTGCGCGCAATTATGCCCGTCAGCGCCATGTTCCTTTGTCCTCTGTCGTGCGCGAGCTTTTGATTCGCTACGTTGCCGACTGTGCGCGGGAAAATGAACAGGCTTATCCCGACCTGTTCGGCCAGCCGCCGTCGCAATACGATGTTCCGCCGGGCGGGGCAAAAGGCCCCCGCTGAACGGCGGCGTGGGTGTGCCGCGCCCGGCACCCCGCACGCCTCCTTCCCCACACCTTATTCATAGGTCTCCGGCCCGCCCCATCCGGCGGGCCGCACGCCGTCCGGCTCCAGAAAGAACCGGCGCAAGGGGGTCAGGTCCGTCCCCAGTTCATAGACCAGCGGCGTGCCGGTGGGGATTTCCACATCGGGAATGATGGAATCGGGCACACCGTCCAGATGCTTGACCAGCCCGCGCAGGCTGTTGCCGTGGGCCACCACCAGCACCCGCGCCCCCAGCCGCAGGGCCGGGACGATCCCCTCGGTCCAATAGGGCAGCACCCGGTCCACGGTGTCCTTCAGGCTTTCACCCCGCGGCAGCGATTCGCGGGCCAGCCCGGCGTAACGCCGGTCGTGACAGGCCGAACGGGGATCGTCCGGGTCGATGGCCGGCGGCGGCACGTCCCAGCTCCGCCGCCACAGCCGCACCTGTTCCGCCCCGTGACGGGCCGCCGTCTCCTCCTTGTTCAGCCCCTGAAGCGCGCCATAGTGCCGCTCGTTCAGCCGCCAATGCTTGTGCACCGGCAGCCACATACGGTCCAATTGGTCGAGCACAACGTCCAGTGACCGTATGGCCCGCCGCAGCACCGAGGTATAGGCCACATCCACATCCATCCCCGCCGCCGCCATGCGGGCCGCGGCGCCCTGGATTTCGGCCTCGCCCTCGGGCGTCAGATCCACATCGGTCCAGCCGGTGAACAAGCCGCGGCGATTCCACACGCTTTCCCCGTGACGGAGCAAAGTCAGGCGCAGCACCATGATCCTCCACGCCCCTGCAAAAGCCGGGGCTTTCCATGAAATTATGTGAAAGATCAACGTTCTAGCCGAATCGTATGTTCCGGCCTGCCCCCTTTTTGTTTGCCCTGCGAAAGGTAATAGGCGGGTTTATGTCAAAAGCGAAATACGGACGACATACTGCGAAAACATTAGCCCCCTAGAGTATCGCCATCGACACGGTGAGGCTTCCGAACGATCCCGCAGCCACCGGGCAAGGGACGGGAGGGAGGGGCAGAGCCGGCGTCGGTTCGCTCCGCGGCGTCTGGCCGCGGGTATACGGATCAAATGCCATATAACTTGCGATTGAGGCAGCCATGTACCATCATGACGCACTCTCCAGGGCCGTTTCGGTGGATCGGGACATCACCTTGGAGGCTCTTCGTGTGTTCACCTACCTGAGCCGGCGTCTCTGCTTCGATGAATCCACCCCCGTGCTTCAGTCCGAACTGGCCGAAGCCCTGGGGATGCAGCGGCCCAACGTGAACCGGGCGATCAAGCTTCTGGAGAACAAGCAGATCCTGCTGCGTGACTCCAAGCTTGGCCGGGCGATCACGTTCCGCCTGAATCCGGAGCTTGGCGGCCGGGCCTGATTGGCCTGACGGATGATTTTCGAGACTCGCGAACTGGTCTTTACACCCACCGCCCTCAAGAAAGCGTTCGAATGGTACGCCACCATTCCGAACCAATCCGATCTTCCCCACGGCATCATCACCCAGGTGATCCCGCGGCAGGGGGGCGGGGTGACGGTCCTGATCCAGCAGAGCGGCGCCTCGAAACTGCGGGAAGTGGCGTTCAACGCCAGCAAGACCTTGGGGGCGCTGCTGTATTTCTGTCGGAAGCAGCGCATCCCGGTTCCCCGCGACGCCGAAAAGGACATCATTGCCGACGGCGAAACCATCCTGATCCACATCCACGCCAAGACCAAGGTCACGTCGCCCAGCAATCACGGGTGATGACCGCCGTCATGATTTGCGGCTGTTCCGCCGCGTCAGCGCCGCCAGCGCCGCGTCATACAGCGGCAGCCGGTTTCCCGCGGCGTCATAGGGTGAGGGGTGCGGCTTCAGGTCCGGGTACTGCCGGGCGATGAAGTTCAGATCGGAGCGGAGGTGCCACCACGTCACCTCCGCCACCGTGGCGGTTGACAGGGCATCGGTCAGGAACTCGCCCGCCAGGGCCGCAAGCCGGCGGTCCTTGTCCTCCCGGGTCCAGGTGACCGGCAGGCGGGTTTCGTCCACATCCATCTCGGTGATGTGGATGGGCAGGCCCAGCCGGTCCACGGCGCGGTAGAACGTCCGCATCCCCGCCCCGTCATAAGGCTTGCCGCCGATCAGGTGGGCCTGCAGCCCCACCCCGTCCAGCGGCACCCCGCGCCGCACCGCACCCGTCAGCCAATCCAGCAGATAGGCACGCTTGCGGTGCTGCCACCCCTCGTCCAGCTCGATGCCGAACTCGTTGATGACCAGCTTGGCCCTGGGGAATTCCCGCCGCAGGTGGTGGAAGTAGGGATCAAGCCAGTCCGGCCCCCGCTCGCCACCCGCCACCCGCCACCACAGCCCGCGGCGGAAGCCCCAGCGGTCCTGCTCGTTGGGATGGCTGTCGGGGGTTTCCCAGAAGAACACCTCGTTCGCCACGTCGATACGGTAGAAGATATCGCCGTAGCGCTGTTTCACCGCCGCCACATGGCCGGTGAAGCGGTCCCACTGGTTGTCCGCCGTCAGGGTGCCGTGGGGGGAAAAGATGCGGGCACTCTCCCCCTCCACCGGGCCGTCTGCCGGCAGCTTCATGTACTCGGGCATGGATTCGGTCTGCCACAGCACGGTGTGCCACACCGGGGCCGCGCCGATGCTGCGCGCCAGTTCCACCGCACGGTCGAAGCGGCGCCAGTCGAACGTGCCGGGCCGGGGCTGCAGCACCCCCCATTTGCCGCCGTTCTCGGGCACCACCACGTCGCATTCGCGGGCCATCAGCGCGTCGAGCGCGGGGTCTTCGGGATCGGTCAGATGGTCGCGCGCCGCCCCGTGGCGGATGCCCAGCGCCCGGCAGGCGTCGCGCAGGGTGGCGGGCGCGGGAGCCGCAAGGCCCGGCAGCGGCAGGGCCGATGCGCCCAGCGCCGCCAGCAGCGCGCGGCGGGTGAAGGAGGAGCGCAGGGTCATCATCACCTCGTCCGTGTCAGAAAGGCAGCCGGGAAGGAAACGCCCGAACCATAAGAAGCCCCATCCCCGGTCCGGCACCGGGGATGGGGCCGGCTGCCCCGTCAGGCGCGCATGCCGTAGTAATTGCGGGAGGCCAGATAGGTCTTGTACGGCCCGGCATAGCCGCGCGATGCCGCCTTCTTCAGGTCCACGTCGGTCAGCACCGCCACGAATTTCCCATGGTCGATGGGGCCGAGTTCGGCCACCGCCTGCAAATCGTTGGCGGTGGTGTGGCCCCAGCGGCTGACGAACATCACCTTGGAGGCGGCAGCGCACACCACGCGGGCATCCGACACCGCCAGCACCGGGGCGGTGTCGAACACCACCAGATCGAAATGCGGGCTGAGGGCGGCCATCAGATCCTCGACGCACGGCACGTTGAAACGGTCCAGCGTGGTGGAGTTCAGACCCCCGGCGGGGATGACGGCAAAGGGCACGCCGTCGGGGTACTGCACCACATCATCCAGGGCGGCGGCGCCGTCGATCCAGTCGGACAGCCCGGCCTTGCCGCCCAGGCCGAAGATCTCGTCCACGCGGGGGCGGCGGAAATCGGTGTCCACCACCACCACCCGCCGTCCGGCCTGGGACGCCACCTGCGCCACGGTCAGGCTGAGCGCCGTCTTGCCGTCCCGCGGGCGGGCGGAGGTGACGGCGATGGCCCCCACCGGCCCGACGTCGGACAGGTGGTTGCGGTACAGCGCGCGCATGGATTCGCTGAACAGCGAGAAGGGATGGGTCTGGAACACGGTGTGAAGCTGGGTCTTGCGCCGCGCGCCCACATGATGCGGCACCACATGCACCCCGCTGACCCCCAGATGGCGGCGCAGCGCGTCGGGCGAACGCACCCGCCGCTGCATCAGTTCCAGCGCGAACACGAAGCCGATGGCCAGGAACACCGAGGCGGCGAAGCCCGCCATCACCAGCGCCAGGCGGAACGGCCCCGACGCCTTGTCCGGCACCTGGGCCGCCGACACCAGCTTGACGCCGCTGGCGTAGGCGCGGTTGTCCTGCTGCGCTTCCAGCTCCTCCAGCCGGCCCATCAGGCTGTCGAGCAACTGGCGCTTGGCGGTGGCTTCCGCCTCCAGCGCGCGCAGCTTCACGCCGTCGTTGGACAGGCTGGCGGCATAGGCGGATTCCGACCGCTCGATCATGGTCTTCAGCGCCGCTTCCTGAGCCACGGCGACCGAAGCGGCCTCGCGCACGCCGTTGATCTCGCGCCGGATCTCGTTCTGCAGCGCGCCGTTGGCCTGTCCCAGCCGGGCCTGAAGCTCGTTCACCCGCGGGTGCAGCGGCCCGTACTGCTTGGACACCTGCGCCAGTTCGGTCTGAAGCGTGGCGACGTTGGCGCGGAGCTGGCCCACCACCGGCGACACGATGCTGCCGCCGATGGCGTTCCAGTCGCCGGCGCGCAGGTTGCGCTCCAGCGCCTCGGCCTGGGCCACCAGACGGGCGCGGTTGGTCGAGGCTTCGGCAAGCTGCAGGCGGGTGCGTTCCAGCTCCTGCACCGCGATGGTGTTGGTGCCGGTCTGGCCGCGCAGAAGGCCGGAGGCGAAACGCTGCTGTTCGGCCTGCTGGTCCAGTTCCTGCACCTCGCGGTTCAAGGTGGCGATGCGGTCGCGCAGCACCTGCACGGCGTTGCTGGCCATCTGGTTGTCCATCTGCCGCCGGGTGTCCATGTAGTGGCGCACCACCGAATCCACCACCTGCGCCGACAGGTTGGGATCGCGGGAGGTGTAGGCGACGCGGATCACCCGCGACCGCCCGACGATGGTGGCGTCCAGTTCCTTGCGCAGATGCTCGCGCACCGCACTCTGGCCGGTGACGGGAACGGGGGGGACGGCGGGAGGGGCGTTGACGTAATCCTCCCCCGCCTTCAGCGCGTCGGCCACCAGGGCCGGCGGGGCGTTGCCCCACAGGGCGTGGGTGGCGTCCCAGCCCCACGCCAGCAGGGTGCGGGACAGGGGCGTCTTCGCCTCGTCCCCCTCCCCCTTCCTGGGCACGAATTCGGGATTGGCGGCCAGGTTCAGGTCGGCGATGACCTGATCCAGCACCTTTTCCGATTTCAGGATTTCGACCTCCGACAGGATGGCCGCGTCCTCGGCGGGGATGGCGTTCAGTACCTGATCGGTTTCGCGCACGATGCGGACGTTGCGGTTTTCCACCAGTAGCAGGGCTTCCGAGGCATACTGGTCGGGCAGCTTCGACACCGCCACGGCGGTCAGGCCGGTGGTCAGGGCGACGATGCTGGCGATCATCCATTTGCGTCCCGCCAGCACCCGCCCGATGAACTGCATGTCGGGGCCGGCCTGCGGCCCGTGGGTTTCGAAATCGGCCCGCGGGGGCAGGGACGAACGGTGGTGGCTGGGAACCTGATGGGACGGGGGGATGGAGGGAAGCTGTTCCACGGGTTACACTCCCTGGGCCTGGGCGCCGGCGGCGCGGGCGCCGGCCAGCCGGCGCAGGATCATGACGTTGCGGACGAAGCCGACCCCGCCCACCAGATAGCGGCGGGACAGGCGGCGGGGTTCCTGGGCCAGCCGGTAGACCCATTCCAGCCCGGCCCGCTGGATGCAGACGGGCGCGCGCTCGAACCGGTGGGCAAGGAAATCCATGATGGCCCCACCGTTGATGATGAGGGCGGGGTGGTCCAGTTCCGCCTTCAGCCGGGCGGCGGCCCGCTCCTGCCGCGGCATGCCCATGGCCAGGACGATCACGTCCGGGCGGGTGCGGCGGGCGCAGGCGACGTAATGGCCGTCGTCGTGAAAGCCGTGCTGGATGTCGGCATAGTCGTGATGGGTCTCGGCGGCCAGCCGGTCGCGGGCGGCCTCCAGCCACGGGCTCTCGGTGCCGTAGACCGCCACCCGGCGGGGCGGAAGCCGGCGCAGCAGCAGCGGGATGAAATCGGTGCCGTTCATGTTCAGCCCCACCGGCCGCCCCAGCGCCGACAGCGCCAGCTTCAGCCCGATGCCGTCGCGCAGCAGCAGATCCGACGCCTGGAACGCGGCCAGCGCCGCATCGCTGTGCCAGCACAGATTGACCGCGTGGGCGTTGACGAACGACACGATGGACGGCTTGGCGGTCTGGGCGAGATGGCCGATCAGTTCGTTCTTCTCCTCCTCCGTCTGCACGCAGCGGATACGGTCCACCAGGGCGTCGATGTGTTGAGGGGTCGGCATGCGGTACTCCTAAGAGGGCGCAAGGCGGTGGCGATGGGGATGTCCGACGACCCGATAATGGGTGGTCTCGCGGCGCCGCATCAGACGGAATTCGAAACTAATCCCATCGGTCCGGGGCACGGTCCGGGGTGGTGGCGCCCCGGCGGGGTGGTGGGTAACTCATTTTCCCGCCCCATCGCCGGAGGTCAGGGGCAGCGCGCTCCTATGCGACGGCGCATAGGCGGTGCGGGAAACAAGGGTGGTGCCGCTCCCCTCCCGCGTCATGGCCGTCCCGCGGTGGCCGTTCCCGCGAAACGTCTTGCCGCGTCCGTCCCCCGCGCCCATAACCCTGTCTCATGCCATCCTTGTTCACGGCGGCGGGGCTGCCCGTCCGGCGGAGCGCAAACGGATTACGAATCATGGTCTCCGACGACACCCCCGACGATCTTCCCGCCCGCATCCCCGGTACCGCGGACGAGCTGGACCGGCGCGATGCGCTGCGCGCCGTGGCGGCGGCGGTGCGCGATGCCGGCATCGAGGTGGCGGCGGAATCCACCCCCGCCCGCTGGGCCGTCACCGTGATTCACGAAGCCAGGATGCCCGGCACCGACCGCCGGCTGCGCTTGCGCTTCCGTGTCTCCATCGGCCCGCTGCCGGAGATCGAGGCGGAACTCTGGGGCCTGTTGACCGCCGAGGAGCCGTTCGGGCGCCCCCAGGCCCGCGCCCTGGGGAAAAAGGTGAAGGAGGCGTGCTTCACCTCCGCCGCCATCGACAAGGCCAAGGGGCGGGTCGATGGCTGGCTGGCGTCCATGGCCGAACGGGCGGCAGCGCTCGGCGATGCGTGGCGGCCCAAGGCGTTCGCCGACGACCTGATGCGCGCCGCCGCCTTCGGCGGGCGCATTCCCCGGCTCCAGGGCCTGCTGGACGCGCTGGAGGAAACCTTCTCCACCGCCGCCGCCCGCGCCGGCCACCGGGTGCGGCGGGCGCGGCTGGAGGATGCCTCGGGGCTTGGCGTCTATCTGGATGGCTTTGCCACGGCACGCGCCATGGTGCGCAAGCTGCGGCTGTTCGTCGGCCCCACCAATTCCGGCAAGACCCACGCCGCCATGGACCGGCTGGCGGAGGCCGGCAGCGGCTGCTACCTGGCACCCTTGCGTCTGCTGGCGCTGGAGGGACAGGAGGCGCTGGAGAGCCGTGGCTCCCCCTGCTCCCTGATGACGGGGGAGGAACGGGACGTGCGGCCCGGTGCGTCCTTCGTGTCGTCCACCATCGAGATGGCGAACACCAACCGGGTGTGGGGGGCCTGCGTCATCGACGAGATCCAGATGATCGGCGACCCCGACCGCGGATGGGCGTGGACCCAGGCGGTGGCCGGCATCGCCGCCCCGGAAATCGTGATGACCGGCTCGGCGGACGCCATCCCCTACATCCAGCGGCTGGCCGCCGCCCTGGGCGAAGAGCTGGAGGTGGTGGAGTTCACCCGCAAATCCCCCTTGCGCATCCAGGAGGAGAAGGTGCCGCTGAAGGGCGTGCGCCGCGGTGATGCCGTCATCGCCTTTTCCCGGCGGGAGGTGATGGGGCTGCGCCACGACCTGCTGGCCCAGGGGCACACGGTGGCGGTGATCTACGGCGCCCTGTCGCCGGAGGTCCGGCGGGCGGAGGCGCGGCGGTTCCGCGAGGGGCAGGCCGACGTGCTGGTCGCCACCGACGCCATCGGCATGGGGCTGAACCTGCCCATCGCGCGGGTGGTGCTGTCGGCCACCCGCAAGTTCGACGGCAAGGAAGAGCGCGACCTGAACCATTCGGAAATCCGCCAGATCGGCGGCCGGGCCGGGCGCTTCGGCATTCAGGAGGATGGCCGGGTGGCGGTGCTGGACGGGGAGAACATCAACCCCGTGCGCCGGGCGCTGACCTCCCCCCCCACCCCGCCCGCCGATCCGCGCCCGTGGATTTCGCCGACGCTCACCCATGTGGAGGCCATCGCGCGCGAGCTGGAAACCGACAGTCTGGCCCGCGTGCTGCGCACCGCGGGGCAGGAGCTGCTGCGCGCCCACCAGACCTTCCGCATGACCGATCTGGAGGGGCGCATTCAGGCGGCGGCGGCGGTGGACCGTTCGCGTCTGCCGCTGGCGGTGCGCGACACCCTGTCCCGCTGCCCCATCGACGTGCGCGACCAGGACCAGTTGCGGCTTCTGACCATCTGGGCGGTGAACCAGGGCCGGGGCGTGCCCAACCCCGCCCCGGACGAGGCCGAGCGTTTCCACCACCATGTCGGCACCGACGTGGAACTGGAAAAGGCCGAGCGGGCGGTGAAGGGGCTGACGTCCTACGCGTGGCTGTCCTACCGCTTCCCCGAGGCGTATCCCGAGATGGACCTGTGCCAGGAACGGCGCCAACGGCTGAACGCCTTCATCGAGCGCACGCTGGCCGAACGCAGTCTGGCCCGCGCCTGCCCCGCCTGCGGCACGCGGCTGAAGGCCAACCACCGGTTCCGCGTCTGTGATTCCTGCTACGCCCAGCGCCTGACCCGCCGTCCGCCCCACCACCGCGACGGCAAGGGTGGGGGCAAGGACGGCGGTCACCGTCCCTACCACCACGCCAACGGCGGCACGGCGGCCCCCGGCGGGGCGGCTGGGACCGAACGCCCGGCGGGGCAGGAGCCGCCCAAGCGCGGGCGCGGCGGGCGGCGCAAGGCACCGCCGACGGCGTGACGGGAAGGTTATTTCGGCAGGGCCGCTTCCACCGCCTCCACCAGCCGGCGGCTGTCGGGGGCGGTGACGGAGGAGAACCAGTCCACCAGCCGCCCGTCGGGGGCGATCAGGTATTTGTGAAAGTTCCAGCGGGGCTTGGCGGCGAAGCCAAGCTCCGCCGCCGCCCAGCGGTAGAAGGGATGGGCGCCGTCGCCCGATACCACCGACTTTTCCGCCAGGGGAAAGTCGATGCGGTAGTTGACCTCGCAGAAGTCCTTGATCTCCTGCGCCGATCCGGGTTCCTGCCGGCCGAAATCGTCCGACGGCACGCCCAGAACCACCAGCCCCCGGCCGCGGTAACGTTCCCACAGAGCCTGCAGCCCGGTGTACTGCGGGGTGAAGCCGCAGAACGACGCGGTGTTGACCACCAGCACCGCCTTTCCGGCAAAGGACGACAGCGGCAGCGGGGTGCCGTCGATGCTGCGGAAGCTGAAATCATAGGCCGTGGCGGCCATGGCCGGTTTCTCCGAAACAAGGGATGCCAGGAACGCGGCGGCAAGTGCGATAAGGCGCATGGTTTCTTCCCTCACATGCCGATGAAGGGCTGCACCAGCCGCCCCAGGATGCCGGTGAAGCGCAGCGGCGCGTCGGTGGCGATCAGGCAGACGCAATCCTCGTGGGTGTCGGAAATGGGCTGGTGGCGGGTGTCCTGGTCCACCTCCGCCAGATCGCCGGGGCCGTAGCGCCCGGTCTCGTCGGCAAAGGAACCCGACAGCACCAGCGTCAGTTCCAGCCCGCCGTGCCCGTGGTGGGGCAGCGTGACGCCGGGGGCGATGCGCAGCATCTGCGCCGCCCCGCCGCGGCTGGTCCGCCGCAAAAGCTCCAGCCGCCGCACGCCGGGGGCCAGCCGCTGCCAGCGGGGATCACCGCCGACATAGGCCGCCAGCGGCTGGGGAAACGGGCCGGCGGCGGGCGGGGCCGGTGCGGGTGCTTCCCGCGGGCCGTCCAGCCGCGCCAGGGTGCGCGCCAGGGCGCCGGCGTCCAGATCCAGGCCGGCGCCGGCGTCCAGCAGCGCACCGCCCAGCGCATCGACGGTGCGGGCGGCGGTGCTGCAGGCGGGGCACAGCGCCAGATGGGCCGCCACCGCCAGCGACAAGCCCTCACTCAGGCAGCCGGCGCCGTAGGCCATCAGCAGCGCATCGCTGGGATGGTGATTGGGAAACGGGTGTCTGGGCTGGGTGGTCATGGCACATCCTCCCCCAAGGCCCGGCGGATACGGTTCATGGCAAGACGCAGGCGCGATTTGACGGTTCCCAGCGGCAGGTTCAGTTTTTCGGCGATGGCGGGGTGGGCGAGGTCGGCGAAGAACGACAGCCGCACCACCTCCGCCTGGTCGGGGGAGAGATCGGCCAGCGCGCCCTGAAGCCGGCGGAACCGCTGGCCCTCGGCCACCACCGCATCGGCGGCGGGGCCGTCGTCGGGATGGTCCAGCAGCACGTCGTCGGGCACCTCCGGGTGGCGTTCGCGGCGCAGCGCGTCGATGCGCAGGTTGCGGGCGATGGTGAAGACCCACGCCGCCGCGGCCGCCCGCTGGGGATCGTACAGGGCGGCCTTGCGCCAGACGGCGACCATGGTCTCCTGCGCCAGTTCCTCCGCCCGCGCGGGGTCCATGCCCTGGCGGACCATGTACCCCTTCACCCGCGGGGCGAAATGGGCGAACAGCCGGGCAAAGGCGGCGCGGTCGTCGCCGCGCGCCACCGCCACGATGTCGCGCGACAGCTCATCCCCCGCACAGGCGGGGCCGGGGGGCTGGGGCGTGGAAAAGGGCATGATCGTTCCCGTCATGCCCGCCAGTACGCAACACCGGCCCCGCCGGATCACGGGCGTGGCAAATATCTTTTCCGGTGATCCGGCGGCGGGGTCCGCCCGTAACGGGACCAGACACCCGCTCCACCGCATCCTGCCGGCCCCGCCCCATGACCATCATTCCCTTTTCCCCCGGCCGCCCGCTGTCCGTCGCCGTCATCGGCTCGGGCATCTCCGGCCTGTCCGCCGCCTGGCTGCTGTCCAAGGCCCACGACGTCACCCTGTACGAGAAGGAGGACCGCCCCGGCGGCCACGCCAACACGGTGGAAGCCGCCCCCGGCGTGCCGGTGGACACCGGCTTCATCGTCTACAACACCGCCAACTATCCCAACCTGACCGCCCTGTTCGGCCATCTGGGCGTGCCGACGCTGGCCACCGACATGTCGTTCGCCGCCTCGCTGGACGGCGGGCGGCTGGAATACGCCGGGTCGTCGCTGGGCACGCTGTTCGCCCAGAAGCGCAACCTGCTGCGCCCGCGGTTCTGGCGGATGCTGGCCGACCTGCTGCGCTTCTACCGCAGCGCCCCGGCCCTGCTGGCCGGCGGCGGGGCGGACCAGCGGACGCTGGGGCAGTTCCTGGACGAAGGCGGCTATTCCGACGCCTTCGTGCGCGACCACCTGCTGCCCATGGCGGCGGCCATCTGGTCCAGCCCGGCGGCGTCCATGCGCAGCCACCCGGCTTCGTCGTTCGTGCGGTTCTGCGACAACCACGGCCTGCTGAAGATCACGGGCCGCCCGGTGTGGCGCACGGTGGAGGCGGGGAGCCGCAGCTACGTGGAGCGGCTGACCGCCGGCATGGGGCCGGCGCTGCGCCTGAACGCGGGTGTGGAGGGGGTGCGGCGGGAGAACGGGCGGGTGGCGGTGCGCGACCGCCGCGGCGACATCCGGCTGTTCGATCATGCGGTCTTCGCCACCCACGCCGACCAGACGCTGGCGCTGCTGGAGGATGCCGGCACCATGGAACGCGCCCTGCTGGGCGCCTTCCCCTATGAACGCAACGTGGCGGTGCTGCACACCGACCCCGCCCTGATGCCGCGGCGCCGGTCGGTGTGGTCGAGTTGGAACTACCTGTCCCGCCCCGGCGGGGAGGGGGAGGACGACGCGGTGTGCGTCACCTATTGGATGAACCGGCTTCAGCCGTTCCTGCCCACCGCCCGCAACCTGTTCGTGACCCTGAACCCCGTCACGCCGCCGGCGGACGGCACGGTGCTGCGCTCCTTCCTCTACGACCACCCGGTGTTCGGCATGGACGCCCTGGCGGCGCAGAAGGATCTGTGGCGGCTGCAGGGGCAGCGCAATTCCTGGTTCTGCGGCGCCTATTTCGGCGCCGGCTTCCACGAGGACGGGCTGCAGGCGGGGCTGGCGGTGGCCGAGGCGTTGGGTGGGGTGCGCCGCCCCTGGACCGTGGAGAACGAGTCCGGGCGCATCCATCTGGGCGGGCTGCACACCCCGTCCCGCCCGCAGGAGGCGGCGTGATGGACACCCGGTCCGCCCTCTACCTCGGCACGGTGGTCCACCGCCGGCTGCGCCCGGTGCGCCACCGCCTGTCCTACCGCGTGTTCAGCCTGCTGCTCGACCTGGACGAACTGCCGGACCTGGACCGCCGCCTGCGGCTGTTCGGACACAACCGCACCGCCCTGATCGGCTTTCACGACCGCGACCACGGCCCCGGCGACAGGCGCCCGCTCAAGCCCTGGGTGGAATCGCAGCTTGCCGCCGCCGGCATCGCCGGGGGCGGGCCGGTGCGGGTGCTGTGCTTTCCCCGCGTGCTGGGCATGGTGTTCAACCCGCTGACCGTCTATTTCTGTCACCGGCCCGACGGCACCCTGTCGGCCATCCTGCACGAGGTGAACAATACCTTCGGCCAGCGGCACAGCTATCTGATCCCGGCGGAAACCGGGGCCGACGGGCTGGTGCGCCAGAGTTGCGCCAAGGAATTCTACGTCTCCCCCTTCATGGCGATGGAGACGGCGTATCACTTCCGCATCCGCCCCCCCGATGACGGCGTGTCCGTCGCCATTCGCCAGACCGACGCTGCCGGGCCGGTGCTGCACGCGTCCCTGACCGCCGCCCGCGCACCCCTGACCGACGCCGGGCTGCTGCGGGCGTGGCTGCAGCATCCGCTGATGACCGCCAAGGTGGTCGCCGGCATCCATTGGGAGGCGCTGCACCTGTGGCGCAAGGGCCTGCGCCTGCTGCCCCGCCCGCCGGCCCCGGCCATGCCGGTCACCGTCGTTTCCCCCACCCCGGTTTCCCCCACCCCGGTTTCCAGGAAGTTGCCCGCATGAGCGAGACGTCCGCCGTTCTTCCCACGCAGCGCCGGGCCACGGGGCCGCGTTTGTCATCGCCCGCCGGCTGGCTGTGGGGCGGGGTTCTGCGGCGGCTGGCCGCGCGCCTCCGCCACGGGGCGCTGACTCTCCACCTGCCGGGGGGCGAGGCCGTGCCGTGCGGCGACGGCACCGGGCCACGGGTCGAGGTCACCATCCACACCCCCGCCGTCGCCCGGCGGCTGCTGGCCGGCGGCGATCTGGGGCTGGCGGAGGCCTATGCCGACGGCTGGTGGGACACACCGGACCTGACCGCGTTTCTGGAGCTGTGCCTGCGCAACGAGGAATCCTTGCGCGGCGTGATGGCCGGGACGGCGGCGGTGGCGGCCCTCAACCGGCTGATCCACCGCAGCCGCGCCAACACCCGCCGCGGCAGCCGCCGCAACATCGCCGCCCATTACGATCTGGGAAACGGCTTCTACCGCGAATGGCTGGACGCGGGAATGATGTATTCCTCCGCCCTCTACCGCCGCCCCGGACAGACGCTGGAACAGGCGCAGGATGAAAAGCTGGACCGCGCCGCCGCCCTGCTGGACCTGTCACCCGGCATGACGGTGCTGGAAATCGGCTGCGGCTGGGGCGGCATGGCCGAGCGGCTGGCCGCCCGCCACGGCGCCCGCGTCACCGGCATCACCCTGTCCCACGAGCAACGGGCCCATGCCGCCGAACGGCTGGGGGACCGGGCGGCGATCCGGCTGCAGGATTACCGCGACGTGACCGGCACCTTCGACCGCATCGTGTCGCTGGAGATGATCGAGGCGGTGGGGGAGGAGCATTGGCCCCGCTATTTCGCCACCCTGCGCGGCCGGCTGGCTCCCGGCGGGGTGGCGGTGCTGCAGGCCATCACCATCGACGACGCCCGCTTCGCCGGTTACCGCCGGGGGTGCGATTTCATCCAGCGCCACATCTTCCCCGGCGGCATGCTGCCCTGCCCCGCCGCCATGGGGGAACAGGCGGCCCGCGCCGGGCTGGTCATCGACCATGTGGAGATGTTCGGCGCCTCCTACGCCCGCACCCTGGCCGAGTGGCGCCAGCGCTTCGACGCGGCGTGGCCGCGCATCGCCGCCCAGGACGGCGGCATCCGCTTCGACGAACGGTTCCGCCGAATGTGGGACTACTACCTGTCCTATTGCGAGGCGGGATTCCGCGCCGGCACCATCGACGTGGGCTTCTGGCGGCTGCGCCGGCCCAGCGAGGGAGCATGATCCCCACGGGGCGGCTGGCTCTCTACGCCCTGCCCGCCCCTGGCCCTGCCGGTCCTGCCGGCGGCGCCACGCCGCCATCCGCCGGTGCCTGGACCGTCGCACACAAGGGATTCCACCGTGATGAAACCGCTGCGTTGGGCCGCTCTTTTCGTGATCGTCGCCATGACCGGGTGCTCGTCCATGAAACCACAGGATTTCGCCAACCGCCGGCCCGAACTGCGCATCGAGGAGTATTTCGCCGGCCACACCCGCGCCTGGGGCCTGTTCGAAGACCGGCTGGGCACCGTGCGGCGGGAATTCACCGTGGACATCGCCGGCACCTGGGATGGCCGCGAACTGGTGCTGGACGAGGATTTCACCTATTCCGACGGGGAGACGGAGCGCCGGGTCTGGCACATCACCAAGACCGGCGCCGCCACCTATGAGGGGCGCGCCGCCGACGTGATCGGCACCGCCGCCGGCGAGGCTGCGGGCAACGCCCTGCAATGGTCCTACGACATGAACCTGAAGGTGGGCGGCGGCACGTGGCGGGTGCGGTTCGACGACTGGATGTTCCTCCAACCCGACGGGGTTCTGCTCAACCGCGCCCACGTCTACCGCTGGGGGGTGTGGATCGGCACGGTCAGCATCTTCTTCCAGCCGCAGGCACGGCCAGCCGCCGCAGGATGAGCCGCACCACCCCGCCCACCAGCGGCAGACGGGCCAGGACCGGGCCGGCGGAATCCCAATAATCCACATGGGCCGCCACCCGTCCGCCGGGGCCGAGATGCACCGTGCTCATGCCCGTCACGTCCAGATCCCCCACCACCGCCACCCGCGCCTGAAAGCGCCAGCGCAGCAGCCCCACATCCCCATCCATGGCCGACGCGCTGACCGTGAAGCGCACATCCCGGCAGGTGTCCAGCGTGTGGGCGAACACCGCCCGCACCGCCGCCCGCCCGCTCACGTCGTTGAAGGGATCGGCGAACCGCACGCCGTCGGTGGTCAGCGCATCCAGCCGGTCCAGCGTGTCCGGCGCCAGGGTTTCCAGAAAATCCACCCAGCGGGCCAGGGGGGTATCGCCGCTCATGACCGCACCAGCCGCCCGGTGAGCGCGAAATAGAACCGGTAGGGCAGGAGGCGCAGCAGCTTCAGGAACCGCGTGAAACCCCAGGGAAAGGCGGTCTCGAACCGCCGCCCGTCCAGCCCGCGGGCGATGGCCGCCGCCGCATCCTCCACCCCCACCAGGGCCGGCATGGGGAAATCGTTGCGGCGGGTCAGCGGCGTGTCCACGAAACCGGGGCAGATCAGGCGCAGGTCGATCCCCGCCCGCGCGCAGTCGGGCCGCAGGGATTCGCACAGGTTGATCAGCGCCGCCTTGGTCGGGCCATAGGCGGCGGCGGTGGGCAACCCGCCGTATCCGGCGACCGACGACACCACCGCCACCTGCCCCCACCCCTGCTGTCTCAGCCGCGGCAGCACCGCCGCCAGCCCGTTGACCACGCCCATGTAATTCACTTCCATCAGCGTGCGGGCGGGGCCGCTGGCGAAATCGGCCAGCCCCATGGGGATGTGGGTGCCGGCGTTCAGCACCACCCGGCCGATGGCGCCGAAGCGTTCCGCCATCTCCGCCACCGCCGCGCGGACCGCGGCCTCGTCACGCACGTCCAGGGGAAAGGGCACGATGTCCCCCGGCAGCGCCGCCGCCTCGGCCGCCAGTTCGTGCAGGGCTGCGGCGGTGCGCGCCGACGCTGCAACGCACCAGCCGTCCGCCGCCAGCCGCAGGGCCAGCGCCCGCCCGATGCCGCTGCCGGCCCCCGTGATCCACGCCGTCCGGGTGATCGTGTTCATCGCGGCACCTCCGCCACCGACGCGGCGCCGTACAGCGTGGACGGATCGGCGGCCAGCCGGGCGGCCACAGGCGATGGGCGGACCATCTTTCTCCCCCTCAAGCCCTCGTGCGTCCCAACGGTACGCACAGGCCGGGGGAATGGATCACATGCCCTTGGCGGTGTTCACGGCGTCGCGGACCGACACGCCCTTGCGCATGATGTTGTCCACCGCACGGCCCTGGACCAGCTTGATCCCGGCCTGCTGGGCGAACACCAGACTCGACACCGTATCGCAGCGGGCCAACACATAGGTGCAGCGGTCCTGCTGCTTCATATGTTCGAAGAAGAACTGCTGGAAACCGGCGTCCATCTCCAGCATTTCATTCGACCAGAAGATCTTGGCGTAATTGACGTTCAGATATTCGAAGTCGATGTTGGTGGCCCAGAACGGGTTCAGCCCGTCCACCGCGATCTGGTAGCGGCGGTCCTGGGCAAAATCGACCACCTCCTGGAACAGCGCCAGATTTTCGATCAGGTCGGTCTTGTTGATTTCCAGCACCACGTTGCCGCGGAAATCGATGGGCAGCCGCTCGTCGAACTTGATGAAGCCGGTGGAAATGACCGTGGACAGGTTGATGTTGATGCCGATCCGCCGCCCGCGCATGAACGACAGCCCATGGTTCAGCGCCCGCAGCACCGACTGGTCCAGGTTGCCGGTGAAGTAGTTGAACAGCCACTTGTTGGCCGTCAGGTCATAATCGGGGCAGAGGCGTTCCTGCAGCAGCTTGATGGAAATATAAAGCTCGAAATACTCGGTCTCGTCCGGCGACAGGGGGTCGAGGGACGCGACCGGCTGGTTGAACAGGAACGGTGACAGGTCGAACATCTGCATGGAGCGTTCGAGCTTGCCCATTTCCTCCAGCGTGATGGGGGGTTTCGTTTCCCCGCCATGGCCCCCGGTCTCGCTGGCCTGCAGCTCTTCCACGAAACGGATGACGTTGATGAAGTTCAACGCCAGTTCCATGATCGAATAGAGCGAGTATTCCTTGTACGGGTTGGGTCCGGTCAGCGAGGTCTTGGACAGGAAGACCATCTCGACCTTCTGGCAGACCTCGGTCACGCCCGACAGCTTCAGCCCCTTGTAGAGGATGATGACGTCGCCGTTGGAGATGTTGAACGACTGAAGGAACGACGCCTTGCTGGCCAGTTCCTGGACGATGGTGCGGACGATGAGCTGGCTGGAGGGATCCTTGTCCTTCAACAGCGACAGGTGCATGTGGATGATGCGCATCCCCTGCAGCTCGTTCTTGGCCGAACGCAGGAGGTTGAGCAGCTTGTCGTTGTCGAAGTCGGGCTTGGAGTCCTTGGACGCGGCGACGGCAGCCTGCTTTTCCGCCGATGAGAGGCGGACCCGGTCACGTCCGATGGGCGGCTTGCCGCGAAACATACTCATACACCATGCTCCCAGCCAGAACGGCCCGTCCCGGTCCCCCGAAGACTTTGTGACCCACAGGGCCGTTCGATCCCACGAAGACCAGACCCGCCGTGTTCAGACAAGAGTCCGGTTCCGTCGTCTTTGAAATTATTAATTATATGCATCTTTAACAAGGCATTAAAACAGCATTTCGGTGAACCGCCGTGGCATATGTATCACTTGGCGGCACCCCTTGCCGAGACTCCGGGTTACCTAGATACCGGGTTTTCAACCGAAACGATTTTTACCCGGCGGTCGGCCACGGCCAATGCAATCTTTCCATGCTTGAGCGCAAGCGCATGTTCCCCGAACAGTTCGCGGCGCCACCCGGACATGGCGGGGATGGCGGCGGAATCGTCGGCGGCCAGCGCTTCCAGGTCGGCGGACGAGGCCACCAGCTTGGATGCCACCCCGCTCTCGTCGCACACCTTCTTCAGCAGCACGCGCAACAGCTCGATGATGGGGGCGACGCCGGGGGGCAGTTCGTCACGCGGCTCGGCCCGCGGGCACTCGGACTCGGGCAGGTCCAGGCCACGCTGCACCGTCTCCAGGATCTCCGTCCCCTGCCGCCCCTCGGCGAATCCACGGCCCAGGCCGCGGGTGCGGGCCAGATCGTCCACGGTGGTGGGGGCGTGGGCGGCGATTTCCAGGAGCGCCTCGTCGCGCAGCACACGGCTGCGCGGCTGGTCGCGGCGTTGCGCCTCGCGCTCACGCCACGCGGCCAGTTCGCGCACCAGCGCCATGAAGCGCGGCTTGTTGGACCGCACCTTGAGCCGCAGCCACACGGTGTCGGGGTCGCTGCGGTATGTGGCCGGATCGGTCAGCACCCGCATCTCCTCGTCCAGCCACTGGGCGCGGCCGGTACGGGCCAGCTTGCGCTTGAGCTTCTCGTACGCCGTGCGCAGGTGGGTGACGTCGGACAGGGCATAGGTGATCTGCCGTTCCGTCAGGGGCCGGGCCGACCAGTCGGTGAAGCGGCTGGACTTGTCGATGCGCGCACCGGCCAGCTTGGTCACCAGCGTCTCGTAACTGACGCTTTCCCCGAAGCCGCAGACCATGGCCGCCACCTGCGTGTCGAACAGCGGGGCGGGGATCTGGCCGGTCAGGTGGAAGAAGATCTCCACATCCTGGCGGGCGGCGTGGAACACCTTGACGATGCCGGGATCGGTCAGCACCCGGAACAGCGGCGCCAGATCGATTCCGTCGGCCAGCGGGTCCACGGCGACCGCGCCATCGGGTCCGCCCAGCTGGACGAGGCACAGTTGGGGATAGTACGTCTTTTCCCGCAGAAATTCGGTATCGACGGTGACGTATTCGGCGCCTGCAAGGCCCTGGCAGAAGGCCTCCAGCTCGTGCGTGGTGGTGATCGGAGTCATACCCGCTTCATACACGACGCACGGCCGGCTTGACAATCGGTGCCGCATCGGTGTGCTGTGAGCGCCATTTTCCGCGAGCGCCCATTTCTTGCCAAGGTAGCCCGACCATGCACGCCTATCGCACCCACACCTGCGGCCAGTTGCGCGAAGACGACGCCGGCCAGATCGTCCGTCTGTCGGGCTGGATCAACCGCAAGCGCGACCATGGGCAGCTTCTGTTCATCGACCTGCGCGACCATTACGGCCTGACGCAGGTTGTGGTCGATACCTCCAGCCCGGTGTTCGCCACCGCCGAGCGTCTGCGCGTCGAATCGGTCATCACCGTGACCGGCAAGGTGGTCAAGCGCACCGCGGAAACCATCAACGACAAGCTGCCCACCGGCCGCATCGAGGTGCAGATCCACGAACTGGCCATCCAGGGCGAGGCGGAAACCCTGCCCATGCCGGTGAACCAGGACGCCGACACCGGCGAGGACGTGCGCCTGCGCTACCGCTTCCTCGACCTGCGCCGCGAGCGGCTGCACGAGAACATCGTCCTGCGCTCCAAGGTCATCGCGTCGGTCCGCCGCCGGATGATCGACCAGGGCTTCATGGAATTCCAGACGCCGATCCTGACCGCCTCGTCGCCCGAAGGGGCGCGCGACTATCTGGTGCCCTCGCGCAACCATCCGGGCAAGTTCTACGCCCTGCCCCAGGCGCCGCAGCAGTTCAAGCAGCTTCTGATGGTCGCCGGCTTCGACCGTTACTTCCAGATCGCGCCGTGCTTCCGCGACGAGGACGCCCGCGCCGACCGCAGCCCCGGTGAGTTCTACCAGCTCGATTTCGAAATGTCGTTCGTGACCCAGGACGACATCTTCGACGCCATCGAGCCGGTTCTGCACGGCATCTTCGACGAATTCGGCGGCTTCCGCCGCGACTCGAAGCCGGCCATCGACGGCTATCCCTTCCGCCGGATCGCCTTCGACGAGGCGATGCTGACCTACGGCTCGGACAAGCCCGACCTGCGCAACCCGCTGGTCATCAAGGACGTGACCGAGGTGTTCAAGCGCGACGACGTGCAGTTCCGCGCCTTCCGCGGCACGGTGGACAAGGGCGGCGTGGTCCGCACCATCCGCGCCCCCCAGGTGGCCGACCGCCCGCGCAGCTTCTTCGACAAGCTGAACGACTGGGCCAAGGAGCTGGGCGCGCCGGGCCTGGGCTACATCATCTTCGAGAACGGCACCGGCAAGGGCCCCATCGCCAAGTTCGTGCCCGACGCCGCCCAGGCGGTGCTGCGGGAGATCACCGGGGCGGTGGACGGCGACGCGGTGTTCTTCGTCTGCGACCAGCCCGGCCCGGCGGCCAAGCTGGCCGGCCAGGCGCGCACCAAGCTGGGCACCGAGCTGGACCTGATCGAGAAGAACGCCTTCCGCTTCTGCTGGATCGTGGACTTCCCCATGTTCGAGCAGGACGAAGAAACCGGACAGGTCATCTTCTCGCACAACCCGTTCTCCATGCCCCAGGGCGGGCTGGAGGCGCTCAACACCATGAACCCGCTGGACATCAAGGCGTACCAGTACGACATCGTGTGCAACGGCGTGGAGCTGTCGTCGGGTGCCATCCGCAACCACCTGCCCGAGGTGATGTACCGCGCGTTCGAGATCGCCGGCTACCCGGCCTCGGAACTGGAAGCCCGCTTCGGCGGCATGCTGTCGGCGTTCAAGCTGGGCGCCCCGCCCCACGGCGGTTCGGCCCCCGGCATCGACCGCATGGTGATGCTGCTGGCCGACGAGCCGAACATCCGCGAGATCATCGCCTTCCCGCTGAACCAGCGCGCCGAAGACCTGCTGATGCAGGCCCCGGCCCCGGTGGATACCGCGCGTCTGAAGGAGCTGCACCTGAAGCTGGATCTGCCCAAGCCCAAGGCCGCCGCTCCGGTGGACGGCCCGAAGGCGTAACGGCACGCGCAGTCCAAGGAAAAGCCGCCGCCCGTTGGTTCGGGCGGCGGCTTTTTTCATGTCCGGCGTCTGTCTGGGCGGCTTTTACGCCGCGGCCCCGGCGGACGGATTCTCGATCAGCTTGTACTGGGAGCTGTCGGTCAGGACCAGACAGCTCAGCGTCTTCATATCCCCCTCGTCTTCGGTGCTGGTCAGACGGGCGTGGGGAATGCCGAACAGCTCCAGCGTGGCCTTGACCCGCCACGACCGCCCGCTGGTCGTGCCCACCGCCTGATACACCTGACCAACCTGAACGCGCTTCTTGCTCATGGCTTTGTCCCGACATGGGCCGGGCGATGCCACGGCCTTGGCTGTTCCTGGGGGGAGGGTATGACGCCCGTCGGGGCGGTGCAATGGGGAAGCTGCACGAGCCGGGGCGCTGCCCCGGCACCCCGGCAAGGGCCGGCGGCCCTTGCATCCCAGGGATTATTTGCCGTCGCAGCCGGATTTGGGCAGGGCTTCGATGGTTTCCAGTTCGGCGCCGACGGTGAAATCGCCGTAGTCGATGAGCATGGACTGTGCCACCCCGTTGTCGAGCAGGCGCAGGCTCATCTCGTACTCGGGCTGGGGGCTGTCGCCGGCCAGGGGAAAGAAGGCCATGCGCACCGGCCACGCCTGCCGCCCCTTCACCAGCGGGCTGGCGGCCGTGTCCTCCACCTTGGCCGGACGGCCGATGAAGGCGCTGATTTCCGTCGGCCCCTCGGCGTCGGCACCGTCGAACACCACCCGGTTGACCAGATGATCGCCCCGCTGGGCATGGTCCAGCAGCCCCAGCGTGTGAGCGGTGGGGAACAGGCTGCCGGCGGGCAGTTTCACCGATTGCGGCTCGGGCGTGGAAAAGCGGGCGGTGCCACCCTTGCCGTCGCGGTTCAGGGTGGCGTCGCCGCGGATGTCCTCGTCCGGTTCACCGTTGATCAGCTTGCGGACGTTGAAGCGGTAACGGCGGCCGTTCTTCGCCTCCCACGTGGTGTAATTCGTCGTCATCAGCATCTCGTCGCCTTCCACATAGACGAAACGAAGCTGAAAACGCTGCTCGGTGGTCCAGCCGTCGCAGGCATCGGCCCATTCGAACATCATCTTGCCGCGCACGTCCGACACCTTGGAACTGTTGCGCGCGCTTTTCAGCGCCATCGTGTAGACGGCGCGGTGGGGCTGGACCGCGGCGGCGATCTTGCGCCCGGCATCGGGACCGGCCGCCGTGGCACGCCCGGTGGACGCCGCCGTGGCCGGCACGGCAAGCACGCTCAACAGGGCGGCGGCGGCAAAGCAGGAGGCTAGGCGGCGGTGCGGCAAGATCGGTCCATCCCCGGCAAACGGGCGGCGCACACGACAGAACCCACAGGGGAAAAACCGTGACCGCCCGACGAAGTATGGGGATTTGTACCGCGAAGCGAAAGGACCGCGCACCCTATTTCCCGGCGGCGAAGCCTGCTAAACCGGACCCGGTGCCGAAAGATCACGCCCACCCCAACCATGGGTGGGCCGAACCAGGGAGTTCTGGAACCCGCCATGACCATCCCCAGCCAACGCCCCCGCCTGCTGCTGACCCGCCACCTGCCCGATGCGGTGGAGGAACGGGCCGCCCGCGATTACGACGCCCGTCTCAACACCGCCGACACCCCCCTGTCCGGCACGGACATCGCCGCGGCCGCCGCCGGCATGGACGGCATCCTGTGCTGCGCCGGCGACCGTCTGGACGCGGCATCCATCGCCGCCCTGCCCGCCTCGGTCCGCATCCTGGCGACCTTCTCGGTCGGGACCGACCACATCGACCTGAGCGCGGCGGCGGCCCGCGGGCTGACCGTCACCAACACCCCCGACGTGCTGACCGACGCCACCGCCGACATCGCCCTGCTGCTGATCCTGGGAGCCGCCCGCCGCGCGCCGGAGGGCGAGCGCATGATCCGCGCCGGGCAATGGACCGGCTGGACCCCCACCCAGCTTCTGGGCACCCATCTGGGCGGGCGCCGGCTGGGCATCATCGGCATGGGCCGCATCGGACAGGCCGTCGCCCGCCGGGCCGCGGCGTTCGGCATGACCGTGCATTATTCGAACCGGCAACGCCTTCCTGCCTCTTTGGAGCAGGGCGCCGTCTTCCACCCCGATGCGGAAGACCTGCTGGGCGTGGCCGACGTGCTGTCGCTGCACTTCCCCGCCACCGCCGAAACCCGCCACTGGCTGAACGCCGCACGCATCGAACGGCTGCCGCCGGGGGCGATCGTGATCAACACCGCCCGCGGGTCGGTGGTGGACGACACCGCGCTCATTGCAGCGCTGCGCTCGGGCCGCCTCGCCGCCGCCGGGCTGGACGTGTTCGAGAACGAACCGAACCTCAATCCCGCCTACCGGGATCTGCCCAACACCTTCCTTCTGCCCCACCTGGGCAGTGCCACGGTGGACACCCGCAACGCCATGGGGTTCCGCGCGCTGGACAATCTGGACGCCTTTTTTGCCGGGCGGACGCCATCGGACAAAATTGTCTAAAATACGATCTAATTTGCCTACCTCCTTCGGCAACCGGCAGGAAGTGCCGGGTGCCGTGGGGGGAAAGTCACAGTTTCGCCACAGCGAAGCGTGTTTTTCCGCCATTCCCGACTTTGGCACGGCGCTCGCATAGGTGGGGGCGTAGGGACAGCCCGCTTATGGGGGACGCCAGCCATGAACGCCTTCGCCGCCACCGCCCGCAGCCTGCCCACGGCCTCCGGTCATGCCATGCCCGCCGGCCGGACGGCACGCCCGGCCTTGGCCTTTCCCAGCATCACGCTTCCCCACGACGTTCTGGCGGATGCCATGGAAGCCCGCCTGCATGAGGCCGAAGAGACCATCGCCCGCCAGCAGGAGCGCATCGCGTATCTGGAAAGCCTGACCATGACCGACGAATTGACGGGTCTGGTCAACCGGCGGGGGTTCTACAGCCATTTCCGCCGCGAACTGGCGGCCGCCCAACGCGACCCGGCGGCGGCGGGCGTGCTGGTGATGATCGACCTGGACGGGTTCAAGGCCATCAACGACACCCACGGCCATCCGGCGGGCGACGCCTATCTGCGCGCGGTCGCGCATGCCCTGCGCACCCATGTGCGCAGCCAGGACGTGGTGGGCCGTCTGGGCGGCGACGAATTCGCGGTGCTGCTGACCAACACCGACGCCGCCACCGGGGCGGCGCGGGCCGAGCAACTGGCCCGGCTGGTGCAGGGTGAAAGCACCGACTGGCACGGCACCCGGCTTCCCTTGCGCTTTTCCACCGGCGTCCACGCCTATGGTCCCGGCGACCACGAGGACGACGTGATGCGGCGGGCGGACGTGACCATGTACGGCAACAAGGCCGCGCGGCGGACGGGACGGTGAGGCGGGGCGTCAGTTCTCCAGCCAGAACGAACTCTCGACGAGCGTTGCGAAATCCGCGTCGAGAAGGGCCATCGTAACGTCGAAGATCGCCTGCGCCGACAGATTGGCCGCCGGCAGGTCGAAGCCGAGAACCGCATCGCGGACAACGCTCATGGCAAAGCCGAGGTCGGCACCCGACCGCACGGTGGAGTTGACGCAGAAGCCTGCGACCGCCCCGGTTACCACCAGATCGGTGATCCCCTCCTGGCGAAGATAGCTTTCCAGCCCGGTGGAGGCGAAGCCCGAGGAGGTTCTCTTCACGAACACGGGCTCGTCATCAAGCGCCTGTGCGCAGGCCATGGGCGGATAGCCCGGCGCATCGGGATGAAGGGGCGACGACGGGTCTGCGTCACGATGGCGTATGTGAATGACGGGACGCCCTTCCCGGCGAAAGGCGCTGGCAAGCGCTGCGATCCTGTCGGGGGCACCGGGATTGACGTGATCGCGCCCCGCCGCCATCCGGTCCTGCATCATCCTTTGCATGTCGATAATCACGAGCGCCGTTTTCATCCCCGCACCATCCCCCTTGATAATGTTCCGCGAACAACGTTCGCCGACAAATAGAAAACTGGGGCATGGGGGCTGCCCGCCCCCATGCGGGTGCGGGCGGCAGCCCGCCGCGGAGCGCGCTTACCCACCCTCCCCCCGCCCCTTGCGAATAGCGTCGTTCCCCATCTTCGCGCGCACGGCGTCGATGGCGCGCTCCACATGGGCGCGGCGCTGGACGCCGGGATCGAGCAGGTCGGGCGGGTCGGCCTGGGTGCCGTCCACCAGATCCGACAGCCCCACCCCGATCAGCCGGTAGCGGGTGCCGTCGGCCAGCCGCTCCACCAGCAGGGCGGCGGCGCGATACAGAACCTCGGCCAGTTGGGTGGGGTCGGACAGGCGGTGGGCGCGGGTCAGGGTGTGGAAATCGCCGGTCTTCAGCTTCACCGTCACCGTGTGGCCGCCGACGCCCGCGGTTTTCACCCGGCGCGACACCTTCTCGCACAGGGGCCAGAGCTGGGCCAGCAGGGTCTCGGCGTCCGACAGGTCGCGGTCGAAGGTGGTTTCCGCCGAGATGCTCTTGACCGGCGCGTCCGGTTCCACCCGCCGGTCGTCCTGCCCATGGGAGAACAGCGCCAGCCGCCGCCCGATGGCGCCGTAGCGGCGCATCAGCGTGGCCTGGGGCACCTGGGCCACGTCGCCCACGGTGCGCAGCCCGTCGGCCTCCAGCCGGGCCTGCAGCGCCCGGCCCACGCCCCACAGCATTCCCACCGGCCTGGGCGCCAGAAAGGCCGCGGCCTCCGCCCGGCCGATCACGGCGAAGCCGCGGGGCTTGTCCAGGTCGGACGCCACCTTGGCCAGGAACTTGTTGGGGGCCAGCCCCACCGACGCGGTGATGCCCACATCGTCCTCGATCCGGCGGATCAGCCGGGCCAGGGTCCGGGCCGGGGTGATGCCGTGCAGCGCCTCGGTTCCCGACAGGTCGAGAAAGGCCTCGTCGATGGACAGCGGCTCCACCAGGGGTGTGGTCTCCAGCATCAGCGCCCGCACCCGGTGGCCGGCGGCACGGTATTTCGCCATGTCGGGGGGAATCACCACCGCGTCCGCGCACAGCGCCAGCGCCTTGAACATGGGCATGGCCGACCGCACCCCGTACAGCCGCGCGACATAGCAGCAGGCGGCCACAACCCCGCGGTGCCCGCCGCCCACGATCACCGGCCGGTCGGTCAGCGACGGATTGTCGCGTTTCTCCACGCTGGCGTAAAAGGCGTCGCAGTCGATGTGCGCCACCGTCAGCCCGTGCAGCTCCGGGTGGAACACCAGCCGCCGCGAACCGCAGGCGGGGCAACGCGCGCTTTTGGGCGCCGGAGCGGCGCCACAATCCCGGCACAGCCCCGGTGCGGCACCGGGGACAGTATCGTCGGGATCAGAAACAATGGGCGGTACAATCGGCGGCATCGGGTGCACGGGTCCGGGCAAGGACGGGAGAGCCGGCCATCGCTAACAGCAAATTAACCGTCGCGGCGGCATACAAAAAAGATTATACGGGCACTCTGCCAAGTGCCATGCCCTTCACTGGTGACGATGCCGGGAAGGGTGTGGTTATCTGACGATCCCGGCCCTGGTCCGGCCCCCACTGACCGCCCCCTGACCGGAGGTAACCGCCATGCCGTCCGAAGCGACCGGAACAGCGCCCAAGCTGATCCTTATCGTCGAGGATAACGAGCTGAACATGAAGCTCTTCCACGACCTTCTGGAAGCGCACGGCTATGCGACGCTCCAGACCCGCAACGGCAAGGAGGCGCTGCAGATCGCCCGCGAACACCGCCCCGACCTGATCCTGATGGATATCCAGTTGCCGGAGGTGTCGGGGCTGGAGGTCACGCGGTGGCTGAAGGCGGACGACGAGCTGCGGTCGATCCCGGTGATCGCCGTCACCGCCTTTGCCATGAAGGGCGATGAGGAGAAGATCCGCGAGGGGGGGTGCGAGGACTATATCGCCAAACCCATTTCGGTCTCCAAGTTTATAGAGGCGGTCCAGCGGTTTCTGCGATAAACCTGCTGGGATGCGTCCGGGACGAAGACGGGAAGAGCGATGTCCGCGCGTGTGCTTGTTGTCGATGACGTTCTGCCGAACGTGAAGCTGCTCGCGGCAAAGCTGACGCGTGAATATTTCGAAGTTCTTACAGCTTATGATGGGCCGGAGGCGCTGGACGTGGTGCTCCGCGACGCCCCCGACATCGTGCTGCTGGACGTGATGATGCCCGGCATGGACGGGTTCGAGGTGTGTGAGAAGATCCGTTCCAACCCCGCGACCATGCACATTCCGGTGGTGATGGTCACCGCCCTGTCCGATGCCGCAGACCGCGTGCGCGGGCTGGAGGCGGGGGCCGACGATTTCCTGACCAAGCCGGTGAACGACGTGGCGCTGTTCGCCCGCGTCCGCTCGCTGGTGCGGCTGAAGATGACCATGGACGAATGGCGGGCGCGGGAAACCACGTCGGGCCAGTTCGGCGTGATCGAACCCTCCGGCACCATGCAGGGGGAGGCGCACGACAAGGCGCGCATCCTGATCCTGGACGATTCCGCCCTGGACCTGGACAAGATCGCCGAGACCCTCAAGCGCGACAGCCACATCACCACCGGTACCGGCACCTGTGCCAAGGCGCTGGAACGCACCCAGGACGGCGGCTTCGATCTCGTCATCGTCAGCCTGACCCTGCTGAACGAGGATGGGCTGCGGCTGGTGTCGCAGTTGCGCTCCCACGAGCGCACGCGCCAGATCCCGATCCTGCTGGTGGCGGACGAAGGCGACCTGACCCGCGTGGCCAAGGGGCTGGAGCTGGGGGCCAACGATTACGTGATGAAGCCGCTGGACCGCAACGAGCTGCTGGCCCGCGTGCGCACACAGATCCGCCGCAAGCGCTATCAGGACCGGCTGCGGGCCAATTACGAGCAGAGCCTGTCCATGGCCCTGACCGACAGCCTGACCGGGGTGTTCAACCGCCGCTACGTCAGCGCCCACCTGCCCCGCCTGCTGGACCGCGCCATCGACAACAACAAGGCGGTGTCGGTGCTGATGTTCGACATCGACCATTTCAAAGTGGTCAACGACACCTGGGGCCACGACGTGGGCGACGAGGTGCTGGTGGAGGTCACCACGCGCGCCGGGCGCAACCTGCGCACCTTCGATCTGGTGGCCCGTCTGGGCGGGGAAGAGTTCCTGGTCATCCTGCCGGACACGGATGCGGAGGCCGCGCGAATCGTCGCCGAACGGCTGCGCGACCGCATCGGCCAGTCGCCCTTCGCGGTGACGGCCCCGGTGGGCACCATCCCGGTCACCGTGTCCATTGGCGTGGCCACCGGCGGACGGCTGGGCGACACCACGGAAAGCCTGCTGAAGCGCGCCGACGCCGCCCTGTACGAGGCCAAGCGGTCGGGCCGCAACTGTGTGGTGGTGTCTCCCTCCGCGGCCAACGGCGGCTATCCCCCCGCCGAGGGCTGACGCTCTCCCGCGCCGTTCCCTTCCACGGCAAAAGGGCCACCCGATCCGGGGCGGCCCTTTTGTTTTTTTGTGTTGGCCGTGCGTTCGTCCGGGGCTGTGGGCTTCCCCCTGCCCGGCCGTCAGAACCGGCCGGCGGTGGCTCCCTGGTCGAGATAGACGCACACCTTGTTCTGCCCCTTCAGACTGCCGCACCCGTCGCTGCGTTGGGACACGAAGCGGATCTGTACCCGCTCCCCGCCGGGATTGGCCGAGGCCAGCAGGGCTTCGGCCACCTGCAGGCGCATCTGCGGCGTGCGCTCCTTGCCCCGCGGAACGGGCGCAACGGCCGGCTGGACGATGGCGGTGTGCACCTCCGCTGCCGGCGCCGCCGGCTTGGGATCGGGCAGCCGCGCCGCGGCGGGAATGGGGGCTGCGGCAGCGGGAGCCATGGGGGCGGGAAGGGCTGCCACGGTCAGGGTTTCGCGGGCCGGTTCGGGGGCCTTCGCCGGCTCGGCGGCGGCCACCACGGTGTCGCTTTCCTTCAGCCCGGCCAGATAGGGGGGCAGGGATGGCGCAACCGCCGCCGGCGCGGTGCCCGGACGCTGCGCCACCTGGACCGGGGCCGGCGCCGCCGGCTTGGCGTTGCGGCGGGCGGCATTGCCGGGAACCACCGCCACCTCGATCGCCACCGCACCCGACGACAGCGACGGTTCGCGCGGGTTATGGGTACGCACCGCCGGGGTCAGGGCGGCGAGATAGGAGCGGGTTTCCTGCGGCAGCCGCTGCTTGCCCGCCAGATGGTTGGCATAGCAGGCCGGGCCGCAGTTGTACGCGGCCAGGAAGCCCGGCGCCCCGAACAGGTCGTACATCTCGCGGATATAGGCGGTGCCGGCCAGGATGTTGTCGCGCGGGTCCGCCGGATCGGGGCCCAGACCATAGGCGTTGCGCATCAGGTCATAGGTGCCCGGCATCACCTGCATCAGCCCCAGCGCCCCGGCGTGGCTGGTGGTCAGCTTGCCGTTAACCATGTGCCGCCCGCTGCTCTCGCGCATGATGACCGCGCGGATCCACGGTTCCGGCACATCGAACCGGCGCGATGCCTCGCGGATATGGGGGACATAGGGGGCCAGCCGGTCGTTGGGATCGACGGCGGCGTTTTCCCAATCGGACCCGGCACCCGCCTGCGGGCCGTTGGTGGAGGCGCCACACCCGGCCAGAACCGCCGCCGTCACCAGCAGCGCCCCCAGGGCCGCCGGGCGGAACCGTCCCCCCCGCGACAGAGCGCCAGTCAGCGAGGGCGTGGCCGCAAAGGCCGGCAACATCCGAAGAGCCACGTCGGGGAATCCGTTCCAGTGAAGAGCGATCCGGTGAAAACGCTCCGATTTTTCGGGGTAGGGAGCGCCTTGAGTCAAGCGACAACCCTTCCCGTTCGTGCCCCGTTCAAAAGGTTAACGACCCGCAGGCCGGCAACCCTTTGATCCCCCACGCAATCAATCCTCTCCGGTCCCGGCCCCCGGCGGGCCCGCACCGGGCCGGGCCGGGGCTTTCCCCCCGACTCGGGGCAAGATGGACGGACCGTCAGGCGGCCAGCGGCGAACGCCCGGCGGTCAGGCGGGCGAACGCGGCAGCGAAGCCCTGCTGCGTCCGCGTGTCGAGATCGAAGCGCACATGGGTGTTGTCATGGTCCGCCGACACCACCACGAAGGCCAGCGCCGGGGTGGAGCCGGGGATTTCCACGGTGCCGCGCATGCCCGACGTCATGCCGGACAGGCCGCCGATGGTGGCCCCGCCTTCGGACAGGTTCAGCAGGGTGGCGTTCTGCTGCCCGCCCGGCGCCGACACCGCACAGCCCAGGTTCAGGGCGAAGCGGGGCTGGCGGCGGCGGTTGACCTCGGGCGTGGCGGTGCGCACGGCGCGCACCAGGCTCTGGCGCAACAGGTCGATGCTGCCCGCCACCTCGGTCGCCACATGGCGCACGTCGCCGGCCCGCCCGCCGGTGGACGCCGCCTCGCTCGACACATGGGCGATGCGGGTCGAAACCTCCTGGGCCGCAGCGGCGGTCTGGGCGACGTTGCGGCTGATTTCCTGGGTGGCGGCACCCTGCTCTTCCATGGCGGCGGCGATGGTGCTGGCCACGCTGTCGATTTCGGAGATGGTCTTGCCGATGCCCTGCACCGCGTTGACGGCCATGCCGGTCATCGACTGCAGCTCGCTGATCTGGCGGGTGATCTCCTCCGCCGACTTGGAGGTCTGGTTGGCGAGGTTCTTCACCTCCGACGCCACCACGGCAAAGCCCTTGCCGGTCTCGCCCGCCCGCGCCGCCTCGATGGTGGCGTTCAGCGCCAGCAGGTTGGTCTGGGATGCGATGTTCTGGATGAAGGTCGCCACCTCCCCGATGTGGCTGATGGCGTTGGACAGGGCGATGACCGCCTCTTCCGTCGAACGGCCGCCGTCCACCGCCTCGCGGGCGATGCGGCTGGCGAACGCCACCTGACCGGAGATTTCGTGGATCGAGGCGGTGAGCTGCTCGGTCGCCGACGCCACAGCCTGGGCGTTGCCCAACGCCTGCTCCGCCGCCGCCGCCACGCTTTGGGAATCGCTGGCCACCTGTTCGGCCGATGCGGCCATGGCCTGGGCGTTCATGTCCATCTCGCCCGACCGTTCGGCCACCCGGTCCACCGCGGCGCGGGTTTCTTCCTCCACCGTGCGGGCCATGGATTCCAGGGCGGCGATCTTGGCGGCGGTGGCGGCGTCGCGTTCGCGCTCCTGCTCGGCGCGCATCCGTTCGTTCTCGATGCCCTTGCGCTTGAACACCTCCACCGTGCGGGCCATGGACCCGATCTCGTCGGCGCGGTCCAGGCCGGGTACGGTCACCTCGTACCGTTCGTCGGCCAGCACCATCATCACCTCGCGCACCCGGTCGAGAATGGCGAACTGGCGGCGCACCATCACCAGCATCACCAAGGCCATCACCAGCGTGATGCCGGCGGCCAGCGGAACCGTGCTGTTCACCACCGTGTCCAGGACGCGCAGCGTGTCGCTTTTCTTCAGCCCGACGAACAGAATGCCGACCACATCGCCCTTTTGGTCGAACAGGGGATCGTAGGCGGTGAAGTAGGCCGAGCCCAGGATCTCCGCCTCGCCGCGGAACGGCTGCTTCTGGGTGAAAATGCTGTCATAGACCGGACCGCGGGCCAGCGCCGTGCCCACCGCCCGGCTGCCGTCCGGCTTCTTCACGTTGGTGGCGACGCGCTTGTCACCCTGGAAGATGGTGGCGACACCGCCGTTCAGGCTGCGCACCATGTCCACCAGATTGTTGGCATCGTTCAGCCGGATGTTGTCCAGATACAGCGCCCCGTCGCGGATGGCGTATTCGCTGCCCTGCTGTTCGAGGATCACGTGAGCCGAGGTCATGGCCTGTTCCAGCCGGGTGGCGGCCTCGGCCCCGATCTCGGCGCGCAGGATGGTCACGGTGGTCATGGTCAGTGCCATGGCCAGGATCACCAGCCCGGCGATGGACAGGATGGTCAGCTTGGCAGCAAGGCTCAGACGGCGCAGCAGCATCAGGCGGGCTCCTCGATCATCCGTCCGCATAATCATGTGCATGGGTTGCGGACATGGTGTTTCCTTTCGTCATACGCAGAATTATCTAAAGTTTAAATCATTTTCGCCGCGACGTTCTGTTGCACATCCACGAATCCTCATAGGGTGTGGCAATCACGCCCGGCTGTGGAAACACCATGGTTTTTCCCCCTTTCCACCAAACTACGAATCCCGGATTCGTAATCTGGTGGATGACCCCTGGCGGGCCGCGGGCTTGATTCCCATGCGGGTTGGGGGAATTTTGGCCGTGAACCGACCCTTATCCCTGACCGCGACAGGAGGCCCACCATGCATGCCGCCACCCGCACCGGCCGGCTGCTCCATGCCGACCACGACCGCACCGTCGGCCTGATCAACCGGCTGGAAGAGCACCTTGCCCTGGCGGAACAGGTGGGAATCCCCGCCCTGGATCCCGGCAGCCCGGCGCGTACTCTGGTCGCGGACCTGAATGCCACGCTCGACGATGAGCTGGGCCGCCATTTCGATTTCGAGGAACAAGGGCTTTTTCCCCTGGTGGCCAACGCCGGCGCGTACGACCTGATCGCCACCCTGACCGGAGAGCACGAAGCCATACGTGCCATCGGGCGTCGTCTGCAGCGCTATTGCGCTCTGGCCCTGGCTGACGGGTTCGATGAGGACGGCTATGCCGCTTTCGTTCATTTCGGCTGGGATTTCGTCGAACGGATGGAACGCCACCTGCAAACCGAAGAAACCGTCCTGTTGGAAGCGGTGGACACCCTGCTGCTGGCCGCCCCCGCCATCGACGCCAGTTTGGCGGACAGCTACGCCGGCCCGGACGAGAGCGAAAAATGACTCTCCACAAGACTACGAATCAGCGGCCTGCCAGGAGCCGGGAAACGGGGGGCTGCGTACTCTTGTGGAAGGGTGCGTAATCTTGTGGACGGGAGAGGTATGGGGGAGAAGCCGGGAAACGGCCCTTTCCCGCTCCAAGGCGGTCCGTGTGGAGTCTTGTGGAATCCGATGTGCCGCCCCCTGCCGCCATGGGCTGGAACGCATCCTGGGCGATCCTGCGTACTCTTGTGGAACCTGTTGATTCAAGCGGCTTTTCAGCCGCGTAATCTGGTGCGGTCCGGCCCTGTGCGGGTCATTTTGACCATGCTTGGCGGCTTGCAGGCAGGCGGGGAGGGTGCCCTTTTCCGTTCAGGGAAAGAGCGTGGGAACAATTTTTTTTCGGCATGAAAAGACACTGGTGACGGTGTTCCGGGCGGTATCGCGCTGCAGTCTTCGGCCCTCAGGCTCACGAATGACCGGCGCCCGCCCAGCCCACCCCCCAATTGGGAAGTGGGCCCGTTTTTCTTGAAAGTATTACATGCCCATCAACATGGCCTGACGCCGGTCGTTGGCGATCGGAGGCACGGAAGGATGCATGGTCATGCCTTCGCGCCCGATTTCGACCTTGGCTTCCGGGTAGACATTCATCGCTACCTTCAAGGTTTCGGGGAACCGGGTCTTGAAGTGACGGATTTCATCATAGCCGGCACCGAACTGGGCGTAGAGCGATTGCCAGGAGATCTTGGTCGGTTCGGTCAGGCAATGCAGGCGATAGGCCAGCCAGATATAGATGTCCATTGCCATGGATTTGGACGAAATCTGCCGAATCGCCGATTCCAGAACCGGAACGGGGTGCTCCCGCAGGGATTTGAAGAAGCTTTCCGACAGCAGCACCCGTTCTTCCCACAAGGAACCCTGCCGTTCGTCCTCTTCGGTAAAGGTGAGACCGCCGACGACGATCGAATCCTTGGCGAACTTGCTGCCCCGTCCCTTGCTGTCCGCATCGTCCCAGAAGAAGGTCAGGTGGCAGGCGGACAGCCGGTTGCACTGTTCCTTCACGTCCCGGTACGATTGGCCGCCGGTGGACACGTTCATCCGGCTCATCCAGTCGCGCATGGAAGCGCCCAATTCCACCTCACGGCTGTTCGACTGCAGCGCACGGGTTTGAAGATAAAGGAGAATCAGACGGGCACGGGAGCCGTAGGGCACCCCGAACATCTTTTCCTTTCCACCCACCAGCAGAACGCCGGGCTGGACCACCAGCGTGACCTTGTGCCCATCGCGCCGCCAGGTCTGGTCGTCCGACAACCGTTTATGAGGCAATGCCGTCAGGCAAAAACCACTGTAGGTTATGCCCATTGCCCGCGATTCGTCGGCAAGCACCGATGCCGCAGCATCCACAAGCGCCTTCTGCTCGCGCGGGACCATTTCGCGGGCACGGTCTTTGCCGTGTTGAAGGATTAGCTGATGGATCTCACCCATATCCGTGCTCCTGCCACGAGCGGGACGCCGGGTATGAGACGGCGGCCTGCTGCGGTTTCATGACGATGATCGGCAGAGTGGGCAGAGTTGCCACGGGCCGTCAACGCGTATTCTTGTGGAGTGGGCTAGTAGTGGTTATTTGATTCTTGATTATTTGCTTGTGCCACCAGACTACGCGGGAGAAACCGAGTCGTTGCCACCAGACTACGTGAATCCCGCACCAGAATACGTGGGGCGAATCGGGGGCCTGTGGACGACTCAAAGCCGGCCCGTTCCGCGAATCGGATCGGTTTCGTAACGGTGCCGGTGGTGATTCGCTCCCTCTCTGTTGCCGGTGATTCGCGGTCTGCTTGCGAGTCGCGTGCCTGTTGACATCGGGCGTCAACAGCGGCACCGTTCGTTCCAGAGAGCACCTTCCACAAGAATACGCGGGGGCTGCGCCTGCAGCTTCCCGCTCTGCTTCAAGGACACGCGATGACCGGTGAGGGCCGATGACCGGGGCCGAGATGCAGGCGCTGCGCGAACAGCGCGGCGCCACCCAACAGGAGTTTGCAGGCTGGCTTAACGAACGGTTGGGCCGCCGCTATGACCGCGCCCGCATTTCACGGTGGGAAAGCGGGGCCGAACGCATTCCCCCCCGCGTGGCCCTGTTCCTGAAGACCGACGGGCAGGACAGCGCCGTTCCGGCGCCGGAGGTGGAGCGCCGCGCCGTCACGGTGGCCGTCGCCAACCAGAAGGGCGGGGTGGGCAAGACCACCACCGCCGTCAATCTGGCGTCCGCCCTGGCCCGCCACGACGCCCGCGTGCTGCTGATCGACAGCGACCCCCAGGCCAGCGCCACCATCTTCCTGGGCCAGGACCCGCGGTCGCTGGAGATGGGCAAGGCCACACTCTATTATGCGCTGCTGAAGGACCGCCCGCTGGAAGAGATCGTGCTGCCGGTGGGCAGCTTCGATCTGGTGCCCTCGTCCATCATGCTGGCGGCGGCGGACACCGAACTGATGGCGGAGCCGTTCGCCTCGTCCGTGCTGCGGGAAAAGATCGAGGCGGCGCGGCACGCCTATGACTACATCGTCATCGACTGCCCGCCCAACCTGTCGCTGCTGACCGTCAACGCCCTGTCGGCGGCCGATCGCGTCATCATTCCGGTGAAGACGGAATTCCTCGACATCATGGGCATTCCGCTGCTGCTGGACACGGTGGAGAAGATCCGCCGCCGCGGCAACACCGCCGTCACCGTGCTGGGCATCCTGCCCACCATGTTCAACGCCCGCTACAATCAGGACAACGAAACCCTGAAGGAGTTGCGGGAGACCCTGGGCGCCAAGACCCGCATCTTCGCCCCCATCAACCGCTCCACCGGCTACGGCCAGTCCGCCGCCGCCGGCCGCCCGACGCTGGAGGTGCTGCCCGACACGCCGGGTGTCATGGGCTATGTCGATCTCGCCAAGGAATTGCTGCGCCATGACGAAGCCTAAGACCGCACGCAACGTCGGCCTGTTCCGCACCGCCATGGAATCCACCGCCCGCGATGCGCTGTTCGGCACGGCGTCCGACTTCCCGCGGCTGATCGAAATCGACCTGGCCCGCATCCACCCCAACCCGCACCAGCCCCGCCGGTTCTTCGATCCCGACGATATGGCCTCGCTGGCCCAGTCCATCGAACGGCACGGGCTGAAGCAGCCGATCCTGGTGCAGGAACAGGCCAAGGGCGACTATATCCTGGTGGCCGGCGAACGCCGGTTCCGCGCCCATGAAATGCTGGGCCGCGACACCATCTTCGCCATCGTCACCTCGGGTGACACCGACGAACTGGCGCTGGTGGAAAACGTCCAGCGCGTGGACTTGTCGGCCCTGGAACTGGCCGAGGCGCTGGCCCGCCTGATGGACACCCATCATTACACCCAGGAGGAACTGGGCGGCATCGTCGGCAAGAGCCAGAGCTATGTCAGCCATACCCTGCGCCTCAACAGCCTGCCCGCCCGCATCAAGCAGGAGTATGCGTCATCGCATAGGGACGTGTCCCGCTCGGTGCTGGTGGAGGTCGCGTGGGTGAAGGACGAGGCGGAGCAGCTCGCCTTGTGGGACCGGGTGAAGAACGGCGCCAAGACCGTCAAGGACGCCCGCGCGTCCAAGGCGGGGGCGGAGCCGGCGGGGGCTGCTGTGCCGGCGCCGGTCACGCGCCTGATGTCGTCGGTCAAGCGGCTGAACAAGCAGGTGGGCGCCATCCTGCCCCACCGGGACAGCCTGGGCGATGAGGAACGCGCGGCCCTGCGCATCCTGCACCGTCAGTTGACCGAACTGCTGGGGGATGAGGCCGTCTGAGCGCCGTCAGACCGGATGAACGGCGGCGGCAATGACCGCCGCCACGCCGGTTGCGGACTGGTGTGCGCTGTCGATCACCAGACGCGGGCGGTCCCACGGGTCGTAAGGACGGTCCACCACCTGTTGCCAGGTGGGCATCACCAAACCGGCAATGTCGGCCCGCCGGGTTTCCACCCGGCGGCGGTGCTCGGCTGCGTCGGAGCAGATGACTTCCACATCCAGAATCGGCACACCGGCCCGCGCCGCCACCGCAGCCCAGCCGTCGCGGCTGATGCGCAGCGGGTTGACGCAATCGGAAATCACCACCGCCCCCAACCGCAGATTATCCTCGGCCACCCCGTGGGCCACGCAATAGCCGGCGGGGCCGAGGTCGGGGCCGAAGGCCCCGGTTGCGCGCAGGATCTGTTCGATGGTGTCGATGCGCAGATGAAACGCCGCCCGCCCGCCCGGTGTCCGGGCGGCCAGCATCCGCACCAGTTCACGGGCCACCGTGGTCTTGCCCGTTCCCGGCAGCCCCGCCAGGGCGATCAGCAGCCCGCTCATCCCCGCACGAACGGGTTGAACCGCTTCTCGTCGCCGAAGGTGGACATCGGCCCGTGGCCGGGGATGAAGGCCACGTCGTCCCCCAGCGGGAACAGCTTGTCCTTGATGGAGCGCATCAGCTCCTCATGATTGCCGCCGGGGAAGTCGGTGCGCCCCACCGACCCCTGGAACAGCACGTCGCCCACCGCCGCCAGCCGGGACGCGGCGTTGTAGAACACCACGTGGCCCGGCGTGTGGCCGGGACAGTGGATGACCGACAGGCTGTCCTCGCCCACCGTCACCGTGTCGCCGTCGGCGAGCCAGCGGTCGGGGGTGAAGGACGGGGAGGGGGGGAAGCCGAACATCCGGCACTGGTCGGCCATGCCGTCGATCCAGTAACCGTCACCCGTGTGCGGCCCCTCCACCGGCACGCCCAGCTGGTCGGCCAGCGCCTTGGTGCCGGCGGCGTGGTCGGCGTGGCCGTGGGTGACCAGGATCTTCTCGATGGTCACGCCTGCGGCCTCCGCCGCCTTCAGGATGCGCGGCAGGTCGCCGCCGGGATCGACCACCGCCGCCCGCTTGGTGGCTTCGCACCACAACAGGCTGCAATTCTGCTGGAACGGGGTGACCGGAACGATGGCGTACTTCATGGCGTGATGATCCTTGGCGGCGGACGCGGTGCCCGCCCAAGCTACGCGAAGGGTGCTTTTCCTGGCAAGCCGGCGGCGGAGTCTGGTACATCCCCTGCAGTCCCCGTTCCTGCCAAGTGTGGATTCCTCCCGTGATCTCCTTCGATCCCAAGGCCGTGGCCGCCGATCTGCGCACCCTGCGCGATTTCATCCGCTACGGCGTCAGCCGCTTCACCGCCGCCGGGGTGTCGTTCGGGCACGGCACCACCAACGCCTTCGACGAGGCGGTGTTCCTGGTGCTGGAAACCCTGCACCTGCCCATCGACCAGCTCGATCCCTATATCGATGCCCGTCTGACCCTGGCGGAGCGCGAGGCGCTGGCCGTCCTCATCGAGGCGCGGGTGGAGACCCGCAAGCCCGCCGCCTATCTGACCAACCGCGCCTATATCCAGGGTATCCCCTTCTATGTGGACGAGCGGGTGATCGTGCCGCGGTCCTACATCGGCGAAATCCTGTTCTCCGACATGATCGGCGGGGCGGATTTCGCCCTGATCGACGATCCGGCGTCGGTGGAACGGGTGCTGGACCTGTGCACCGGGTCCGGCTGTCTGGCCATCCTGGCCGCCCAGGTCTTCCCCAACGCACAGGTGGACGCGATCGACCTGTCGGAAGAGGCGCTGGAGGTGGCGGCGAAGAACGTCGCCGACCATGGAGTCGAGGACCGCGTGACCCTGCTGCACGGCGACCTGTTCGCGCCGGTCAAGGGGCAGCGCTACGACCTGATCCTCACCAACCCGCCCTATGTGGATGCGGAGGCCATGGCCTGCCTGCCGCCGGAATATTTGCACGAACCCGACATGGCGCTGGCCGCCGGGGCCGACGGCATGGACATCGTGCGCCGCATCATCGCCGAAGCCCCCCGCCATCTGGTGGACGGCGGCGGGCTGCTGTGCGAATTCGGCACGGGCCGCGAGATCCTGGAAGAGGATTACCCCAACCTGGACTTCCTGTGGCTGGAAACCGCCGAAAGCTTCGGCGAGGTCTTCTGGCTGACCCGCGAGCAGTGGAAGCGGGGCTGAGATCCCCCTTGCGCTTCCGCCCCTGAACGTGCGTATCATTCGCATGCCCCTATGAGGGGCAGGGATTGGGAGTGCCGTTGATGAGCGTGGCTGAGACGACGACGGGTCCGGCCCGTCTGGGCGCCCTGCGCAAGGGGGCCCGGTGCGAGGTGACGGGACTTGACGAGGCGGGCATCGATTGCCCCCTGCCTTTGGGCGAACTGGAACGCCGGCTGATCGAAATGGGGCTGGTGGAAGGGGCGAAGGTGGAAGTGCTGCACGAAGCCTTCCCCGGCCGCGATCCCATCGCCATCCGCGTCAACGAACACATCATCGCGTTGCGCCGGGCGGAGGCGAACGCGGTCATGGTGGACCTGTCCACCCAGGGCTGAGCGTCCCAGAAGGAACCGTCCCCAGGAGGAGCCGTCATGGTGCAGATGGTGATTGTGTATGCCGTGGTCGCACTGGCCGCGGCCTGGACCCTGTGGCGGGTCGTTCTGCCCGCCGCCGCCCGCGCCGCCGTGCTGAAAGCCCTTGGCCGCGAGGTCAAGGAGACGGGCGGGTGCGGTGGATGCTCCTGCGGCGACGGCAAGGGGCGGTGTCATTGACCGCCCCCGCCGCCGCCGCGGGAAACCCGATCAGATCAGCGTGACCGACACCGCTTCGGGGCCCTTGCCGCCCTGGCGGACCCGGACGCGCACAACCTGACCTTCGGCCAGGGTGGAGAGGCCGGCGCTGGTGCGCAGGGCGTTGATGTGGACAAAGATGTCCTTGCCGCCGTGGTCGGGCTGAATGAAACCGAAGCCCTTGGTTTCATTGAACCACTTCACCACGCCTTCCACTTCCTCGCCGCCGCCGGCGGCGGCGGAGTCGTCGAAGCGGCTGCGCGGGGCCGACGGCGCCGGGCCGGAAGCCCGCGCGGTGGACAGATCGACGGAATAGATGGCGAGAACCTGCTGGCCCCGCGGACCATCGCCCACATCGACGCTCAGGGTGGCACCCTCGGGCAGGGTGTCATACCCGCTCTGCGCGACGGCAGAGACGTGCAGGAAAGCGTCGGGCGAACCGTCGCTCAGGCTGGCGAAGCCGAAGCCCTTCTGTGCGTTGTACCATTTCACCTGTGCGGTGATGTTGCTCTTGGTGGCTGTGGGGGTGCGGAAGCCACTCTTGCCCGTCGGACGGTTGTACATCGGTTGTTCGATTCGTAAAAAACAAGGAACGATCCTAGACTGTCCCTTGGTTCGCGTGCGCCGTCAAGAAAAGGATGGAGGGATACCCCATCATGCCCGCCATCACGCCCGCCGGCCCATCAGCCGGCGGGTGCCGATGAAGCGTTGAATCATGCCCCGTTCGAACGGGGTGAAGGGCCACAGAACCAGTGTCAGCACCGCGAAAAGCGCCACGGGGAGGGCATAGACCGCCGTCTGCTCGACGATTCCCGTGGGGGCGGGCAGCAGCAGCGTCAGCACCACCGAGGCCGCCGCCGCCAGCCCCAGCCGGGCGTATCCCCCGGCATCGATGCCATAGGCGTAGCCGCGCCGCCCCAGCATGGCGATGATGACGATGTGCGACAGCGCCTCGCCCAGCAGCATGGCGCCCACCAGCCCCTCGGCCCCCCAGCCGGCCCACAGCGCCGCCACCGCCAGCGGCAGGGCCGCCACGCTGGCCACCGACCCGGCGGACGTCAGCTCGGGGCAGTTCAGGATGTTGGTCAGCAGCGACAGCACCACCCGGTGGCTTTGCAGCACCAGGAACAGGGTGAATCCTACCGCCACCGCCCAGGCGTCGCCGTACTTGCCGCCGGAAATCGCCGCAAGAAGGTCGTCGCCGAAGGCCGCGGCCAGAATCACCGCCGGCATCAGCACGATCAGGTTGGCCTTGTACAGGAACTGCACCCGCTCCTTCAGCCGGCCATAGTCGTTGTCCACGGCGAAGGACGCCACGATCTTGGGCCGCGCCAGCGGGATCAGCAGCGTGATGGGCAGATAGCGGCGCAACTGGTCGGCGAAGGTGCGGCAGAACCCGAATCCGGCCAGCGCCGCCGGCCCGGCCATCGACGTGCCCACCAGCATCAGCGCGTTGGGGCTGGCCGCCCCGTTGATCACCTGGGCCAGGTAATTGTGCCAGCCCACCGCCAGCATCTGGCGGAAGGGCGGCGGGGTCCAGCCGGGGCTGCGTTCGTGCCCTTTGAGCGCGTGGGCCATGAACCACCCCAGTTGCCCGAACGCCACCACCAGCGACAGGGCGGAGGCGGCGAGGTCGGCCATCACCACCCACGCCAGCGTCAGCCCGCCGTCCCAGATGCCCCAGCCCACCAGCCCGGCGAACACCACCGCGCGCAATGCTGCATTGCTTTGGGAGGAGACCTGCATCAGCAGCGGTTCGAACACGTCGCCGCGTAGGGAGCGCACCAGCCCCTCCAGCAGCGTCACGGCAATGTACAGGCGGAACACCTCCTCCTGCCCGCCGATGTCCAGCCACGCGGCGGTCCACGCGGCCCCGGCCAGGACGGCGGCGGAAAACACCGCCAGCGATGCCGCCCGCACGCCCACGAACCACGTCAGGAACCGCCGCAGGTCCGATGCCGCGGCGTGGATGCGGTATTCCGGCAGATAGCGGGCGCTGACCCAATCCATGCCCAGGCTGGTGTAGGTGATGGCCAGCCCCAGCGTGGACAGCAGCAGGGCGTAGACGCCGAAGCTGGGGATGTCCAGATGGCGGGCGACCATGACCATGGCCAGCATGGTCAGCCCCGCCGACAGGAAACGCCCGAACAGCAGCGACACCAACCCGCGCCGCAGTGCCTTGACCGAATAGAGATGCGACCGCACGGCCCGATCCTTTCTCAATGCATGCACAGCACGGCGTCCAGCGGCTTGCGCTGGGACCGGGCGACGGTGAAGGTGTCGGGCAGGTGGCCCACGGCCATCAGCATGATGACGCTTTCATGCTCGGGGATTCCCGCCTCCCGCCGCAGGGCGCGGTCGGTTTCCCGCGTTACCGACCAGTTCAGCATGCAGCACCCCAGCCCCAGGGCGTGGAAGGCCCAGGCCAGCGTCATGGCGAACAGCCCGCCGTCGATCCAGCCCTGATACCGTTCGCCGACGCTGGTGAAGTGGCGCAGGTCGGCGGTGACCGCCAGCACCGCCCCGGCCCGGTCGCCGAAGCCGCGGTTGCCGTTCTGGTGCGCCAGGATCCGCGCCCGCTGCTCAGCACCGGTGAAGGCGTGGACCCGCCAGCCCTGGCGGTTGCACACCGACGGGGTGTGCAGCGCCAGCGCCACCGCCCGCTCCAGCGTGGCATGGTCCACCGGTTCGCCCGTGAACTGCCGCACGCTGTGGCGCGTGGCGAAGAAGGCGTCCACGTCACCGGGCCGGGCGGCATGGACCGCCGCGCGGGTGACGGGGATGGTGCCGCCGTACACCCGGCCTCCCTTGGGGCCTCCCTCGGGGCCTCCCTCGGCGCCCGCCGCGGGGCGGGGGTGGCGGGCATAGCGGGCCAGCGCCTGGGCCACGCGGGTGTTGGTGATGCCGAAGGGGCGGTTGAAATCCTGCCACGCCGACAGCGTGTCCACGCCGGCGGCGGCGGTGGCGTCCATACCGTGGCGTTCAAGGTACAGATCCAGCAGCGCCACCAGCCGCAACGCCGCGTCCTGGCCGAAGCCGGGGCGGGGGGCGGGCAGGGCGAGGCCCTTTTCCAGCCGGTGCCAGTTCAGCGTGACCAGGGCCGCCAGTTGCGTGTGGTCCAGGCCGGCATCGCTCAGCCCCGCCGACGACCACCGCCAGTACCGCCGGGCGTCGTACCAGCCGTTGGCGGCCAGCGCCGCCATGGCCCGCAGCCGCCGGTTCCATGCCGCCAGCCGGGCCACGGCGGCGGCGGGCAACACCCGCGCCGCCAGCCCGCGTTTCCACGACACCGGCGGGGCCGGCACCGCCACATCCTGCTGCGTCATTCCCCAACCTCTTCTGCCGCATCCGCGAAATCACACGGTTCTTAGGATGGGGGCTGCGGTGCGGAATATCCGGGCGGCGTCGGTGGTAAGGCCGCTGGGCCAACGTCTTACCGGGTTCGGCTATCCCCTCAGCCGATGGGGCTGCCGGCCAGCGAAAGGGGCGATGCTGCTTCGGCGTTCCTGCGGCGGGCGGGTGGGGCCGCTATTTTTCCCCTGTCGATCCCACAAGCACAGGTGGCCGTTCATGTCGCTGCGGCTGTATTTCACCGGACACCGCTCCTTCGCCAACCATGGGTGCGAGGCGCTGATCCGTTCCGCCGCCGCCCTGTTCCGGGAAGCGTTCGGGGATGTGACGCTGCTGGTGCCCTCGGCGGACGCGGACGAGGACCGGCGCTTCTGGCCCGACGCCGCCGCCCACGGCGTGACCTTCGTGCCCGTGGCGGACCCGTGGGCGGGGCACCGCTGGTGGGACCGCGCCGTCCGCCGGGTGCCGGGGTGGAGCCGGCTGCCGTGGCCCCGCGGGCCGCTGGCTCCCGGCACCCGCGGGCCGCTGGAAAGCGCCGACATGCTGGTGTCCACCGGCGGGGACAATTATTCGCTCGATTACGGGCTGGTGTCGCTGTTCACCATGATGGCGGTGGACGGGGCGGCCATGGACCGCGGCCTGCCGGCGGTGCTGTGGGGGGCGTCGGTGGGGCCGTTCGACGGCGCACCCGCCCCGGTGCAGCGGGCGGTGTCGCGCCATCTCCGCCGCTTCGACCTGGTGGTGGCGCGGGAAACCCTGTCGCACGCGTGGCTGCAGTCCCAGGGCGTCGATGGCCGTCTGGCGCTGGCCTGCGACCCGGCGTTCTCCATGAAGCCGGAGCCGGTGGCGCTGGCCGGCTTCTGGCCGAAGGAGGGGGACAAGGGCACGGTGGCCGTCAACCTCAGCCCGCTGATCCGCCGCTATCACGCCGCCGGCACCACCGGGCGCCCGCTGGAGGAGGAGGCTGCGGCCTTCATCGCCGGGCTGGCGGACGAAGGGTACGGCGTGCTGCTGCTGCCCCATGTGGTGGGGCAATCGGGATCGTCGGTCAAATGCGACCACGCGCTGCTCAGCGGCCTCACCGCCCACACCGGCACGGCGGGCGGGCGCATCGCCGTGGCTCCCCGCACGCTGAACGCCCCGCAACTGAAACACGCGCTGTCGCGCTGCCGCTATGTGCTGGCGGCGCGCACGCACGCCACCATCGGCGCGCTGTCGTCGGGGGTGCCCACCCTGTCCATCGCCTACAGCCTGAAGGCCAAAGGCATCAACCGCGACCTGTTCGGCGATGCCCGCTACGTGCTGGACGGGGCGGCGATGACGGCGGCCTCCCTGCGGGAGGCGCTCGCCCGGCTGGAAGCGGACGAGGGCGACATCCGCCGGCTGCTGGCCGCCCGCAAACTGGACTGGCCGGAGTCTCTGCAGCGCGCGCTCGACCGGTTGAAACGCTGCCCGCTGGAGCGGGGGCGGGCCGAGATGGCCGCCGCCTACTGATACGGACACGACACAGGGAAGCCTGAGACATGCCACCACCGACCAAGGGAACGCCCGGCGTCCATGCGCCGGCGGGAGGGCCGATCGTGCGCGGAAAGGAACACACCGTCCTCATCGTCTTCGGCACCCGGCCCGAAGCGATCAAGATGGCCCCGGTGCTGAAGGCGCTGGAGGCCACCCCCGGCATCCGCCCGCTGGTGTGCGTCACCGCCCAGCACCGGCAGATGTTGGATCAGGTGCTGGAGCTGTTCGCCATCCGGCCCCAGTACGATCTGGACATCATGCGCGACGGGCAGGGGCTGAGCTATGTCACCGCCGCCGTGCTGGACGGCATCCAGACCGTCATCCGCGACTGCCGCCCCGATCGTATTCTGGTGCAGGGCGACACCACCACCACCATGGCCGCGGCCATGGCCGCTTTCTACGAGCGGGTGCCGGTGGGCCATGTGGAGGCGGGCCTGCGCACCGGCAACGTCCATTCCCCCTGGCCGGAGGAAATGAACCGCCGGCTGGCCACCGCCATGGCCGACCTGCATTTCGCCCCCACCGAACAGTCCCGCGCCAACCTGCTGCGCGAGGGGATCGATGGTTCCCGCGTGCTGGTCACCGGCAACACCGTCATCGACGCGCTTCTTTACGCGGTGGACCGGATCGAGCGGGACCGGGGGCTGCAGGCGGAGCTGGACGCCCGCTTTCCCTTCCTGGCCGATCTGGCGGGGCAGGGGCGGCGGGTGATCCTGGCCACCGGCCACCGGCGGGAGAATTTCGACGGCGGGCTGGAACAGGTGTTCATGGCCCTGTCGTGGCTGGCCGAACGGCCCGACGTGGGCGTGGTCTTCCCCGTCCACCTGAATCCCAACGTGCAGAAGGCCGCGGCGGCGGTGCTGAAGGACCGGCCCAACGTCCACCTGATCCCGCCGCAGGATTACCTGCCGTTCGTCTATCTGATGATGCGCGCGCACCTCATCGTGACCGACAGCGGCGGCATTCAGGAAGAGGCACCGTCGCTGGGCAAGCCGGTGCTGGTCACCCGCGACACCACCGAACGGCCGGAAGCGGTGACCGCCGGCACGGTCGAACTGATCGGCCCGTCGGCAGACGCGGTGACCGCGCACGCCACCCGGCTTTTGGACGATACCGCGGCCTATCTGCGCATGAGCCGCGCCCACAATCCCTATGGCGACGGCCGCGCCAGCGGCCGCATTGCGGAAAGGTTGCTCCATGAATCCCGTCGGTAAGATCTCCGTCATCGGCCTCGGCTACATCGGCCTGCCCACCGCCGCCGTCTTCGCCGACCGCGGGGTAGAGGTGGTGGGGGTGGACGTCAACGCCCGCGCGGTTGAATCCATCAACGCCGGCAAGCCGCACATCGTCGAACCCAATCTGGCCGCCTTGCTGCGCCGGGTGGTGGAGGCGGGAAAGCTGCGCGCCACCACCACCGTGGAGCCGGCGGACGCCTTCATCATCGCCGTCCCCACCCCGTTCCAGGACATGGAGGGGCATCACTGGCCCGATGTGTCCTACATCGAAACCGCCGCACGCGCAGTGGCGAAGGTGCTGAAGCCGGGTGATCTGGTGATCCTGGAATCCACGTCGCCCGTCGGCACCACCGAACGCATGTGCGGCTGGATGGCGGAGGAACGCCCGGACCTGACCTTCCCCACCCAGCGGGGGGAGATGTCCGACATCCGCGTCGCCCATTGCCCCGAACGGGTGCTGCCGGGCCGCATCCTGGACGAGGTGGTGAACAACGCCCGCGTCATCGGCGGCATCACCCGCCAGTGTGCGCAGGCAGCGCTCGGCCTCTACCGCATCATCTGCGAGGGCGAATGCCGCCCCACCAACGCCCGCACGGCGGAACTGGCGAAGCTGACGGAAAACGCCTACCGCGACGTCAACATCGCGTTCGCCAACGAGCTGTCGGTCATCTGCGACCGGCTGAAGATCAATGTGTGGGAACTCATCAAACTGGCCAACCTGCACCCGCGGGTCAACATCCTGCGCCCCGGCCCCGGTGTGGGCGGCCACTGCATCGCCGTCGATCCGTGGTTCATCGTGGACAGCGCGCCCGAGGAATCCCGCCTGATCCGCATCGCCCGCGAGGTCAACGACCACAAGCCCGATTTCGTCTGCGCCAAGGTGCAGGAAAAGGCGCGTCATCTGGTGGAGCCGGTCATCGCGTGCCTGGGCCTGTCCTACAAGAAGGACGTGGACGACCTGCGCGAAAGCCCGGCGGTGCACATCGTGCAGAAACTGGCCCGCGACAAGGTCGGGCGTATTCTGGTGGTCGAGCCGCACATCACCCGCCTGCCCCCCGACCTGGAGGGCCTGGGGCTGGAACTGGCCGGGTTCGAGGATGCGTTCGAGCGGGCCAACATGGTGGTGCTGCTGGTGGACCACATGAACTTCCTTGAGGTGGACCGGGATCTGCTCAAGGACAAGTTCGTCATCGACACCGTGGGCGTGTGGTAACGGCAGCAAGGGGGCAGCCATGAGCACGCACGATCACGGGTCCGATCCCGAAACCCCGGCCCCGACCGCCGCCCTGCTGGCGGCCCATGGGGTGCCGGAACGCCGCGCCGTCTTTCTGGGATCGCCCGTCGATCCCCTGACCATGGACGAGACGCTGGCGGTCATCGACGACGCCATGGGCCGGCGGGTGCCGCTGAAGCATGTGGTGGTCAACGTCTCGAAACTGATGTCCATGCGCCGCGACGCGGCCCTGCGGGGCGACGTGTGCGGCAGCGACCTCATCAACATCGACGGCATGGGGGTGGTGTGGGGGGCGCGGCTGGCCGGCATCCGCGTGCCGGGCCGGGTGGCCGGCATCGACCTGATGGACCGGGTGCTGGGGCTGTGCGCGGCCAAGGGCTACCGCCCCTACATCCTGGGCGCGCGCCGCGAGGTGCTGGAAAACGCCATCGCCGCCATCCGCCGCCGCCATCCCGGCATCACCTTCGCCGGCTGGCGCGACGGCTATTTCGGCCCGGCCGAGGAACCGGAGGTGGTGGAGGCCATCCGCCGCTCCGGGGCCGACTGCCTGTTCGTCGCCATCTCCAGCCCCATGAAGGAACGCTTCACCCAGCAGCACCGCGACCGGCTGGGGGTGCCGTTCCTGATGGGGGTGGGCGGGTCCATCGACGTGTTCGCCGGCCACACCCGGCGCGCGCCCGTGTGGGTGCAGAACGCCGGCATGGAATGGTTCTTCCGCATGGCACAGGAGCCGCGCCGGCTGTGGCGCCGCTACCTGTCCACCAACTGCGTCTATCTGGGCCTGCTGGCGGGGGAGGTGGTGCGGGCGCGCCGGCGCCGCGCCACCCCCATCAATGGCTGAGCCGGCGCCGGAACGTTCATGTGCGTCATACCGTATTGCATAGGAAACCGATGATATGAACGTCGTTTCTCCACGCACCACCATCGACCCGGAAACGCGCCAGACATGGCTGTGGGGGGCCACCCGCACGGTCACGCTGGCCGACCTGGGGCTGATCGTGCGGCGGCGGCTGTGGCTGGCGCTGATCCCGCTGTTCCTGGTGCTGCTGCCGGGGCTGGCGGTCATCGTGATGTTGAAGCCGTTCTACACCGCCACCGGCTCCCTGGTCATCAAGCAGCCCGACGTGCCTGCAGCCCAGCTCGCCCCGCGCGCCGGTCAGGCCGCCGTGGACATCCAGACCCATCTGGAGGTGCTGAATTCCGAACGGCTGGCCCGTCAGGCCATCGCCGAGGCGAAGCTGGCGGAGCGGGTGGAATTCAACCCCGCCGTCGATCCGCCCACCGGCTGGCTGGCGTCGCTGAAGATGCCCGACTGGAAAGGCTGGCTGGCCGGGATGGGCATCGGCCCCGCCCGCTGGGCCAAGGCGCCGGGCGAGGGGGGCGAGGCCGTCCCCGACCCGGTGGAGGCCGAGGTGCTGCCCCGCTTCCGCGATCAGCTGCGGGTGGTGCCCATGGGTGATTCCCGCGTGATCCAGATCCAGTTCACCGCCCAGGATCCGGCGCTGGCTTCCGCCGTCACCAACCTGATGGGGCAGCTTTTCATCACCTACCAGCTCGATGCCAAGCTGGAGACCAAGCGCGTCGCCACCACCTGGCTGAACAGCCGGATCGCCGACCTGCGGCAGAAGGTGGAGGAGGCCGAACACAAGGTGGAAGCCTTCCGCGCCAACGCCGGCATCGTGCAGGGGCGTACCTCCAACCTCGTGTCGGAACAGCTCTCCACCATCGGTACCGAACTGCTGACCGCGCAGGCCACCGCCGACAGCGCCGCCGCCCGGCTGCGCGAGGTGCAAGGCGCGCTGAACACCCGCGGCCCCCGCGCGGTGCTGGAGATGATGACCGCCGCCAACCCCGGCGTCGGCGCCCTGCTGCAGAGCGACATCGCCGCCCGCCAGCGTCAGGCGCAGTTGCTGTCCAACTACGGCCCGTCGCACCCGTCGGTCGTCAACAGCCGGTCGGAAGTGGCCTCGCTGGATGCCAAGATCACGGCGGAGGCCAACAACGCCGTCGCCGCCGTGCGCAGCGAGGCCGCCGTGGCCGCCCGCAAGGTCACCACGCTGGAGGAATCCCGCCGCGCGCTGGAAGGCGAACTGGGCCGCACCAAATCGGCCGAGGTGCAGATGCGCGACCTGGAGCGCGAGGCGGAGGCCAACCGCCTGCTGCTCACCGACTATGCCCAGCAGCTGAACACCCATGAGCGGGTCGCCATCGACCAGCCCGACGCCTGGGTGCTGTCGGGGGCCGCCGAACCGTCGCTGCCCTCCGGCCCCAACCGCAAGCTGCTGGCCGCCGGCGCCGTCATCGTGGCCGTGGCCCTGTGGCTGCTGCTGGTGGTGGCGGCGGAGCTGATGGAAAACGGCATCCGCGGCAGCGAGGACGTGCGCCACGCGCTCGACGCCCACCCGCTGGGGCTGGTGCCGGTGATCGGCGGGTCGCTGACCGGGCGCCGCGCCCTGGCCCGCCACGTGGTCAACCGTCCGGCGTCGGCCTATGGCGAGAGCCTGCGCGGCCTCTACACATCGCTGATGATCGAGATGCAGCGGACCGGTGGGGGCAAGGCGGTGATGGTCACCTCCTCCGTCACCGGAGAAGGCAAGTCGATGCTGGTGGCATCGCTGGGCCGCATGGTGACGCAGCAGGGGCAGCGGGTGCTGATGATCGACGCCGACCTGCGCCGCCCGTCGCTGGAAAACCTGCTGGGCGGCACCCTGCAGCCGCTGGCCGAGCCGCTGCCGGCGGACGCCGGGATCGCCGGGATGATCCGTCAGGACGCGCTGACCGGTGCCCACGTCATCACCGCCGGCGCCCTGGCCGCCTCGCTGAAGGCCATGGGGCGTTCGTCCCACGCGCTGGGCCGTGACGAACTGGCGGCGGTGCTGGCGGCGGTGCGGCATCTGTACGACCTGATCCTGATCGACACGCCGCCGGTCGCCCCGGTCGCCGATTCCCGCGCGCTGGCGCAGGCGGTGGACCAGTGCATCTTCGTGGTGCAGTGGAACCGCACCAGCCCGCGGGTGGCCCGCTTCGCGCTCGACCAGCTGCGTGATGCCGGGGCGCGGGTGGCCGGCGTGGCGGTGACCCAGGTCCACAGCCGCAAGCACGCGCTGTACGGCTTCGGCGACAGTGCGGTGTCGGCCCGCGCCGCCTACCGCTACTACTCGGGCTGAGATCATGACCGCTTCGTTTCAGAGCTTCACCGGGGGGGATTGGCGGCGTGCCGCCGATGCCCTTCCCCCCGGCGGGCGGCTGACCATCGGGGTCATCGCCCGCAACGGAATGCCGTTCCTTCTGCCCTGCCTGGAGTCCCTGCCGCCGCCGGACCTGTTCGGCGGGCGGCTCGACATCGTGCTGGTGGACAGCGCGTCCACCGACGGCACCACCGGGGCCATGACCGATTTCGCCTTCGCCCGTCCCGACACCCGCGTGTACCGGCTGGACGGGCAGGTCAACGCCGCGGTGGCCCGCAATACCGTGCTGGCCCACGCCCGTCCGGGCTATCTGATGCTGCTGGACGGCGACATGGTGGCCGCCCCCGATTTCCTCGCCACCGCCATTGCGCTGATCGCGGGGGGGCAAGCGGGGGCGGTGGTGGGCGCGCTGAAGGAACAGCGTTTCGACGCCGGCAACAACCCCGAGGGTGACGTCATCTGGCGCCACCCGCCCGAAGGGCCGGTGCCGGTCAGCCTGACCGGCGGGGCCATCCTGCTGGGGCCGCAGGCGCTGGAACCGGGCCTGCGCTACGACGAGAAGCAGAAGATGTGCGAGGATTGGGATTTCGCGCTCCGCCTGTCGGGGCGTCACCGCATCCTGCGCATCCCGGTGTGCATGGCGCTGCACCTGACCCATTACTATTTCTCGCCCCAGCGGCAGATGAGCTATTACCGCGACCTGCGGCCCAGTGCGGTGGGCCAGTTGCTGCGCAAGCATCTGGCCCATCCCGCCCGGCTGGCGGCGGTGCTGAACCGCGAGCGGGGCATCGTGGCCGGCGGCGGGCTGCAGGGGCTGGCGCTGCTGGCCGCCGCCGCCGGGTCGCTGCCGCTGGCGCTGCTGGCGCTGGCCGGGCTGCTGGCCGACAGCGGGCGGGCGTGGTGGCGGGGCAAGCTGCCGGAATGGGCGGGCACCCGTCTGGCCGGTCCGTGGATCCTCCTGTACGGCCTTGTCACCCCTGGCCCGGCGCTGCTGCGCTACGCCGTGCGGCGCATCGCCTGAACCATCGGAAGAAGGGGAAGCGGCCATGGCCCAAACGATGCTTTTCGACCGGACCGGCGTCAGCCTGTGGCGGGTGGCGCTGGTCACGTTTCTGACCCTGTTCCACAACGAGCTTCTGGCCGTCTTCCTCGGCATGGACGAGGTGATGGTGCGCCAGGGGGGGCTGGCGGTGCTCACCATGCTGTCGCTGGGGGCCTTTGCCGTGCTGGTGTGGCGGGGGATGGTGTTCGCCCACCCCTTCCTGCTGTGGCCGCTGGGGTTGCTGGTGCTGTTCCTGGTGGTGTCGCTGTTCGCCAACACGGTGTTCTTCCCCAAGCCGCTCAGCCACTGGCTGGCGGCCCATTACGTCTATCTGCCGGTGCTGCAGGTCTATCTGCTGGTGGCGCTGCGCTGCACGGCCAAGGACGTGGTGTGGGGCCTGATCGCTGCGGGCGTCATCGCCGCCGCCCTGATGATCGGGTACGAGGCGGGGGCGCTGCCCATGCTGCGCAGCTTCGTCCGCCGCTCCATCTTCGGCCAGGACGTGGCCCGCATCGTCATCATGAAGTACGAGTTCTTCTTCGCCTCCCTGGCCTTGTTCGTGCTGGTGCTGTCGTCGCGGATGGGACCGGGGTGGAAGGCGGGGGCGCTGGCGGTGCTGGGCGTGTGCCTGGCGCTGCAGGTGCAGCTGGTGCAGAGCCGGCAGGGGCTGATCGCCATGGCCGTGGGCGTGGCGGTGGCGCTGCTGCTGGACCGCCAGACGTTCCAGTTCCGCCCCTTTCTGGTGCGCGCGGCCATGGCGCTGTGCGCCATCGTGGTGCTGCCGGTCCTGCTGGAGCCGTACATCGCGCTGCTGGCCCGCGACGACCTGATGGAATCCCGCGAACTGAACGTCGCCATCCGGTTCGAGACGTTCTTCCACTACCTGCCGATCTTTCTCGATACCGGCGGGGTGGGGTTCGGCATGTCGGCCCCGTCGGGGCGGATCAACAACATCATCGCCGCCTCGCTGGCCCAGCACGTCAACTTCACCGACCTCGGCCTCTATGGGGCGCTGTTCCAGTTCGGCGTGCTGGGCGGGGGGGCGGCGGTGTACCTGACCTTCCAGGCGGTGAAGGTGGGCATCGGCGGCGCCCGCCGCTTCGATGCCGACGAGCGGTGGTGTGCCGCGGTGATGGCCGGCTATTTCGTCGGCTGGCTGTGCGTGCCGGTGCCGATCAACGCCTTCACCTTCACCTCCTCCATCCATTTCGGGTCGCTGGTCATTCTGGTGATCTGGCACATGCGCGCCCACCTGCGCTTCCTGGCGCTCACCCGCCCCGCCGCCGGGGAGCCCGCCGCCCATCCGAACGGGGTGGTGCCGGCCGCGCCGGGGGTAGGCTGACCGCTTTCTTGCCGGTGGGCGGCGATCCGACCACCATCGGCGCACACCCTCTTCTTCATGCAAACGGGAAGGAACGGCCCGTCATGCCGTCTTGTGCAAAGACCCTTGTGGCGGCGGCCCTGCTGGCCCCGCTGCTGGCCGGCTGCGTCGGCGGGGAGGAGCGTCACGCCGCCCTGGACCCGGAAAAGGTGGAGCGCGGGCGCGACCTGTTCGCCACCTGTGCCGCCTGCCACGACATCCGCAAGCGCCGCAACGGCGTCGGCCCCCATCTGGTGGGGATCGTCGGCCGTCCGGCGGGACAGGCCCGCGGCTATGCCTATTCCGAGGCCATGGCGGGGCAGGGGGACCGGGATTGGACGCCCGATGCCCTGCGCGCCTTCCTGCTTGACCCCGAAGCGGCGGTGCCGGGCACCAACATGGCCATCACCGGCCTGCCGCCCGCCGATGCCGACGCCGTGGTCACCTATCTGCTGAGCCGGGAGTAAGCCCCCATGCCCATCACCCTCAACCGCCGCACCCTGCTGGCCGCGGGGGCGGCGGCGCTGCTGACGCGCCCCGTCTTCGCCACCCCCGGCACCAGCGGCTTTGCCGACGCGCTGACCGACGACGTGCCGGCGGTGCTGGACACCGACCTGTGCATCGTCGGCGCCGGGGCCGCGGGCATGACGCTGGCCATGCAGCTTGCCGACGCCCCCATCCGCATCCTGATGCTGGAAAGCGGCGGGCTGGACATCGACGGCCAGACCCAGGGGCTGTACCGCGGGGCCAACACCGGCCTGCCGTACTTCGACCTGACCGCGTGCCGGCTGCGCTATCTGGGCGGCACCACCAACCATTGGGGCGGGTACTGCCGCCCCAACGACCCCATCGACTATCAGGGGCGGCCCGACCTGGGCGTGCCGGCGTGGCCGGTGACGGCGGCGGATCTCGCCCCCCACATCAACCGCGCCGCCGCCATGCTGGGTCTGACACCCGAAGGGTGGGATCCGGCGTTCCAGCTCCGCGCCCGCAAGCTGCCGGAAAACGACCTGCTGGAAGCGCACGGCGACACGCTGATGACCAAGGTGTTCCAGATCAGCCAGCAGGTGCGCTTCCGCCCCCTCTACCGCGACCGGCTGATGGCGCAGGGGAACCTGAAGCTGCTGCTGCACGCCAACGTGACCCACATCGGCCTGGACCCGGACGGGCGGCGGGTGGAGCGGCTGACCGTGCGCGCGCTGAACGGCAGGACCACCGAGGTGCGGGCCAAGCGCGTCGTCCTGGCCTGCCACGCCATCGAGAACGCCCGGCTGCTGCTGTCGTCCGACGACGTGATGCCGACGGGGGTGGGCAACGCCCACGGCCATGTGGGCCGCCATTTCATGGAGCACGCCCATGTGATCTCCGGCGTGTTCATCCCCGCCAAGGGGAAGTTTCCGGCCATCTATGATTCGGACTACATGGCCTCCCTCAACGTCAACGCGAACCTCGGCCTGACCGAGGCGGCGATGCGCCGCCGGGGCATCCTGCAGTACTACTGCCGATTCCTGGTGCCGCAGGAGAACGAGGCGGTGCGCGCGGCGATGGGCCGCATGAAGGACGCCTTCTGGGAGCCGTTCGACCCCGCCTTCCTCGACGATGTGGCGGAGGTGATGGGCAACCTGCCCAGTGCGGCGGCGGCGGTGCGGGACAAGCTGACCACCACCCGCGGCGACGCCCGCTATTACCTGCTGGACCACCGCATCGAACAGGCGCCCAACCCGGCGTCGCGCATCGAACTGTCGGCGGAGCGCGATGCGCTGGGCAACCGCCGGGCCAACCTGCACTGGGCCTTGAACGATCTCGACTACAAGACCTTCCAGCAGGGGCAGGCGGCGGTGGCCGAGGCCATGACCGCGCTGGGCATGGGCGAATTCCGCCTGCGCACCCTGGATGCCGACGAGGTGGACCGCAAGGTCCGCGGCCATTTCCACCACATCGGCACCACCCGCATGAGCGAACGCCCCGAGGATGGGGTGGTGGACGCCAATTGCCGGGTGCATGGGCTGGAAAACCTGTACGTCGCCGGCAGCGGCGTGTTCCCCACCGCCGGTTATTCCGGCCCGACCATGATGCTCATCGCGCTGGCCATCCGGCTGTCCACCCATCTGAAGGAAGGAACCGCGGCATGATCCCCCGTCTTGTCCTGGCGCTGGTGGCGCTGCTGCTGCCGCCCCTGTCGCTGGTGTTCGCCTCGGCGTGGCCGGGCCGCATCGTGCCCGCCGTTGCCGCGGCGGCGGGCGCGGCGGTGCTGTTTTTTGTGTGGACCGGGCCGGGCCTGCTGCTGTGGCTGGCCGCCGGCATCATCGCGGCGGTGACCGTTTTGCGCAAAAGGTGAGGTCTTAACCGTTTATGCGGCGTCGCATGAGGTAGTTTGGGCAAGGGAGGGACGAACCCATGGCGAAAGGCATAGAACCTTTGTTGTCCCCCCGCCACATGTGGCTCATATGCCGCCGTTATATAAAATTTAGCCTAAACAAGTCTTACTTTCGCCCCATGGACCGGCGCTATGGTTTGGGCACCGACGGAGCCGGTCAGAACACACGATGGACCGGATACCCTGGCGCCTTACGGCGCGCCTCGCCGGTCCGGTCATCGAGCGTTAGCGCTGCATGCCTGGTTGTCCTGGTGGCAACCCTGGCACACGCTGGTGGTTTTGACCGACAGGCTGGCTCCGTCCTTGCGAAACACAAGGAGACGCCTGCCATGGCTACCACCCGCACGGGCCTGATTTTCGAAGCCGACTTCAACAGCGGTTCCGACATCACCAAGATGGGCTTCAAATATTCCGGCAACGGGTCGAAGATCGTCGATGTCGAAGGGCAGCGCGCCGTCCAGTTGACCCTGGATCACTACGGCAGCGGCACCACCTACCGCACCGAAATCCAGCCGAACGCCATTTCCAGTGCCGGATACACCAGCGGCATGTTCGCCAAGATGGGCGCCGATTACTGGTACGGTCTGCGCACGCTGATGGGCAACGACTGGAAGGAAACCGACAAGGCCGACACCATCATCACCCAGTGGCACGCGCGCCCCGATGCCGGCAACCCGCCGGTGGCGCTGCAGACCAAGCTGGGCAGCGACGGCAAGCAGCACTACAACCTGATCATCCGCTCCAACCCCGACGCCGACGGCACCACCGGGTTCAAGTACATCAAGCAGATCGACCTGGGCACCATCGACGCCGATGTGGGCAAGTGGGTCGATTGGGTCTGGCACATCAAGTGGGCCGCCGACGGAAAGGGCTACCTGCAGCTCTACAAGGACGGCAAGATGGTCGTCGATTTCACCGGCGGCACCTGCTACGTGGACAGCGCCGGCCCGTACATGAAGGTCGGCCTCTACAAGTACGACTGGAAGAGCGGCACCGACACCGGCGCCGACACCCGCACGCTCTACGTCGATGACGTCCGGGTGGCCGACAGCAGCGGTTCCTACGCCTCGGTGGCGCCGGGCGGCGCGCCGTCGGGCGGCACCGACACCGGCACCAACAACCCGCCGGCTCCCACCCCCACCCCGACCATCAACGGCACCGACGGGGCGGACAAGCTGGCCGGCACCGACGCCAACGAGACCATCGACGGCAAGGGCGGGTCGGACTTCCTCGACATCCAGGCCGCCAAGGCCGGCGCCACGGTGGATCTGGCCACGGGCAAGGCGATGATGAGCGCCACCCACGTCGATACGCTGAAGAGCATCGAAAACGTCCTCGGCTCGGCCTTCGACGACAAGCTGTACGGCGATGCCACGGCCAACAAGCTGCGCGGCATGGCCGGCAACGATTACATCGACGGCCGTGACGGCAACGACACGCTGGCCGGCGGCGACGGCAACGACACGCTTCTGGGCGGGGCCGGCAACGACGAGCTTTATGGCGGCACCGGCAACGACCTGCTCAACGGCGGGGCCGGCAACGACACCATCTATGGTGACGAAGGCAACGACACCATCCTGGGCGGCGGCGGCAGCGACGTTCTGACCGGCGGGACCGGGGCCGACACCTTCGTGGCCCACACCGCCATCGACGGCGCGGTGCGCATCACCGACTTCGCCGCCGCCGAAGACAAGCTGGACCTGACGGCGCTGTTCGACGCCATGAAGGCGAAGTACGGCACCATCGCCCAGGATTACCTGAGCTTCGTCGCCAACGGCACCACGACGGAGGTGCGCTTCGACCACGACGGGGCCGGCGGCGATGCGGCGCAGACGGTGTTCGTGCTGGACGGCGTTACCCCGTCGATGCTGAAGATGGGCGTCAACGTCCTGGCCCCGGTGGTGGAACAGCCGCTTCCCACCGCCCCGACGGCTCCGGTCCTGGGGTCCGCTCCCACCACCGGCACCGCCATCAACGGCACCGCCGGCGCCGACAAGCTGGTGGGCACCGCCGGCAAGGACATCATCGACGGCAAGGGCGGTCTGGACTTCCTCGACCTGTCCAAGGAAGCCACCGGGTTCAAGGTGGATCTGGCCGCCGGGGTGTCGCAGGGATCGGCCACCAACATCGACGCGGTGCGCAACGTCGAGAACGTCATCGGCTCCAACCAGGCCGACGTGGTGTTCGGTGACGCCACGGCCAACAAGCTGCGCGGCATGGCCGGTGACGACATCCTGGACGGGCGCGGCGGTGACGACACGATCGCCGGCGGTGACGGCAACGACACCATCAACGGCGGTGACGGCAACGACCTGATCTTCGGCGGCATGGGCAAGGATCTGCTGTTCGGCGGCGCCGGCAAGGATATCTTCGCCTATGAAGTGATCGGGGAAGGCGGCGACCGCATCGTCGATTTCAAGGTGGGCGAGGACCGTCTGGATCTGGTGGTGCTGAACAAGGCGGTGATGGCCGCCACCGGCCACGAGCTGGGGGCCGACTACCTCAGCTTCGTCCAGGTGGGTGCGGCGACCGAGGTGCGCATGGACATCGACGGCCATGGGCCGGGTGCCTATGAGCTTCTCGCCACGCTCGACCGGGTGACGGCCACCGACCTGCACATCGACGGCAACGTCATGCTGCACGACTACGCCGCCTGATGACGGTGTAAGGGGCGGAAGGGGGGCGGTTCCGGGGCACCGGGGCCGCCCCCTTTGCGTGTATGGGTATGGGGGCTTTTTGCGCCTTGCGTTGCGTTTTGCAAAGCGCGAACCGGGATATCCCGACGGGAGCCGCGGAAAAAGGAAAAATCCAATCTTTTTCAAGGACCAGGGGTTGGCACCACCTTTGCTTTCTCTTGAACCCGACAGGCCGCGGGACGGCGGCGGGTTTTCGTGATGAGGGGGGGAAAATATGTCTCAATGGTCCTTGCGGACGAAGATGCGGCTGGTGCTGGGCCTGCTCGCTCTTTTGATGATGGCGGCGGGCGTGTTCGCCATCAACCGGCTGGCGGTGGTGAACGATCTGTCCTCCGTGATGAAGGAGGTCTGGATGCCGCGGGCCGATCTGTTGGGCGATGTCAACACCATGACGTCCGACTACCGCATTGCCGAGGCGATGCACATCCTGTCCCTGACCGATGATACCATGGCCGAATCGGAGGCGGACCAGGCCAGGCTGCGTCAGAGCATCGCCGAACGCCTGCGCAAGTACCGCGGTTTCGCCCTGAGCAGCACGGTGGAAGCCAAGCTGTCCACCTTCGAGCGGAGCTGGGAGGCTTATATGGCCGGCAACCAGCCCATGATCGCCCTGTCGCGCAAGAACGAGAATGACAAGGCGACCGCCATGCTGCGCCAGTCCGGCACCGCCTTCAAGGTGCTGTCCGACGAACTGGTGCAACTGATCGACGATGACAACAGCAGTGCGGCCGAAGCGAGCGATCGCGGCGATGGGATCTATGCCGTCTCCCGCACGCTGATGACCGTCGCCGTCATCCTGACCCTGATGGTGGCCGTGGGCGCGATCCTGTTCTTCGAGCGCAAGATCGCGGCGGCCCTGGGGCGAATGACACAGACCATGACCCACCTGGCGTCTGACGACCTAACGGTCGCCGTGGAGGGAACGGAGCGGGCCGACGAGATCGGTGCCATGGCCCGTGCCGTCATGGTCTTCAAGGAAAACGGCATCGAGCGCCGCCGGCTGCAGGCGGCCCAGGACGCGGAGGCCCGCGCCAAGCAGTCCCGCGCCGATCAGGTCAACGAGATGATCCGCCGCTTCGAGAACGACGTGGCCGAGGCGCTGGGCATCATGGCGTCCGCCGCCACCGAGCTGGAGGCCACCGCCAATTCCCTGGCGTCGTCGTCGGAGGAAACCGCCCGCCAGTCCATGGCCGTGGGCAGTGCCGCCGAACAGACCTCGGTCAATGTGCAGACCGTGGCGTCGGCCACCGAGGAACTGGCCAGCACCGTGCAGGAGGTGGGCCGCCAGATGACCGAGGCCCGCACCGTCGCCGACGAGGCCACCCGCGCGGCCGAGCGGGCGGAAACCCAGATCAACGCCCTGAACACCACCGGTCAGAAGATCAGCGAGGTGATCGGCCTCATCAACGACATCGCGTCCCAGACCAACCTGCTGGCGCTCAACGCCACCATCGAGGCGGCACGGGCCGGGGAGGCCGGCAAGGGCTTCGCCGTGGTGGCGAGCGAGGTGAAGGCGCTGGCCAACCAGACCGCCAGGGCCACCGACGACATCCGCGGCCAGGTCAGCACCATGCAGTCGTCCATCGGCGATGCGGTGTCGGCGATCCAGGCGATCACCCAGGTGGTCTACCGGCTGAACACCATGGCCTCCACCGTCGCGTCGGCCATCGACCAGCAGATGGTCGCCGCCACCGAAATCGGCCGCAACGCCACCGAAGCCGCCATGGGCACGCAAGAGGTGTCGAGCAACATCACCAACGTCCAGATGGCCGCCGGCACCGCGTCCGCCGGCTCCACCCAGGTTCTCCAGTCGGCCAAGGAAGTGGCGGAAAGGACCGAGCGCATCCGCGGCAGCGTGGACCGCTTCATCAGCGGGGTCCGTGCGGCGTAACCCCTCCCCCCTGTCAGCGCCGCATGCTCCGGTGGGGCCGGGCCTTCGGGTCCGGCCCCATCGCTTTTTTGCGCGGTTGGCTTATCATCAGGACGGCGCGCGGGAACAGGGGGCGGGTCATGGCGGTCTTCACGCAGGATCTGGGGCGGCAGCGCCACCGGTTCGACGGTCTGAAAGCGGTGATGGCCTGCGCCTCGCCGCCGCGGTCGGGGGACGAGCTGGCCGGCATCGCCGCGGACAGCGCCGAACGGCGGGTGGCGGCGCGGATGCTGCTGGCCGGTCTGCCGCTGAAGACCTTTCTCGACGAGCCGCTGATCCCGTACGAGGACGACGAGGTGACGCGGCTGATCGTGGACACCCACGATGCCGCCGCCTTCGCCCCCGTGGCGTCCATGACGGTGGGGGAATTCCGCGACTGGCTGCTGTCGTACGCGGCGGACGCGCCCGCGCTGGCGGCCCTGGCGCCGGGGCTGACCCCGGAAATGGCGGCGGCGGTGTCGAAGCTGATGCGCAACCACGATCTGGTGACCGTGGCGGCCAAATGCCGGGTGGTCACCGCCTTCCGCACCACGCTGGGGCTGGAGGGGCGGCTGTCCAGCCGTTTGCAGCCCAACCACCCCACCGACGACCCGGCGGGCATCGCCGCCTCCACCCTGGACGGGCTGCTGTTCGGCATCGGCGATGCGGTGATCGGCGTCAACCCCGCCACCGACAGCGTTCCCGCCTGCCTCACGTTGCTGGAGATGCTGGACGCGCTGCGCCAGCGCTTCGGGCTGCCGGTGCAGTCCTGCGTGCTGAGCCACGTCACCACCACGCTGCAGGCCATCGAACGGGGCGCGCCGGTCGATCTGGTGTTCCAGTCCATCGCCGGCACGGAAAAGGCCAACCGCGGCTTCGGCGTCAGCCTGTCCCTGCTGGCCGAGGCGCAGCAGGCGGCCCTGGCGCTGGGCCGCGGCACGGCGGGCGACAACGTGATGTATTTCGAGACGGGGCAGGGTGCCGCCCTGTCGGCGGACGCCCACCACGGCGTCGATCAGCAGACGGTGGAGGCCCGCGCCTATGCCGTCGCCCGCGCCTTCCGCCCGCTGCTGGTCAACACGGTGGTGGGCTTCATCGGGCCGGAATATCTCTATGATTCCAAGCAGATCATCCGGGCGGGGCTGGAGGATCACTTCTGCGCCAAGCTCCTTGGCGTGCCCATGGGCTGCGACGTCTGCTACACCAACCACGCCGAAGCCGACCAGGACGACATGGACGTTCTGATGACGCTGCTGGCCGCCGCCGGGGTGACGTTCCTGATCGCCGTGCCGGGGGCCGACGACGTGATGCTGAATTACCAGAGCCTGTCGTACCACGACGTTCTCGGCCTGCGGCATCTGTTCAAGCGCCCCCCGGCCCCGGAATTCCAGGCGTGGCTGGAAAGCGTGGGCTGGCTGGACGGGCTGGGGCGGCTGCCCCCCGCCGCCACCGCCGGCGCCATGGGCCGCCGCCTGCTGCTGGAAGGAGCCGGGCCATGAGCGCCGATACCGCCACGGGCGATCCGTGGGCGCGCTGGCGCGCCGCCACCCGTGCGCGCATCGGGCTGGGCCGGGCCGGCGACGGGCTGCCCACCGCCGCGCTGCTGGAATTCCAGCTTGCCCACGCCCGCGCCCGCGATGCGGTGCACGGGGCGGTGGATGTCGGCGCGCTGGCCGCGGCGCTGGCCCCGCTGCCGGTGGTGCGGGTGCACAGCCGGGCGGCGGACCGCGCCGTCTATCTCCGCCGTCCCGACCTGGGCCGCCGGCTGGACGAGGCCGGGTGCCGGGCGCTGGCGGGGATGACGGACGGGCAGGGGTGCGACGTGCTGTTCGTGGTGGCCGACGGGCTGTCGGCGGCGGCGGTCCAGGCCCACGCCGCCCCGCTGGTCCATGCCTGCGTCCAGCGTCTGGGCGATGTCCGCCCCGGCCCCGTGGTGCTGGCGGAACAGGCCCGCGTGGCGCTGGGCGACGAGGCCGGCGCCATTCTGGGCGCGCGGCTGGTGGCGCTGCTGGTGGGGGAGAGGCCGGGGCTGTCGGCGGCGGATTCGCTCGGCGTCTACCTGACCTGGAACCCCATGGTGGGGCGGGCGGATTCCGAACGCAACTGCATCTCCAACATCCACGGGGCGGGCCAGAGCATCCCGGCGGCGGCGGACACCCTGTGCCGCCTGATCCGCGCGGCGTTGCGCCGCGGTCTGACCGGGGTGGCCTTGAAGGACGAAGGGCCGCTGCTTGGGTGATCCGGGGCCGGGCGGCGGGATGGGGCAAAGGGATGATGCCCCCGCCGGGCGGTTGCGCCGTTCCCCGCGGGCCGTCAGGTGTGATGCCGGACGATCCACGGAAAAAGGGGAACGCGGATGGCGCACGAACGTGTGGCGCTGGTGCTGGGGCCGGCGGCGGGGGCCGCGGGCGGAATCGCCGCGGTGATCGCCGCCCTGGCCGACGAATGGGCCGTGCCCGGATGGCGGGTGCGCACGGTCGCCACCTATGCCGACGGCGGGCGGTGGCTCAAGCTGTGGGTGGCGTTGCGGGCGCTGGTCACGGTCGCGGCGGCTCTGGCCACCCGCCGGGCCGGTCTGCTGCACATCCATTTCGCCACCGGTGCCAGCTTTCACCGCAAGGCGGTGTTCGTGCTGCTGGGCCGGCTGTTCGCCGTGCCGGTGGTGGGGCATGCCCATTCCGGCCATTTCCCCGCCTTCTACCAGCGGCAGGGACGGGTGGGGCGGGCGTGGGTGCGCTTCGTCCTGAACCGCATGTCCACGCTGGTGGTGCTGTCGGAAGGGTGGGCCGATTATTACCGCCCGCTCCTGCAGGGGCGGGAACCGGTGGTGGTGCCCAACCCCGCGGCGGTGCCGGCCATCGTGCCCGCCCGCCCCGCCAACCCGCCCGAACCGGTGATCCTGTGCCTGGGCCGGCTGTGCGCGGCCAAGGGCACCTATGACCTGTTGGATGCCATGCCGGCGATCCTGGCGCGCATCCCCGGCGCGCGGCTGCATCTGGGGGGCGACGGGGAGACGGCGGCGGTGGCGGCCCGGCTGGCCCGTGAACCGTGGGGGGACCGGGTGCGGCTGCTGGGCTGGGTGTCGGGGGTGGACAAGGACCGCGAACTGGCCCGCGCGTCCCTGTTCGTCCAGCCGTCCCACGCCGAGGGGCTGCCCATGGCGCTCTTGGAGGCCATGGGCTGGGGCCTGCCGGTGGTGGCGACCCCGGTGGGAGCTGTGCCGCAGGTGGTGGAGGACGCAACCACGGGCCGGCTGGTGCCGGTGGGCGACCCGGCGGCGCTGGCCGTGGCGGTGGCGGACCTGCTGGGCGACCCGGCGGGGGCGGCGGATCTGGGGGCGGCGGCGCGGCTGTCGGTGACCGGGCGGTTCGAACGCGGGCGCATCCAGCGCCGTCTGGGCGATGTCTACGGCCGGGCGGCAGCGCGGCGTTCCTTTCCCCGCCCTGGGGAAAGCCGCGTATCGCAATAGCCGGTGTGGTCTGCTAGGTTGAGGTTTCTCCTCATCACCTGCTTTTTCCCCCACGGTTCCGGTTCATGCTGTCGCAGAAAGCCAAATACGCCCTCCGCGCCTTGCTGATGTTGGCGGAGTTCCCGCCCGATGAGCTGGTCCTGATCGCCGACATCGCCGAGCGGGAAAACATTCCCCGCAAGTTCCTGGAGGCGATTCTGGTGGAATTGCGCAAGAGCGGCGTCCTTTATGCCAAGCGCGGCAAGAGCGGTGGCTACCGTCTGGCCCGCCCGGCGGAGGATATTTCGTTCGGTGAGGTCATCCGGCTGATCGACGGGCATCTGGCCCCGATTCCCTGTGCCAGCAAATTCGCTTTCCGCCCGTGCGAGGATTGCGGCGACCCGGACGCCTGTTCCACCCGCTGGCTGATGGTGCAGGTGCGCGACGCCACCGCCGCCGTGCTGGACAACCGTTCGCTGGCCGACGCCCTGCGCCACCGCCATGCCGTGGGCGGTCTGCCGCTCAATTACGACATCTGATTTCTTCCGCTCCCGACCGGGGCGTGGACAGGCATCGGCGGACGCCCCGGCCGATGATGGCCGGGGCGCCCGCCGATGCAAGGGTGGGGCGGTTTATCCCGCGTTTATCCCACGGTGGGCTTGAAGCCGATGTCGCTGTCGGCGGCGGTCACGAACCACCGGGCGGGAACGGACAGCAACGCCACCGTATCGGCATCCCCCGGTCCGTCGGCCAGCCCGTTCAGGGATGCGGCGGGGCGGATCATCATGCGGGTGGGCTTGCTGATGCCGTTGGGGAAGCACACGAATCCCAGCGACCGCAGCGGCTTGCGCAACCGGGCGTCCAGCGCGCGCACCGACAGGGCGGCCAGCCCGTCCCGCCGCGCCCGTTCGGCCAGCAGGGCGAACAGCGGCCAGCGCCCGCCGGGCAGGGTCAGATAATCCATCACCGCCCCCACCGGCAGCCCCCGCCACAGGTCGGTGCGCAGCACCACGTATCCCGCCATCCGCCCGCCCCGCATCAGGGCGAGGCGCCGCAGCTTCCCGGCATCGGGTTTCGCATCGAACCGCCAGCGCAGGAAATCCGCCGACCGTTCCGCCGCCGCCGTCAGCGACGGGGATGCGTCCCGCCACAGCCCGTCGGCCCGTTCGTCGAAACAGGCCATCGGTTCCAGCCGGAAGCCGGCGGCCCATGCGGCGGCGGCGCAGGCCATGCCGGCGGCGGCCAGCAGCGGGCGGGATGCGGCGGCGGCGGGGCCTTTCCACCCGCCCCCATGGCCCGCGGCCCGCGCCACCCCGGCGGCGTCGATCACCCGCAGGTGGGTGGCAAGCCCGCCCAGGTCGATCCAGCCGGCGCGCTTGTAGGATTTGTACGCCGCGTCCGACATGGCCAGCGATATGGCGAGGTCGGTGGCGTTGGCCTGCGCCTCGGTCAGGGCGGGGCCGACGCCGCGCAGCCGCCATTCCGGGGCCACCATCAGATCGATGGCCCACGAGGCGGTGAGCCGCCGGTCCCCCGCCTTCAGCCGGAAGGGGATGCCGGCCTGCTGGCCCACGATGGTGTCGCCCCGGCGGCACAGCCACAGGTGCGGTCCCTCGGCGTCGATGGCCGGCACCTGCTCGAACAGCCAGGGAAAATGGGCGTCGCAGCACTGCAGCGTGTCCGTACCGAAATGGGCACGCTGAAAATCCCGCAACGCCGTCCGGTCCGCCGGCTGGTAGCGGGCGATGCCCCGCTGGTTCCAGGGCAGAGCCGTCATGCCGCCACCCCGTCCACCGCCACCGGCTGCACCATCACCGCGGGCCGCAGGATGCGGGCCGACGTGCGGTGCTTCAGGCCGATGTCCTTGTAGACGCGGGCCACCTGGGCCGGGGTGATGCCCAGTGCCGCCGCGCACTGCTCCGCCGTGGCTCCCTGGTTGTAGGCGTAGAGCGCCATGTCGAGTTGGCGGTAGGGCAGGGCGTAATAAAACTCTTCCTGCGTCTGCGGCAGGGTGTAGGTGTCGGTGGACGGCGTTTGCGCCCGGATCTCGTCGGGCAGGCCCAGATAGGCCGCCATCTGGTAGACCTGGGATTTGTAGAGGTGCGCGATGGGCTTCAGGTCGGCCAGCCCGTCGCCGCCGCGCACGAAGAAACCAAGCTCGTACTCCAGCCGGTTCGGCGTGCCCAGCACGGCATAGTTCAGCGCGTCGGCGTGGGTGTATTCCACCGTCTTGCGCACCCGCTGCTTCAGGTTGGTGGCCGCCACCACCTCAAGGTAGACGTCAACCGGCATGCGCACCGTGCGCATGTCGCCCTCGGGCGACTGGACGGTGATGGTGAAATAGTTCACCCGGTCCTGGTCCAGGAGGCCGGCGGCCAGCCCGATCTTCTGCTTCCAGCCGGGGCCGAACTCGGGGATCAGCCGGGCGATGGCCCGGTCGCGCCGGTCGTAGCAGCCGAGCGCGGTCAGGGGTGCGGTGATGGTCTCCATCACCGGTTCGACCCCGACCGACTGGCACAGCAGGCGCCCCAGGCGGGTGCTTTCGGGGGAGGATTCCTTTTCCGGCATCAGCAGCAGGCGCACGCGCTCCGGCCCCAGGGCGCGGACGGCCAGGGCGGCGCACACCGAACTGTCGATGCCGCCGGACACCCCCAGAACCACGCCCTGCCGGCGCAGATCGGTGGCCAGGGCCTGGCGGATCACGGCTTCGATCTCCCGCGCGGCGGCGGCGCAATCGAGCGTCAGGTGGGACGGATCGAACGGGGACGCGGTGTCGGGCATAGGTCGCTTTCCAATCAGGTTGAGTATCAGGCGGCCGCGGAGGAGTCCGGCAGGGTGCCGGGCGCGCGGTCTTCGAAAACATGGATGGAGGTGCCGTCCAGCCGGCGGCGGGCGGCATCGGCGCGGGCCGGGAAATCGTCGGTCACGGCTTTTGCCAGAAGCTGGAGGGTGAGAACGCCCACCAGAGCCATTTCCTCCCGCTCGCCGGCCATATGGCCGCCCCTGGCATGGGCGCGGGCGGCCAGCGTGGACACCGCGCGGGCGTCGGCCAGACCGTAGCGGTCCAGCGCGTCGGCCGACAGAAGGTCATGGACGTACTCGGGCGCCTGCTCCCCGAACAGCGCCACCGTCATGGGCGCGCGGTAGGGGCGCTTGGGCCGGGCGCCGATGGCGGGGGGAAGCAGCGGTTTCGCCGCCCGCCGCAGCGCCAGCTTGTCCCGCAGCCCCAGCAGCTTCACCCGTGCCGGCAGGGCGTGGCAGAACGACACCACGGCGGGGTCGAGGAAGGGATAGCGCACCTCCACCCCATGGGCCATGGCCACCCGGTCGCCCTGGCTCGCCAGCAGGTAGGGCGTCATGAAATCGGCGATCTCCACGGCCTGGGCGCGGGCCAGCGGCGGCCAGCTCTGCCAGCCGTCGGGCAGCAGGGCCATCAGTTCGGCCTCGTGCCCGCCGGCACCGGGATCGGCCAGCAGGCCCCGGCCCCAGCCGGTGTTCCGCCAGCGGATGGCGTGGGCGTAGAAGGGATCGGCGGTGTCGCTCAGCCCCTTGCGGAAGAAGCTCTGCCACAGGGGGCTGGTCTTGGCCCCTTGGGCGGCGGCAAACGGGTGGATGCGGCCCAGCAGGCGGGGGCGGGCCGGGGAATCCGGCTGCCGCGCCCAGAACCGGCGGATGGCATCTTCCTTGAAGATGTCGTAGCCGCCGAGCAATTCGTCCGCCCCCTCCCCCGACAGCACCACCCGGATGCCGGTCCCGTGGACCAGACCGGACAGGCGGAACATGGGGGCGGGGGCGGTGCGCAGCAGCGGGGTCTCCGTGTGCCACACCACATCGGGCAGGCTGGCGCGGATCTCCGCGGCGCCGACCAGGATGTCGTGGTGCCCGGTGCCCAGATGGGCGGCCACCAGCCGCTGTTGCGGGGTCTCGTCGAAGGCGCGGTCGGCGAAGCGCACGCCGAAGCTGTGGATGTGCCCCGTTTCCGCCCGCCGTGCCAAGGCGGCGATGACCGAGGAGTCCAGCCCGCCCGAGATATACACCCCCACCGGCACGTCGGCGCGCAGCCGCAGCCGCACGGCGGCGTCGAGCCGGGCGGTCAGTTCCTCCGCCGCCTCGTCCACCGAGATGCGGGCGAGCGCCGGGTCGCCGGACAGGTCGGGCTGATAATACCGGTGCGTGCGCACCGACAGGGTGGCGTCGATGGACAGCGCCGTCCCCGGCGGCACCTGCGCCACCCCGGCGAACACCGACCCGTGGGGGGAGGCGGACCAGTGGGTGAACACCTGCGCCAGCCGGGCGGGGTCGAAACGCGGCGCCACCCGCCCGCCGGCAAGCAGCCCCTTCACCTCCGACGCGAAGACCAGGGCGCCGTCGGCGTGGGCGTAGTGCAGCGGCAGCACGCCCATGGGGTCGCGCACCAGCCACAGCCGGCGGTCCCGTGCGTCCCACAGGGCGAAGGCGAACTGGCCGTTGAGGCGGCCCCAGGCGTCCGTGCCCCATTCTTCAAACGCGTGGACGATGACCTCGGTGTCGGAATGGGTGGCGAAGCGGTGGCCGCGGGATTCCAGCTCGGCCCGCAATTCGCGGTGATTGAAGATCTCGCCGTTGAAGGTGATCCAGAGGGTGCCGTCCTCGTTGCGGATGGGCTGGAAACCGTCGGCCAGCCCGACGATGGACAGCCGCGCGTGGGCCAGCCCCACCCGCCCGTCGCGGTAGAAGCCGTACCCGTCCGGGCCGCGGTGCCCCTGGACGGAGATCATGCGCTTCAGCTCCTCCAGCGGCGGCGGGGGGCTGTGCTGGGCCGTGAACAGGCCGGCGATACCGCACATGGGCGGATTCTCCTGTGTCTGGTTCGCTGACGGGGAGGACGGGGCGGGATTACCCGTCGCCGCCGGCCAGAGCCGCGCGGCGGACCTTGCCGGAGTCGGTCTTGGGCAGGTCGGCGCGGAACTCAACGTGCCGGGGCACCAGATGGGATTCCAGCCGGGCGCGGCAGTGCTGGCGGACGTGGGCCTCGCTCAGCACGGCGTCGGGGCGGGCTACGACGATGGCCTTGACCGCCATGCCGTCCACCGGGTCGGGCACGCCGATCACCGCCGCCTCCAGAACGCCGTCCAGCTCGCACAGGACGCTTTCGATCTCCTTGGGGCTGACCTTTTCACCGCGGCACTTGAACACGTCGTCCATGCGGGCGACGAAGGTCAGGAAGCCCTCGGCGTCGGCGGTGAACAGATCGCCGGTGCGCAGCAGCGGGGTGCCGTCGGGACCGGGACGCAGGCGCCTGGCCGTTTCCTCCGGCAGGTTCCAATAGCCGCGCATGACGTTGGACCCGCGCACCACCAGTTCCCCCACCGCGCCGGGCGGCAGCCGGTTGCCCGCCGCATCGGCGACATAGGCGTCGCAGTTGGGAATGGGCCGCCCGACGCTGCCGATGCGGGCCGGCAACTGGCCGGGGTCGAGGGTGCAGACCCGCGTGCTGCATTCGGTCAGCCCGTACATGGAAAAGAAGCGCACCTGGGGAAACATCTCGGATATCCGGGCCAGATGCGCGCTGGGCAGCGGGGCGGCGGCGTTGGTCATGTAGCGCAGGCTGGACAGATCCGCCGCCTTGGCCGCCGGCATTTGCAGAAGGGTGGAGAACACGGTGGGCACGCCGGGAAAGCCGGTGACGCGGTGCTCCACCATCCGTTTCAGCGTGTCGGCGGGAAAGGCGAAGGAGCGCTCCAGCACCAGCGTGAAGCCCACCAGCGCCCCCGTCATCACCTGCGACAGCCCATAGCCGAAGGTCAGCGGCAGCACGCTCAGCACCACGTCGTCGGGGGTGTTCTCCAGATACTGCGCGATGGAACGGGTGACGGCGCACAGGTTGGCGTGGGTCAGCATCACCCCCTTGGGCCGCCCGGTGGTGCCGGAGGTGTAGAGGATGGCCGCCAGATCCTGGTCGATCACCCCCGCCGCCTCCAACGCCCGGGGGGTGCCGTTCACGGCATCGGCCACGGTCAGCACCGGCACCGGGCAGGCATCGGCCAGGGCCGGCGGGGCGAAGACCATCCTCACCCCGCAATCCTGCAGGATGAACGCCAGCTTGTCGGGCTTGGTGGTGGGGTTGACGGGAACATACACGGCCCCCGCCTTCCAGATGGCGAAGAGGGCGATGACGTAATCGGCGGAATTGTCGAGCATCACCGCCACCCGGTCGCCTCGGCCCACCCCGGCGGCGGCCAAGGCCCCCGCCGCCGCCGAACTGGCCCGCGCCAGGGCGGCGAAACTGACCCCCCGTCCCCCCGCGATCAACGCCGTGTGATCCGCCCGCCGTTCCGCCGTCTCATCCAGGAAGTGATGCGCCAGAAACCCCATAGCCCGCTCTCATCATGGTTGATTGATGGGTTCCAAGGGCCTGTGGCCCCTTGGTGGGGGCCGGAGGACGAAGCCTCCGGCAGCGTCACGCCGCGTCCCGCAGCAACTGCTTGGACCCGACGAAGCGGGCGATGCGGGCGACGGAATCCAGATTGTCGGCCACCAGATCCTCATCCTCGATGGTGATGCCGAACTGTTCTTCCAGGAAGGCGACCACATGCATGATGCCGGTGGAATCGATGATTCCGCTTTCCAGCAGGGATTCATCATTGTCGAAGCCGGAATCACGCCCCAGCAGGAAGTTATCGACGATGAAACTGCGGATTTGCTGGGTGTGAACAGCCGACACGGAGATCTCCTGCCCAATGGTGGTAAGCATGATGAACCGGCCTCCTGAGTGGATGGTCTTTGGAATGTCGGGATGGTTGTATTGTTTATTGCATCGCACGGGGTTTTTTGCGAGGGAGCAAAGGTCAAGCCCTGCGGGGTTACGATGGGTTAGCCATTGTGATGCCTGCACTCGCCTGTTTGTCCGTTGCCTTTCGCCGCCACGACGCCTTCAGCATGCGCAGGGCCGCCGGCAGGCCGGTCAGTTGCACCGCCAGCCATGAAACGGACGCATCGTCGGAGATGGGGAAGCCCTTCAACTGGTACGGGTCGGCGTCGGGGCCGTTCCAGCCCGGTTCCACCGTCCGCCCGGTGCGGTAGCCGAAACGGCGCAGCAGGGCGATTTCCCGCGGACCGTAATCGCCGTTGGGATAGGCGAAGTGGCGGCAGGGGCGTCCCAGCGCCGCTTCCACCTCGTCCCTGCAGGTGCCGATCTCGTCGGCGGCCTCGGCATCGCCACAGCGGGGCAGGATGGGGTGGTGGCGGGTGTGGCCTCCGTAATCGGCGATGGCGGCAAAGGCGTCCGCCTCTTCCCATGTCATGGCCTGTGGATGGGGGGCGTCGGCGTCGGGATCGCTGCCGGCCTCGGCCAGACGGCGCCGGCGCTCGGCGTCGGGCAGGCGCTTGAGGCTTTCCGGCCCCAGCTTCCGGGCTGCCGGCGTCTTCCACCAATAGGGCCGCGCGGTGCCGACCACCCGGCTGCACAGATAGATGGTGGGGCGTATCCCGTAGTGCCGCAGCAGGGTTCCCAGTTCCAGGTTGCCCCGGTGGCCGTCGTCGATGGTGACCACCAGCGGGTAATCCGGCAGCCGGTCCCACCGCTTGCTTTCCAGCGCCTCGGCCACGTCGTCCAGGGTGACGAAGCGGTAGTGCCGGGCGTAGTACGCCAGATGCGTGCGCAGGACGTCGGGTTCGGGGTCGTGATAGATGGCGATGGTGACCCGCCGGCGGGCGCACAGGCGCCGGATCAGACGGTCCAGGCCCAGGCCAAGGATCAGCGGCCCCAGAAGGTGTTTGGTGCTCATGGTTCACGCTCCCCGATGGTGGCGGGACGGCGGGGCAGGGGGGATGCCGGATGGGCGCGTGGGGGCAGCCCGTTGCGGCGGTAGATCTCCAAAAGCCGCCCGCGGTAGGCGGCGATGTCGTATTGATCCTCGAACCGCCGCCGCGCCTCGGCCGCCAGGGCGGCGCGCAGCTCCGCGTCGTCCAGCACCTGCTCCAGGCTTGCGGCCAGGGCCGCGGCGTCTCCGGGTTCCACCAGCAGGCCGGAGCCGCCGTCCGTCACCGCCTCGTGCACCGAGCCCACGCGGGTGGCGACGATGGCCAGCCCATGGGCCATAGCCTCCAGCACCGCCATGGGCAGCCCTTCGAACAGGGAGGGCTGGACCAGCACGTCGGCGGTCGCCAGATGGCCGCGGCACTGCTCGGGCGTCAGCCAGCCGGTGAAGGTTACCCGGTCCGTCAGCCCCAGCCGCCGGGCCTGCTCCTCGTACGTGGCGCGGTCCCCGTCCCCGGCGATGGTCAGCGTCCAGTCCCGGTCCCGGCAGGCGGGGGAGGCCAGGGCGTCCAGCAGCACGTTCACGCCCTTGATCGGGATCAGTCGGCCCAGGAACAGCAGGCGCACGGGCCCGGCGGCCGGGCGGTCCGGCACCGACGCCGGCCCCGGAACGGCGTTGGGCAGGACGGTGATGCGGCGGGCGTTGGGGAAGGTGGCGGTGGTGAACTGGCGCCAGTAATCCCCCAGCACCACCACTTCGCTGCACGCCCCGATGACCCAGGCGATGGCCCGGCGGGTCAGCGGGCCGGCGCGTTCCATCTGTTCGGGAAAGCGCCCGGCGTGGAGGTGCAGCACCACCGGCACCCGGAACAGCGACGCCAGCGCCACGATGATGCCTTTGCGCAGCACGCTGCCGTAATCGGCCATGTGGACGTGCAGCAGTTCGGCCCGTCCGCTCAGGCACGCCGCCGTCAGCCGCAGCACGGCCCATGCGAAATGGAACGGCATGCGCCAGAACCGGCCGGGGCCGTAGGTGTCGATGACGGTGAAGGCCACGTCGGGGGCGTTGGCCTGCAAGTCGCTGGTGAAGTTGTCGACGATCCGCCCCATGCCGCCCTTTTCACGGGTGCCGCCGGGGGTGACGATGTAGATCATGGTTCTTTCCTTCCCTCGGGGCATCGGCATCAGCGTGGACCGCTGTAGGCGGCGGACGGGCGGTCGGCGGTGCCCGGTGACACCCCCCCGGCGGCGGCGCGGTGGATGGCCTGAAGGCGCAGGCAATAGCCTTCGATCTGGAAAAGCTGTTCGAACAGCCGCCGGCCCGCGGCGGCCAGACGGGCGCGGGCTCCGGCATCGGCGGTCAGGGCGGCCACGGCACCGGCCAGGGCCTCGGGGTCATTGACCGGCACGATCCGTGCCGTTTCCCCGTCGGTCAGCACCTCGGGGATCGAGCCGACCGGGGTGGTCACCACCGGCAGGCGGGCGCACAGCGCCTCCAGGATCACCATGGGCAGCCCCTCGTGGGTGGAGGGCAGTAGCAGCAGGTCGCTGGAGCGGATCAGCGCATGGGCCTGGTCCCGCGTGACCCAGCCCAGGAACTCGGCCTCCGCGCCGACGCCCAGGTCGCGGGCCATGCGGGTATAGCCCTCCACATCCCCCGCCCCCCCGAACAGCAGACGGAAGCGCAGCCCCTGGGCCTTGAGCAGGGATGCCGCCTTCAGCGCGGTGCCGATGCCCTTGCGCTCGCACAGGTTCGCCAGGATCAGCAGGCGAAAGGGGCGCCCGCTCTCCTCCGGCGGGTCGAGGGTGGGGCCGGGCGTGGGGGCGATGTCAGGAACGGCGTTGTGCAGCACATGAACCCGGTCCGCACGCACACCCACCGTGTGCACCAGATAGTCGCGCCAGCCGTCGCCCAGCACGACCACCCGGTCCGACCGGGTGAACAGCCAGCGCGACAGGGTGCGGGCGGCAGCACCGCTTTCGAAATACTCGACGAAGTTGGCCCCGTGCAGGTGCATCACCGCCGGAACGCCCAGCGCGCGGGCGGCGGCCAGCACCACCGCCTTGCGCACCACGCTGCCCCGTTCCGACACGTTGATGTGCACCACCCCCGCCCGCCGGCCCAGGGCCAGCGCCGCCAGCCGGCCCAGGGCCGCCGCCAGATAGAAGGGGGACAAGGCCACATGGCCGCCGCCGCGGGTGTCGAGAACCACCGGGTCGTACCCCGTGGCCCGCAACTGGTCCACGATATAGCCGGTCACCCGCCCCATGCCGCCCCCGTCCACGCCGCCGGGGGTGGCGAAGACGGCACGGGGGGATTCGTCGCGTTCGGTCATCGCTGGTCGTCCTTGAAAACAGAAAAAGTCAGGCGGGAATGGTCATGCGGGGGAGGAGGCGGAATAGACCGCCCGCCGGACCCGGCGGCGCAGGGACACCGGCATCAGGGAATGCAGTGCGAACGTCGCCATGCCCACGGCACTGGGGTGCCCATGGGCCAGCGCCGACAGCAGGATGCGCATCCGGGCACCGGCCGTGCGCGCCGCCGCCTCGCCCCCCATGGCCTGGAGCAGCAGGGCGGCGTAGGCCCGCGGGGACAGGTGCGGCTGCATGGATTCCGCCCATTCCAGCGCATGGTCGAAATTGTGGCAGGTGGACAGCGTGACCCGGTTGGATTCGGCGTAATGGACGCATCCCACCTCGGGTACCGTGACCAGGGCGCAGCCGTCGATCCGTCCGGCGGTGATGAGCCATTCCCAATCGTCGAAGCGCGACACCGGGAACGGGTGGCGCAGCAGCAGGTCCCGCGGCGCCATCAGGGTGGAGGTGGGGGCGAACGTCTCCCCCTTGAACAGCCCGTGGCGGACGAAGAGATAATCGCCGATCCCATCGCCCGGCCCGGACAGCCGCCGCGGCCAGACGAAGGTGCCCCGCGCGGTCACCACCTCGCACCGGCAGCTCATGATGGGAAAGGGGATGTCCGCGGGCACCCCGGCCAACTGGGCGGCGATCTTGCCGGGATGCCAGTGGTCGTCGTCGTCGAGAAAGGCGACCCAGCGGCCCGTCGCCGCCTCCACGCCCCGGTTGCGGGCGCGCGCCGCCCCGCCGTTGGCCGCGGGGACCAGCACGCTCAGCCGCGGATCGGCGATGGCGGACAGGGCCGCTTCGGTGTCGGGATCGGGGCCGTCGATGACCACGATCACCTCGATGGCCGGGTGGGTCTGGGCCAGCGCGCTGGCGACCGCACGCATTACGAGATCGGGGCGGAAACGGGTGGGGATCACCACCGACACCCGGTCCGCGGACGGGGAATGAGGCGTTGCCATGATCTTCCTGTCTGTTGAGGGAAAGGGGCGGATCAGGCGGGAAGGCGTTCGGGCCCGCGGTGCGGCGACAGGCACAATCCCGCCCGCCACAGCAGCGACACCCGCACCACCCCGATCACGAACACCACCCAGTTGAGGGAATGACGCTCCATGAACAGGCTTTCGGAGATGGAGATCGCCAACTGGCCCAAGGCCACCGCCAGCACCCACCACGTCTCGTTCCGCGGGTCGCCGTAGCGGGCGGCCAGCGCGCCGCCGGCCAGCAGCTTCAGCATCAGCAGCGTCATCAGCACCAGCCCCGGCAGGCCCATGTCGAGCATCACCTCGATCCACCCGTTGTGGGCGGAATTGATGCCCCAGCCGTCGGTGTAGACCGCCGCCGGCCCGTTGCTGCCCCACCAATAGGCGGCATAGCCCCACCCGCCCATCCAATGGGCGCGCAGGTCGCCCAGCGTGTGGTCCCACAATTCGGTGCGCCCGGTCAGCGTCATGTCGCGGCCCAGGGCGAACAGGATGTCGCGGGTGAAGACCGCCGTCAGCAGCACCGCCACCACCAGCCCGAAGGCCAGCAGCGCCGCCATGGGCACCAGCACGTCCCGCCGCCCCCGCAGGCCGCGGGCCAGCAGCAGCACGCCCACCACCAGGAAGGTGGACAACAGCGCCGTGCCCGACTGGCTCAGCGGCAGCATCACCAGCCCCATGGCCAGCACGCCATAGGTGACGGTGCGCAAGCTGCCGCGGATATGCCCGTTCAGAAGCAGCCAGAGGGTGGACAGGAAGAACCACACCAGCATGCGGCCGGTGACGTTCTTCTGCCAGAACACCCCCTTCCACGCCCCTTCGTGCAGGAAATGGTCGATGCCGATGGCGGGGATGGCGAAGATGAAGACATAGGACACCACGATCAGCCCGCCCAGCGCCGTCGCCAGCAGCGACAGCGCCTCCGCCAGACTCCAGCGCAGGCCCATGTAGACGGCGAAGGTGGTGGTGAACAAAAGCGCTATGGTCCGGCGCACGGTGATGTCGGGGTGCAGCGACCACACCGCCGACAGGCCGGCCAGCAGGATCAGCGCCGTCAGCACCGGGCTGATCAGCGGCACCTGCACCGCCAGCCGCGGGCGGTTCATCACCAGGGCGATGATGACCAGATAGACGGCGGCGTAAAACAGCATGACCGCCCCGCCTTCGTCCGCATCGGCGGGCAGGGCGCCGCCGTTCATCAGCAGCGCCGGCAGCACCGTGCCGCCGAACGCGGTGAGCACGAAGATGGAAAGCGCCTTTTCCACTGTCTGGGACAGATACAGCATGGGGAACCGCCGCTCCTGTTTCCCGTGAAACGATGGGCCTGTGAGAGGCAGAATGGCGCGCCGCGCACGGGCCGGGTAAGCCGCGCGGGCGGGGTAGTGCCATGAACACCCCGCCCGGCTCCTTGGGTCTATGAGGGTGTTACGACCCCTCGCCCTTCAGGACGACGAACACGGTTTTGAACAGGATGGTGAAGTCGAACAGCAGGCCGCAGTTGCGGACGTAGAACACATCCATCGCCACCCGCTCCTGAAAGCTGGTGCGGTGGCGGCCCGACACCTGCCAGTACCCGGTCAGGCCGGGGCGCACGGTGCCGATCACCGCCGCCGCCGCCCCCACCTCCGGCAGTTCGCGGGGCATGTAGGCGCGCGGGCCGATCAGGCTCATGTCGCCCATCAGGATGTTCCAGAGCTGCGGCAGCTCATCCAGCGAGGTCTTGCGCAGGAAGCGCCCGATGGGGGTAATCCGGGGGTCGTAGCTCAGCTTATGATACGTCGCATATTCCTCGCGCAGCACCGGGTCGGCGTCCAGAAGGCGCTTCAACTGCGCTTCCGCGTCGATGTGCATGGTGCGGAACTTGAGCACGTCGAAGGTCTTGGCGCCGCCGGCCCAGCGCTTCTGCCGGAACATCACCGGGCCGGGGCTGTCCAGGCGGATGGCGATGGCGATGCCGGCCATCAGCGGCGCCAGCAGCAGCAGCAGCATGCCGCTGACCAGCACGTCCATCACCCGCCGGATGCGCAGGTACGCGGTGGGCTGGCGCAGCGACAGGCGCAGGGCCGGCGAGCCGTACATGTCGTGGAAATTGGCGTCCATGGCGGTGACGTTGCCCTGGCCCAGCATGCAGTACACCTGGCGGAACGGCAGCCCGCGCAGCAGGCCCGGCAGGTCGCGGGTGCCGTCCGGGGTCTCCGCCACCACCGCGGCGTGGGCCTGGTGGGCATAGGGGGAGGTGCGGGTCAGCAGCGACACCGGCCCCACCACCGGCACCCCGGCCACCCGCGTGTTCCAGCGGCTCTCGTCGTCGTCGAAGAAGGCCACCGGATTCATGCCCAGCCACGGCAGGCGCTGGAGCTTCTCGGCGATGGCGGCCCCCTGCGGCCCGGCGCCGACGATCACCACCGGCGTGCGCCAATGCAGGTTGAAGGCCAGCAGGCACTGGATCAGCAGCAGGTCCACCGCCACCGTCACCACGAAGGCCAGCACCGCCACCGCCAGCGCGCCGGCGAAGAAGGAGCGGAAACCCTCCAGCACGATGAAGGGAACGATCAGCACCGCCAGGCTGAGCATCGCCGCCTGGAATGTGCGGCGCATGCGCTCGGCGGCGTCGAAACGGGTGGCGGTGTAGATGCCGAACACCGATTTGACCAGCGGCACCAGCATCAGTCCGGCCAGCAGCGCCTGTTGCGCGGTGTCGGCGTTGGTGCCCGCGGCCAGCGGTACCGCCATCTGGGTCAGCATCCACCCCAGCAGGGTCAGGATCACCCCATCGGACAGGGCCAGGAGAAAGCTCATTCCCAAGGGCGGTAGAGCCATTTTCCGGGGAGGAGCGAGATCGAGAACCACATCCGGGTCAATTTTGCTCATCGTTGGTCCCGCTTTTTTCCAATAGCCCAAAAGTATAGGGCAAGAAATTCTGCGGCTTTCGGGTGATGGGTACGGTAATGGACCCGCGCCGCAAAGGTTAACGAAGAATTAAGGATGCAATGCGGAACCCGCAAAAGCTCTTCCGGGTGCGCACTCCCGGTGCCGGGGTTCTCCCGGCGGGTGTCCGGTTGGGATGAACCCTTCCCCGAACGCACCATTGCTGCGCTGCCAAGGGATGAGCAGGTTTGGGGGGCAAAGCTGAGAGCAAGGAGCAGCCATGGCGTCCGAAGCGGGCACAATTCTCCGGCACGGGTGGATCTACGGCATCGCCAACATCGTGAACCGGGCCGCCGGCATCCTGCTGCTGCCGCTCTACACCCTGGTGTTGACGCCCACCGAATTCGGTGTCTACGCGCTGGTGGGGGTGGTGGGGGATCTGCTGGCGGTGATGCTGATGATCGGCATGAACAACGCCTTCACCGTCGTCTATCTGGAGCAGGCGGACGAGGACGGGCGCCGCCGGGTGGTGTCCACCGCCGTGCTGGCGCTGGGGGCCACGGTGGCGGCGATGGTGGCGCTGGCGTGGCCCGCCGGCTGGGCCGCCAGCCACGCGGTGTTCGGCGACGGCGCCCACGCGGCGCTGATGGCGCTGGCGCTGGGCAGCGTGTCGATCACCGCCCTGTTCGAGCTGGCGCTGGCGTACCTGCGCGCGTGCAAGCGGTCAGGCGCCTGCCTTGCGGTGTCGTTCGTCAAGGCGGTGGCGCTGCTGGGTCTCAACGCCCTGTTCCTGCTGGGCCTGGGGCTGAAGGTGGAGGGGATCTTCCTGGCCAACGCCACCGCCTTTCTGGTGCTGGGGGTGGGGCTGGCGGTGGCGATGCTGCGGGCCAACGGGGTCGGCTTCTCGGTGTCGGTGCTGCGCACGCTGGTGCGGCTGGGCCTGCCCTACCTGCCGCAATCGCTGCTGGACATCGCCAACAACTTCGTCATGCGCTGGCTCTTGAACGCGCTGCTGACCACGGCGGCGGTGGGGCTGTTCTCGTTCGGGATGCGGCTGGCGGTGCTGCTCTACATGCTGCTGACCGCCTCGTTCCTGCAGATCTGGTCGGTGCGCCGGCTGGAATCCCGGCACGAGGCGGTGGACCCGGCGCAGGCGCGGCTGGTGTTCCATCTGTTCATCGTGCTGCTGGCGGCTGCTGCCGCCGGCATGGCGCTGGTGGGGCCGGAACTGGTGTGGCTGACCGCCTCTCCCGATTACGCGCCGGTGGTGGCGTGCCTGCCGTTTCTGGTGCTGGCCTATGTGCTGCACGGCATCCGCATGCACCCCGAAGTGGACCTGATGAAGGCCCAGCGCATGAACGTGCTGCCGTGGATTTCCGCCGCGTCGCTGGCGGTGGGCACGGGGTTGGCGGTGGTGCTGGTGGCGCGCTGGGGCCTGATGGGGGCGGCGCTGGCGAACCTGGGGCGCGAAGTCTTCCAGCTTGCGGTGACGGAGACCGTGCGCCGCCGTCTGTGCCCCGGCGACGAGCCGCTGCTGGCGGCCCGTCTGGCCGCCATCCTGTTGCCGGGCGTGGCGGTGGTGGCGGCGGGGATGCTGCTGTTCGGCGATGCGGTCAACCCGGTGTTCACGGCGGCCAAGGTGGCGCTGACCGGCCTGTTCGTGCTGGCCGCCGTGCTGGGGCCGGGGGTGGGGGCCGACGGGCGCGCCATCCTGTTTCCCCTGCTGGCCGGGCTGGTGCGGCGGCCGCGGGTGGCGTGATCCCTTTCCCCTGGAAACCCTGAATAAGGAAAAGGGCCGGCCGCGTTTCCGCCGCCGGCCCCGTTTTTTGCTTCCGGCCCTTACGCTCCCAGCAGCGACGGGTCCACCAGATGGCCGGTGGCGTCCACATAGACGACGCCGCTGTCGGTCGTGACCTTCTCGTAGGCGCTCAGGCTGGTTGTGCCGACGCTGGCCGAGTGGCTGTCCACCCACGACGCCACGCTCTGGCCGCTGTCGTTGATCAGCCCCACCCCGGTACCGTCGGCGATGGCCGCCTTCGACGGGCTGGACAGCAGCAGGCGGAAGCTCTCCACCCCTTCGGTCACGCTGTCGCCCATCACGGTGACCGCGATGGTCTTGGCGGTTTCCCCGGCGGCGAAGGTCAGCGTGCCGTTGGTGGCGACGTAATCATGCCCGGCGGTGGCGGTGCCGTCGGCGGTGGCGTACTTGACCGTCACCGCGTCGGAGGAAGCCGCCGACAGCTTGACCGTGAAGTTCATGGTGGCGGTGCCGGCGGCGGTGCTGCTGCCGGTGTACATGGCCGGCTTGATGGCGTTGATCTTGTTCATATCGACGGTCTTGTAGTCATCCAGCAGGATGCCGCCGGTATCGCCGGAGTTGGGGGTCCAACCCCAGTAGGTCCAGCTCACCCCCTGCTCGCCGGGCTTCAGGTCGTTGATGCCGTCGGTGTTCCAGTCGCCGTTGATGTACTGGATGAATTCCTGCATCCACGCCTTGTCCTGGGCGGTTTCCAGGCGGCTGCCGAATTCGCCCACCAGGATGGGGGCGTCGCCGTCCTGGACGATGTGGCCCCACATCTGGTTCCATTTGGCCGGCATGTTGTTGGGGAAGTTGGCGTCCTTGAACCAGTCCATCATGTACATGGACGGCACGTAGTCGTGAACCGAATAGACCAGCTTGTGATCGACGTTCAAATCCACGTCGCGGGCGTTCTGGCCCAGCAGGTTGCCACCCCACCAGTACCACTGATTGTTGTAGATCTCCGTCCCTTCGACGATGATCAGCAGGTTGGGGTTGACCGATTGCACCGCGTTGCCGATGCGCTGGGCCGCCGCGGCCCAGTCGTTGGCCGACCCGTCGCCCCAGCTCGCAACGCCATGAGGTTCGTTGTGCAGGTCCGCCCCCACCACGGTGGGGTTGTCGGCGTAGCGGGCCGCCAGCATCTTCCAGTTGGCGATCATCTTGGATTCCGGGTACTTGGAGTCGTACCACAGGCCGTTTTCGTTGGCCGACGCGCCGTCGCTGGAACGGTGGTGATCCAGGATCACCCGCATGCCCTGCTTGCCTGCCTCCGCGATGATCTTGTCGAAGATCTGCAGGGGCGACAGACCCTGCAGGTCCGGGTTCAGGCTGTAGTCGATGCCGCCGTTGGGCAGTTTCTGGTCCAGCATGGCATCCGACCACGGCAGGCGGATGGTGTTGAAGCCCAGATCGTGCATCTTGGTGATGGTGTGCTGGTAGCTGTCGGCCCACAGCCCGCCGGGTACGAAGGCGTACCCCTCGCCGCCGAACCAGTTGACGCCGGTCAGCTTCACCGCCGTGCCGGTGCTGTCGATGATCTGACCGCCCTGGGTGGACAGCCAGCCGGCGGCGATGCCGGCCTGGGAACCGCCCGCCGGTTCGATGATGGTGGCGTCGCCGATCGACAGGGTGGGCGTCGTCGGGGCCGGCGGGTTGGTGCCGCCGCCGGTGGAGCCGGGGAAGTAGCCCTTGGGCGCGTTGAACACCAGCGTGCCGTCCCAGTACAGATCCTTGGTCCCGGCGATCACGTCCTTGCCGTCGAAGGCGCCGCGGTCGAAGGTGACGCCGCTGTCGGTGGGCGCCATGGCGTGGCCGTTGACGGTGATGCCGTTGATGTAGAGGTTGCGGCCCACCCCGTTGATGGTGGCGTCGTTGTCGTACTGGATCTGGATGGCGTGGGCCTGATCGGCGGACACGCCGTCGAGCGTGAAGGTCTGGGTCGAGGCCTTGGACACGGTGGCTTCACCCATGACCTTGCCGTCGATCATCAGCTTGTAGTGCGCGCCCACCCCGCCGGCCACGTCGGCGTTGGCGTTGACGGTGATGACGGTCTGGGTGGTGGGCGTCGGGGTGGGCGGCGGGGTCACCGTGCCGGGGAAATAGGTGGATGGCGCGTCCACCACCATGGTGCCGTTCATCCACATGCCTTTTTGCCCGGCGATCACGTCCTTGCCGTCCAGCGCCCCCTGGTCGATGGTGACCATGGCCGCGGTGGGGCTGACCTTGTTGCCGTTGATGGTGATGGCATCGACGAACAGGTTGCGGTCAACGCCGTTGATCACGGCGTCGTTGTCGTACTGGATCTGCACCTTGTGGCCGGCGTTCAGCGCCAGATTGGTGGAGAAGCTGTAGGATTTGGCCGCGGTGGTGCTGGCCGACGCCTCCCCGATCACCACGCCGTCCACCAGAACCTTGAAGTGCGGCCAGATGTTGCCGGCCTTGGTGCCATAGGCGCTCACGATGATCTCGCCGGCGCCCATGGCGGGGGCGGTGGGCACCGTGGGCACGGTGGGCGTGGTGGCCGATTTGAAGTATCCGGCGTTCATGTCGAAGGTCAGGGCGCCGTTCCACCACATGCCTTCCTGCCCGGCGATGACGTCCTTGCCGTCGATGGCCCCCTTGTCCAGCGTGACGGTGGAGGCGGTGGAGGCCATGGTCTGGCCGTTCACCTCGACGGATTTGACGAACAGGTTGCGGTCAACCCCGCTCACCACATCGTCGTTGTCATAGACGATCTGGACCTTGTGGGCCTGATCGGCGGCCACCTGGGCGGTGAAGCTGTACTTTCCCTGCGCGGTGGAGGTGACGGAGGCCTGCCCCACCTCCTTCCCATCGACCAGCAGCTTGAAATGCGGCCATACACCGCCGGCAACTGCCCCCCACGCGTTCACGGTGAAGGTGGTGTCGATCAAAGAGGTGGTCGTCGTCGCCATGGTGATTACCCCAAACCGATTGAATTTCTGCAATCGACACTGGGGCGGATTGGTTAACCAATTCTTTCCGACGATACGACGAAGGATAGAAAGCCGTGACAAGAAAGGTCTATGACCATTGAAGCTCGCCTGTGTTGTTTCAGGCACGGTTGGTGTCGTTTGACCATTATTGCGGCTCTTTCTGCTCTATTTTGTTTCCTCTTTTTGTCACGGGCTGTGAGGCCGCCGCCGGCTGTGGGGGATGGCTGGTCTGCGCCCGCCGCCCTTTCCCCGGTGCTGTCCCTTCCCGCACACTGCGCCCCGGATCGCCGGTGCGGCGGATGGACGCGGGGGGAGCAGTCAACGGTGGACGACGGAACGAACGACTATTTGCAGGCCGGCACGCCGGCGTTCCGGCGGGCGCGGATCAGCCTGTTCGTCGCGGGCTTCTCCACCTTCGCCACGCTTTATTGCGTTCAGCCGCTGATGCCGGAATTCGCCCGCGACTTCGCGGTCAGCCCGGCGCAATCCAGCCTGGCCCTGTCGCTGTCCACCGGATTCCTGGCGGTGTCCATGCTGGTGGCGGGTGCCGTGTCGGACGGGATCGGGCGCAAGCCGGTGATGATGGCGTCCCTGCTGGCGTCGGGCCTGTTGGGCATCGTGGCGGGGCTGGCGCCCGACTGGCACTGGCTGCTGCTGGTCCGCGCGCTGGAAGGGGTGGCGCTGAGCGGCCTGCCCGCCGTCGCCATGGCCTATGTCGCCGAAGAGGTGGACCCCCGTGCCGCCGGGGTGACCATGGGCCTTTACATCGGCGGGACCGCGCTGGGGGGCATGTCGGGGCGCGTGCTGACGGCGCTGGTGGCCGACGTGTCGTCGTGGCGGGCGGCGGTGGTGACGGTGGGGGTGCTGGGGCTGGTGGCCGCCGGGTGGCTGGCCGCGGGCCTGCCGGCGTCGCGCCGCTTCGTCCGCCGGGCCGCCGGCCGCCGGGAACTGATGGAGGCGTGGCGCCGCCATCTGGCCGATCCCGGCCTGCTGGGGCTGTTCGCCATGGGGTTCCTGACCATGGGAGCCTTCGTCACCGTCTATAATTACGCCGGGTTCCGGCTGGCGGAGGCGCCGTTCGACCTGCGTCCCGCGGTGGTGGGCACCATCTTCCTGGTCTATCTGGCCGGCGTGGTGGGGTCGCCGTGGTTCGGCGGGCTGGCCGGGCGGCTGGGGCAGGGGCGGGTGCTGCCGGCGGCGGTGGGGCTGACGCTGGCGGGGGTGGCGCTGATGCTGCCGCCGTGGCTGCCCACCATGACCGCCGGGCTGGCGCTGTTCACCTTCGCCTTTTTCGGCGCCCATTCCATCGCCAGCGGCTGGATCGGCCAACGGGCCAAGGTGGCGCGCGGGCAGGCGTCGGCCATGTACCTGTTCTGCTATTATATGGGTTCGACCGTGGCGGGCACGGCCGGCGGGCTGTTCTGGTCCGGCTTCGGCTGGCCGGGGGTGGCCGGGTTCGTCGCCGTGCTGCTGGGGGCCGCGCTGCTGGTGGCGCGGCCGCTGGGGCGCATGGCGCCGCCGCGGTAACGCTGCGTCACTCATTTTGCCGAAGGAATCGTCTTCATGGCCCGCCTGACCATCTATCCCGACGACGCCCCCCACGCGCCGGAACGTTCGACAGCCGATCACGCCACCGTCGCCGCGTGGCTGGCCGAGGCCGGGGTTGCCTTCGAACGCTGGGACGCCGGGGCGGACCTGCCCGCCGGCAGCGATGCCGGCACCGTGCGCACCGCCTGCGCCGGCCCCATCGCCGCGCTGATGGAACGCAGCGGCTATCACTCCATGGACATCGTCGGCATCACCCCCGACTCCGCCAACGCCGCCGAGATGCGCGCCCGTTTCCTGGCCGAACACACCCACGACGAGGACGAGGCCCGCTATTTCGTCGAGGGTGGGGCGTGTTTCTTCCTGCACATCGGCACGCGCGTCTATGCCGTGGAATGCACCCGCGGCGACATGCTGAGCGTGCCGGCCCTGACCCCCCATTGGCTGGACATCGGCGCCCGGCCCCATTTCACCGCCATGCGTTTTTTCACCCGCGCCGACGGCTGGGTCGCCGCCTATACCGGAAGCCCCATCGCCCGGAGTTTCCCGGAATATTGTCCATAAAGGTTACAATCTTTCCGAGGGATGATCAGGACGCATAGCTTCGTCTGCGCACAATCGCCGCAGCCCGCCACCGGCTGTTGCGGTGGCTCATAGATCTTGCTTTAGTAGGTATATAATTTGGGCAAGAGCCTCAGCCGAACGGGGGAGCGCGTGGGTGCCATTGCAACGCCGAAGCAAGCCACCATTCCAGCCAGCGGCAATGATTTCATCGACCAGTCCCATGATGCCCTGGTGCGTCAGGTCCGCACCCTGAAGGATCAGTGCCACGCCGGGGCGGAGCGGGCCGAAATGGCACCGGAATTCACCGCTTTTGTCGGCAACGTCACCGGCCATTTCCAGCACGAGGAAACCATTCTGCGCGCCATCGGCTATGGCGGCTGGTCGGAGCACGCCGGCCAGCACGACACCATGGTGGAACAGATGGACCGTCTGGTGGCGTATCTGTCCGAATGCGACTGCGCACCGGGGTTCATGGGAACGGTGGCCGACACGCTGGACGCCGTGCTGTGCCAGCACGAAGGCCGGCAGGATGCCGCCCATGCCGGCATCGTCGCCGCCCGTTCGCGCCTGTCGCCCGGCGAAGCGTTGATCGCGTGGGACGACGGCCTGTCCACCGGCGTTGATCGCGTGGACGGCCAGCACCGGGCCCTGGCCGACAGCATCAACACGCTCTACCGGCTGAGCCGCGGCAACGCCCTGACGCGGGCGGAGGAGGAGAGCATGCTCCTCCACCTCCTCCACGATCTGCAGATGCATTTCGTCGAAGAAGAGGCGCTGATCCGCCACAACGTGTCGGTCGCCCGCTATCTGCAGCACGAGCGCCATCATCAGGCGCTGGAACGGCAACTGGAGCATGTATCCCGGCTGGTCAGCAACGGGACCGTGAATCTGGCCGCGCTGACCGGCGGTTTCCTGCGGTTCTGGCTGATCGACCACATCGTGGGTGCCGACCGCCCGTTGCTGTTGGGTCGTAATAATGCGTAATTATGCTGCTTAGAAGCGGAATTTTTATTAACGTCCGATTATAGATTTCATCCTAACATTGTGGCTGCCGTCGGGGACCGGCTGGAAGCTTCGTAGGGACCGCAAGTGGGGAGGGGATCGTCATGATTGGTTCGGCAACATCCGGGGTCGGTGGTGCGGCGGCGCAGTGGAAGGCGCTGACGTCCACCAACGGCGCGGCATCGCCCGCCGCCACGGGGAACGTGTTCAAATCCACCGGCGCCAAGGGTGACAGCGTGTCGGTCAGCCCGCTGGGCGATGCGCTGACCGGGATTGCGTCGGACGTCTTCAACGCCCTGGACCCCAAGGCCCGCCAGACGCTGGAGGGGATCGTCAAATCGGGCCGCATGTCGGCGGACGAGGTGGTGCTGGGCCTGCAGTCCATGGCGACCAAGGCGGTGTTCAACCGCTACACCGCCGAACGCCCCAAGGACGAGGACGACAAGCAGCGCCTGGCCCAGTCGGAAGCCCATTCGCAGGCCATGCGCAATTTCTCCAGCGTCATGGGGGCGGCCCACGACAAATTCACCAAGGGGATGGCCGCCGTGCAGGCCGCGCAGGAGCGTGGCGAAATCTCCATGGACGAGATGCAGGCCCAGCTCCGCCCGCTGACCGAACAGATGCAGGCGGAAATCGCCCCGGCCCAGGCCGAGATGATGAAAACCGCACCCGCCGATCTGGCCGCCGGCTTCGCCAAGAACGTCAACGGCTTCAAGGAAGCCATGAAGACGATGACCGGCGGCGACGGTTTCGTGCCCTTCGGCGACGAGGCGGCGACGGCGGCGGAACAGAAGCTGCAGGAGGCCGGGTTCACCGCTTTCGTTTATGGTGACGCCCTCAAGACGGTGGCCAAGTCGGTGGACATTCCCGGCATCGGCCGCGCTGCCGGTGCTCCGCCCCTGGAAAGCGAGCTGAAGGCCAAGGTCCAGGCCGGGCAGATGACCGCGGAACAGGCGGCCCAGCAGGCCGGTTCCACCGCCAAGGCTTCGACGTCGGCCAGCAGCGGGGCAGCCACGGTCCTCAGCCAGGCGGTGGAGGCCCACGAGGAGAAAAACAAGAAGAAGACCGGGCAGGCCGAGGACGCCGGATTCGCCGCCATCGACCCCGCGGTCGCCGGTCTGGACAAATCCCAGGCCGCCCTGTCGGTGCTGAAGGCGGCGATGGAAGCGAAGTCCAACAAGACCAAGGGCATGACCAGCGGCCAGACCGACGCCAACGCCACCATCATCCTGGACATGCTGAAAGCCGCCGACGGCAAGAAGACCCAGACCGTCACTCCCGACTCCGTCTTTACCACCGGTACGAATCAACTGGTGTGAACGGGGCTGGACGTTGGGCAAGCGGGCAAGGGCGGCGTGCCGCCCTTGCCCGCACGTCTTTGATAAAGGTGCATGTCCCCTTTTCCCCCGCCCCTGAAAATAACGCTTGCATCCCGCGCCAAAAAGCGTATTTAGCCTTTCAGACGCACATCGCACGTGCCTATGGCCCACTGTGGTTATGCAACGACGTACCCCGCGTCCTTTTTGGCAGAGCCGGTCTTGTGGATCGGTCCCGAGAGGGAGGTCAGTATGTTGTCCCGTCGCCACGGCAGGGCCCCCAGACGGTAAACCCCGCCGGATTCCCGACGCATTGAACGACCGGAGCGTTTGACGCCCGGCGCTGTGCGCGGCCCGGCATTTATCCGTTTACCCCACCATCCCCCGATTTTCCGCACCGTCCGCCCGCACCATATTGGCTTCATGGTCCGGGGCGGTTTTGTGTGCGGTCATCCGTTTGGCAGGACCGGCCACCGGCGGTCCTGGGAAGGAGTGCGTCATGGGCTTCATCCGCTCGCGTTCCGCCGTCGCCCCCCTGCGCCGTGGCGTTTCCGCCGCCACCGGCCGCCGGACCTCCGTCGTTCAGGCCGTCGCCCAGCACCGGCCCGAAGATCCCATGCTGTGCCTGCGCCCCGGCGTGCTGCAGGACACCGCCGCCGGCATGGTGTCGGCCTTCACCGCTGCCGCCGGTGGCGATGTGCTCTATGCCGTGAAGTGCAACCCCGACCCGGCGGTGCTGCGCGCCCTGTGGGACGGCGGCATCCGTCATTTCGACGTGGCGTCGCTGGGGGAGGTGCGGCTGGTCCGCCAGATGTTCCCCACCGCCATCCTGCATTTCATGCACCCGGTCAAGAGCCGGCAGGCCATCCGCAGCGCGTATTTCCAGTATGGCGTGCGGGACTTCGTGCTCGATTCCCTGGAGGAGCTGGGCAAGATCCTGGTGGAGACCGATGACGCCGCGGATCTGGGGCTGATCGTCCGTCTGGCCCTGCCCAAGGGCAACGCCGTCTATGACCTGTCCGGCAAGTTCGGCGCGCCGGAGGGGGAGGCGGTGGCCCTGCTGCGGGCGGCCCGCACGCTGGCCCCGCGCGTCGGCGTCAGCTTCCATGTGGGCTCGCAGATGATGGAGCCTGCGGCCTATGAGCGCGCCCTGGCGCTTGCCGCCCGCGTGATCGAGGAAGCCGACGTGACGGTGGATATCGTGGACGTGGGCGGCGGTTTCCCCGTGTCCTATCCCGATGTCACTCCCCCGCCGCTGGGCGATTTCATGGACGCCATCGCCCGCGGGCTGGCCGCCATGAATCTGCCCGCCCGGACCCGCGTGTGGTGCGAGCCGGGCCGCGCCCTGGTGGCTGCCGGCGTGTCGCTGGTGGTGCAGGTGATGCGCCGCAAGAATGACGTGCTCTACATCAACGATGGGGTCTACGGCACCCTGTCCGACGCCGGGGTTCCGGGCTTCCGCTTCCCCGCCCGTCTGGTGCGGCCGTTTCACGGCGAATCGGATGCGTCGGTGGGGGCTTTCTCCTTCTACGGCCCCACCTGCGACAGCGCCGACCGCATGGCCGGTCCCTTCTTCCTGCCGGCGGACGTGCGGGAAGGCGACTGGATCGAACTGGGCCAGCTCGGCGCCTATGGTGCGTGCCTGCGCACCGCCTTCAACGGCTTCGATCAGGTGCGGCTGGTGGAGGTGTTCGACCCGCCGCTTCTGGAAACGCCGGGCCACGGGATGGCCGGCGGGGCTGCACGCCCCGCGGGTCACGAGGCGGATGCGGGCGCATCCGTGCGTGTGGCATAACCCTACGGCGTGTGGGCTTACCAAAGCCCCTATCGCCTTAACCCGCCCCTTCTGATAGAAGGATTATGGAAACATCCCCTCGATCCTCCGTCTACCCGCTGGCTGGGTGGGCGGGGGAAGGGGGTCTTGCGCATGAACAGCCAAGAGAGCACGGCCAGATAAATTGGGGAGTACCTATCCATGAGCCTCGACATCACGCACTTCACCTTTACCGGCCGCATCGTCATGATCGGCTGCGGGTCCATCGGCCAGGGCGTGCTGCCGCTTCTTTTCCGTCACCTCGCCATCAAGCCGGAACAGGTGACCATCGTCACCGCCGACGAGCGGGGCCGTGCCGAGGCTGATGCATACAAGGTGAAATTCATCAAGCTTCCCCTGACGCCGGATAATTTCCGGCACGTGCTGACGCCCATGCTGTCCAAGGGCGATTTCCTGGTGAACGTGTCGGTGGACGTGTCGTCCACGGCACTGATCGAGCTGTGCCAGGAACGCGGCGCCTTCTACACCGACACCTGCATCGAACCGTGGGTCGGCGGCTACACCGACCCCACCCTGTCGCCCAGCCTGCGCTCCAACTACGCCCTGCGCGAAACCGCCCTGGCCTGCAAGGAGCATTACGAGGGCGGCCCGACCGCGGTCATCACCCACGGGGCCAACCCGGGGCTGGTGTCCCATTTCGTCAAGCGCGCCCTGCTCAATCTGGCCCGCGACAACGGGCTGGCGGTGGACGTGCCCACCACCCGCAACGGCTGGGGCACGCTGGCCCAGCGGTTGGGGATCAAGGCGATCCACATCGCCGAGCGCGACACCCAGGCGTCCAACATCCCCAAGAAGCAGGGGGAATTTGTCAACACCTGGTCCATCGACGGCTTCATCAGCGAAGGCTGCCAGCCGGCCGAACTGGGCTGGGGCACCCATGAAAAGGCGCTGCCGCCCGATGGGCGCCGCCATGATTTCGGCTGCGATGCCGCCATCTATCTGATGCGGCCCGGCGCCACCACCCGCGTGCGCACCTGGACGCCGCAGGAAGGCCCGTTCCATGGCTTCCTGATCACCCATTCGGAGGCCATCTCCATCGCCGATTATTTCACCGTGCGCGAGGGCGGCCACGTGACCTACCGCCCCACGGTGCATTATGCCTATCATCCCTGTGACGACGCTGTGACTTCGCTCCACGAACTGGCGGGCAAGAACTGGTACGCGCAGGAAAGCCAGCGCCTGATGATGGGCGAGATCGTCAGCGGCTGCGACGAGCTGGGCGTGCTGCTGATGGGCAATGAAAAGGGCGTGTACTGGTACGGCTCGCGCCTGTCCATCGATCAGGCGCGCACGCTCGCGCCCAACAACAACGCCACCTCGCTCCAGGTTACGCCCACCCTTCTGGCCGGCATGATCTGGGCGCTGGAAAACCCCAACCGCGGCGTCGTCGAACCCGACGAGATCGACTTCGCCCGCATCCTCGACATCGCCGTGCCCTATCTGGGCGACATGGTGGGGGAATACGGCGACTGGACCCCGCTGCAGGACCGCAACCGGCTGTTCCCCGAGGATGTGGACGCCGACGATCCCTGGCAGTTCAAGAACGTCCGGGTGTCGTAACTCCGGGTGTCGTAACCGCGCCCACGAAAACGGCGGCCCCGTAAGGGGCCGGCGTTTCGGCCGATGCGGGGCATCCCGTGGCAGTGGTTCAGGCAAACCTGTTTCCATGGCGTTGCCTGCCACGCAAAGGCCGCCGTCGCCGACAAGGGCCGCGATGTGTCGGTGACGCCCAGAACCTCGCTGGCATGGTCTGGCGGGCGAAGGCCGGCGGCAGCATCCGGGCCAGTTTTTCGTGGATGCCGCTGTCGTTCCAAGAGGACATCGCCCAGTCGGCAGGGCCGCCCGTCTTGATGACCGCATCACGCAACAGGGATTCGATCGACCAGATGTCGCCGCGGTGCCAGGGCAGGAATTGCCGCGGGGCGTTTGGGAGGGATGCGTGCCCTTGGATGCAAACCGCAGCCGCCCCCGGGGCGGCATGGGAACTTCCCTGCCGCCCCGCGGTTTTTCCGCCCATTCCCGATCCACGCACAGAGAAGGAGAGGATGGAATGATCAGGCATGGATTGATGAGGGCGGCGGTGGCGGGCTGGGCCTGTCTGTTGCTGGTGCCGCCGGCGCTGGCCGACGGCGGGCCGTCCAAGCCGCGGCTGTCGGTGGAGCGGGACGGCGGCGAGCCGGTGATCGTTCACCAGGGCGAAGGCTCGTTCTATGGTGGTGGCTTCCATGGTCGCGAAACCGCCTCGGGCGACCGGTTCGACCAGAACGCCGCCACCGCCGCGTCCCGCACGTTGCCGCTGGGCACGCGGGCAACGGTCACCAATCAGGAAACCGGGCGCAGCGCCGAGGTAACGGTCAACGACCGTGGCCCCTATGCCGGCAACCGTGTGGTGGACGTGTCCAAGGGCACCGCCGAAACCCTGGGAATCACCGGCAAGGACGGCACGGCACCCGTGCGGGTGGAGGCCCGCCCCTCGGATCAGAGCGACCCGCAGGTGCGGGAAAAGCTGGAGGAAAAAGCCGGCAGCCTGGAAAAGCAGGGCCGCTGAGACCTCACCTGAACCATGACAGCGATTTCATCATCCCGCCATGCGGGGGACAGGGGCGGGGCGCTAGTCTTCTGTTCAGCGGCACCACTGACCTCCCGTTCAGATGCAGCTACCGGCCCCGCCCCTCATTCTGCGGCGGGGGGATGGGCCGGATCTCTCGCTTGATTGCTTGTCTTCCCGGCCATCCACTGCCCCGGATCGGCCGGGCAGCGGCCCGGCACCCCGCATCCCCGCCGGCCGCTCTTAACGGCGGGGCGCTCGACACGGAAACGCTGGTGAGGTGTCCACTCCCCTCACCACCCGAACCGTCCTTGCGCCCCGTCGTCCTCTTTCCCCCGTCGTTCCCGTTCATGAACGCACTCTGGCCGTTCCGGCGAGGGGGTAATCAAATACCGCTTCCCCCAAAAATCCGCATACCGCAGTAGTCGCTGCATTTTGCAACGCACCCTGCGAACACACGCTTGGCGGGGTTGGCACCCTCAGGGCGCCTGTGAGTTCTGGTTTTAGATTTTACGATTTTGAACAACCCCTTAGCAGTTCTTTGCCAGCAAATGGCGCTTTCCCCCGTTTTGGCACACGGTTTGATGGGGAAACAAAGCCAAAAAAGATAGTGTTAATGGGGGAAAGTCATGTTGCGCGAAGGGATGAATAAGGGTGTGTCGCTGCGCACACGGCTGATGGGGCTGGTGGTGCTGGCGGTTGCCGCGGTGCTGGTGGTGGCGGGGGCCGCTCTGTGGCTCAGCTACGGGCAGATGTACCAAGACCGAATCAACAGCTTGCGCATGGTGGTGGAAACCGCCCATGGGATGGCCTCGGCCCTGGACCGCGACGTGAACGCGGGTGTCCTCAGCCGGGACGAGGCGTTCAAACGCTTCGCCGATGCCATCCGCGGCATGCGGTATGGTCAAAATGGCGCGGAATATATTTTCGTGACCGATTTCAATGCCACGGTCGTGGTCAATCCGGGACAGCCCGCCCGCGAAGGCAAATCGTCGTACGACACCAAGGACGCCAACGGCGTCTACTTTACCCGTGAGATGGTGAATCTGGCGCAGACCAAGGGTGAAGGCGTGGTGGAATACCATTTCCCCCGCGCGGGTCAGACCGAACCGTCGCCCAAGGTGTCCTATGCCAAGGGATTTGCCCCGTGGGGCATCATGATCGCCACCGGTGCCTATACCGACGACCTGCGCGGTCTCTTCATGGAGCATGCGTGGGCGGCTCTGGCGGTGGTCGGGCTGTTTGCGGTGCCGGTGCTGGTGGCGGTGGGGTGGACCGGGCACAGCATCAGTGCCGCGGTGCGCCGGCTCAGCGTCAAGATGGCCGAACTGGCCGGTGGCCGGCTGGACCTGAGTTTTCCCGAAGCCGAACGGGGCGACGAGATCGGCGACATGGGCCGTGCGGTGAAGGTGTTCCAGGACAACGCCACGGCCAAGCAGCGGCTGGAAAAGGAACAGGCGGAAAGCGCCCGCCGGGTGGCGGAAGAGCGGCGCCAGTCCATGCAGCGTCTGGCCGACACCTTCGAATCCACCGTCGGCGGGGTGATCCGCGCCGTGACCGATGAGGCCGCCGCCATGGAGGGCAAGGCCCGGTCCATGACCGACGCCACGGCCGAAACCGACCGCCTGGCCTCGGCGGTGGCGGTGGCGACCGGGCAGACCGCCGCCAATGTCCAGACCGTGGCCGCCGCCTCGGAAGAGCTGAGCCGGGCCATCACCGAAATCTCGGCCCAGGTCAGCAAATCCTCGTCCATCGCCGCCGACGCCGAACAGCAGGCGGAGCGGGCGAACACCCGCATCGGCGGTCTGGCCGAGGCGGTGGACCGCATCGGGACCGTGGTGGGGCTCATCAACTCCATCGCCAGCCAGACCAACCTGCTGGCGCTGAACGCCACCATCGAAGCCGCGCGGGCCGGGGAGGCCGGCAAGGGCTTCGCGGTGGTGGCGAGCGAGGTGAAGGCACTGGCCAATCAGACCGCCAAGGCGACCGAGGACATCACCGCGCAGGTGTCCGCCATCCAGTCGGCGACCGGCGAGACGGTGACGGAGATCAAGAACGTCGGGCAGGTGATCGTCCAGATCAACCAGATCGCCGGCACCATCGCCGCGGCGGTGGAGGAACAGGGGGCGGCAACCCGCGAGATCGCCCGCAACATCCAGCAGGCCGCCGCCGGCACCAACGAGGTGTCCGCGTCCATCAGCGGCGTCACCGCCGCCTCGGACCAGAGCGGCAAGGCCGCCCGCGAGGTGCTGAACGCCTTCCACTACCTGTCGGAACAGGCCGGCACCCTGAAGCGGGAGGTCGCCAGCTTCCTCGGCACCGTGCGTTCCGCATGATGACGGCGGCCGGATGACCGGCCGCTCTTGACGGCGGGGGGGCGAACGCGGAAACGATGGGGGCGTGTCCACCGTCACCACCATCCGGTTCCGCCCCTTGCGTCCCGCCGCCCTCTTCCCTCTCTTCCGTCCGCTCGCCAGCCTGCCCGGCCTGGGGCCGAAACTTGCCAAGCTGGCGGAAAAGCTGACCGGCCCCCACGCCGTCGATCTGCTGTGGCATCTGCCCTGCGGCATCATCGACCGCCGCTTCCAGCCCAAGATCGCCCAGGCCCCCCATGGCCGCGTCGCCACCTTGACCGTGCGGGTGGACCAGCACGTGCCGCCGCTGGGGCCGCGCTACCCCTACAAGGTGCGCTGCACCGACGAAACCGGGGTGCTGGAGCTGATCTATTTCCACGCCCGCGCCGACTGGCTGGAACGGCTGCTGCCGCTGGGGCGGACCATGGTGGTGTCGGGCACGGTGGAGTGGTTCCAGGAAACGCTCCAGATGAACCACCCCGACGCCGTGCTGCCCGAGGATCAGCGCGACACGCTGGAGGTGGTGGAGCCGGTCTATCCCATGACCGCCGGCCTGCCGGCCAAGACCCTGCGCCGGGCGGTGAAGGCGGCACTCGACCTGATCCCCGATCTGCCCGAATGGCAGGACGGCCCGTGGCTGGCCCGCCAGTCCTGGCCCGGCTGGGCCGACGCGCTGCGCCGCGCCCACAACCCCGACACCGAATCGGAGCTGGACCCCCTGAGCCCGGCCCGGCGGCGGCTGGCCTATGACGAGCTTCTCGCCAATCAGGTGGCCCTGGCCCTGGTGCGCCGGCAGCAGCGCAAACTGGCCGGGCGGATGCTGGCCGGCGACGGGCGGCTGCGGGCCAAGGCGCTGGCGGCACTGCCCTTCCGCCTGACCGGATCGCAGGAAGGTGCGCTGGCCGAGATCTTCGCCGACATGGGGGCCGACCGGCGCATGCTGCGGCTGCTGCAGGGTGACGTCGGCAGCGGCAAGACGGTGGTGGCGCTGATGGCGTTGCTGAACGCGGTGGAGACGGGGGCTCAGGGCGCGCTGATGGCCCCCACCGAGATCCTGGCCCGTCAGCACGCCGAAACCCTGGCCCCGCTGCTGGACGCCGCCGGGGTCGGCTGGGCGGTGCTGACCGGCCGCGACAAGGGCAAGGCGCGGGCGGCGGTGCTGGAACGGCTGGCGTCGGGGGACATCGGCGTTCTGATCGGTACCCACGCCCTGTTTCAGGAGGATGTGGGGTTCCACGATCTGGGGGTGGCGGTGATCGACGAACAGCACCGGTTCGGCGTTCACCAGCGCCTCCAGCTTTCCGCCAAGGGGCGGGCGGTGGACGTGCTGGTGATGACCGCCACGCCGATTCCCCGCACCCTGACCCTGACCGCGTACGGCGACATGGACGTGTCGCGGCTGACCGAGAAGCCGGCGGGGCGCAAGCCGATCCAGACCGTCACCGTGGCGCTCGACCGGCTGGAGGAGGTGGTGGCCGGCATCCGCCGCAAGGTGGCGGAGGGCGCGCGGGCCTATTGGGTCTGTCCGCTGGTGGAGGAATCGGAACAGGTGGACCTGGCCGCCGCCACCGAACGCCACGCCTTCCTGCGCGCCGGCTTCGGCGACCGGGTGGGGCTGGTCCACGGCAAGATGAAGGCGGCGGACAAGGATGCGGTGATGGCCGCCTTCGCCGAGGGCCGGCTGGATGTGCTGGTCGCCACCACGGTGATCGAGGTGGGGGTGAATGTGCCCGAGGCCACGGTGATGGTGATCGAGCATGCCGAACGCTTCGGGCTGGCGCAGTTGCACCAGTTGCGCGGGCGGGTGGGGCGCGGGGCGGCGGCGTCCACCTGCCTGCTGCTGTTCGACCCGCACCTGACGGAAACCGCCCGCCAGAGGCTGAAAACCATCCGCGAGACCGAGGACGGTTTCCTGATCGCCGAGGAAGATCTGCGCCTGCGCGGCGCGGGGGAGGTGCTGGGCACCCGTCAGTCGGGCCTGCCCAGCTTCCGTCTGGCGGATCTGGAGGTCCACGGCGACCTGCTGCCGGTGGCCCGCGACGACGCCCAGCTGATCGTCAACAAAGACCCCGAGCTTTCCGGGCCGCGGGGGCAGGCGGTGCGCACGCTGCTCTATCTGTTCGAGCGCGACGCGGCGGCCCGGACGTTGCGGTCGGGGTAAGTTACGCCGCCAGCCGGCTGCGCCCGACGCGCCCGGTCTGGAGGAAGGTGGCGAAGGGGTGGTCTTCTTCCACGATGTGACGGACGAAGCCGTTCATCGCCTGGATGTGGAAGCTGCCGCCCTGCCACGGCCACCAGCCGCTGGCGGCGCGTCCGCGCCACTTCTCCAGCGTCTCCCGCTGCTCCTGATGGCGGCGGCGGTGGCGTTCGGCGAAGAGATAGCCGCTGTCGGCCATCGCCTGCTCTTCCTCCGCCATGTGGGCCGCCAGATGCTGGGCCAGCAGGTCCAGGGTTTCACGGAACACCGCCTGGTCGCCGCGGGCCGCCGGATCGGCCAGCCGGTTCAGAAGATCGAGCTGTTCCCGGTGGGCCGCGTCCATCGCGTCGATGCCGGAAGACAGGAAATCCTGCCAGGGGAAATAGGCCATGTGACACTCCCTCACGAACCGGCCCGGATGGGCCGCCTTCCAGCGCCGGCCCGGACCTGAGTCTCTGGGGTCACTTCCCAAAGTCGTATGACCATTGTGGGGCTGGAGGTTGGAGAAACCGTTAAGATCTCTTACCGGCTGATACGCATCGACATCGGAGAACCCGTCGCCATGACCGCTGCCATCACCCTCATCATCGGCAACAAAGCCTATTCGTCCTGGTCGCTGCGCCCGTGGCTGGCGTTGAAGCAGGCAGGGCAAGTGTTTGAAGAAACACTGATTCCCCTGCGCCAGCCCGACACGCGGGCGCGCATCGGGGCGGTGTCGCCATCGGGAACGGTGCCCGTCCTGATCGACCGCGGCGTGGGCGGCGAGCCGGTGGTGGTGTGGGATTCACTCGCGGTGTGCGAGTATGTCGCAGAGCGTTTCCCCGAGGCCCGCCTCTGGCCGGACGATATACGCGCCCGCGCCGCCGCCCGGTCGGTGGCGGCGGAGATGCACGCCGGGTTCGTGCCCCTGCGCACCCACATGTCGATGAATCTGAAGGAACGCCTGCCCGGCACTGGCCGCACGCCGGAGGTGGAGGCGAACATCGGCCGCATCGTCACCCTGTGGACCGACGCCCGCACCCGCTTCGGCCAGGGCGGCGATTTCCTGTTCGGGCGGTTCAGCATCGCCGACGCCATGTTCGCGCCGGTGGTCACCCGGTTCGAAACCTATGGCGTCGATCTGCCGCCGGTGGCGCGTGCCTATGCCGACGCGGTGCTGGCCCTGCCGGCCATGCAGGAATGGACCGCGGCGGCGCTGGCGGAGCCCTGGACGCTGTGAACGAGCGGGGCGGCATCCCCGGCCCCGCTTGGAGGTTGGCACCCCCAAACGGGTTCGGGCGGTAGCCCGATTGCCTCCCGGGCTTACAACTCCTCCGGCACCATGTCGATGGCCCCGCACGGGCATTCGGCGGCGCACAGGCCGCAGCCCTTGCAGAAGTCGTCATTGATGCGGAAGCGGTTGCCGGGGCCGAGCTTCACCACCGCGTTGTCGGGGCAGACCCCGAAGCAATTGTCGCATTCGAAGCAGTTGCCGCAGGACAGGCAGCGGCGGGCCTCGAACAGCGCGGTGTTTTCGTCCAGGCCGCCCTTCACCTCGTCAAAGGTGCTTTGCCGGCGCAGCAGGTCCAGCGTCGGCTGCACCGAGGCCGGGGCATCGGTGTAGTACCACGGGTTCAGCCGTTCGGCGCTGGCCAGGGCGTGGCGGGGGGCCGGCTCATACACAGCACCGCGCAGGTAAGCGTCGATGTGGCGGGCGGCCTTCTTGCCGTGGCCCACCGCCACCGTCACCGTGCGGTCGGACGGCACCATGTCGCCGCCGCAGAACAGGCCGGGGTATCCCGTCATCAGATCGGGGCCGACCGCCACCGTGTGATCCTTGTTCAGCGTCACGCCGGGGATCGTGGTGAGCACGGACGTGTCCACCTCCTGTCCCAGGGCCAGGATCAGCGTGTCGGCGCCGATCACCTCCGTCTCGCCGGTGGGCTGGGGCCAGCCGTCGGCGTCGAGATCCATCTTCTCCACCACCATGTCGCCGTCGTCCAGCCGCTTGATGGTGCGCAGCCAGTGCATGACCACGCCCTCTTCCAGCGCCTCTTCCACCTCGAAATCATGGGCGGGCATCATCTCGCGGGTGCGGCGGTAGACGATCAGCGCCTCTTCCGCCCCCAGCCTTTTCGCGGTGCGGGCCACGTCGATGGCGGTGTTGCCGCCGCCGTAGACCACCACCCGCCGGCCCAGCTTTGGCGGCTCCGCCCCGCTTTCCATGGCGCGCAGCAGGGAGACGGCATCGAGAATCCGTCCGGCGGCCACGGCGGGAATGTCCACCTTGCGCGCCAGATGGGCGCCGATGGCGGCGAAACAGGCGTCATAGCCGCCTTCGGCCATCGCCGCCGGGATGTCGCCGATGGCGGTGTTCAGCCGGATGTCCACGCCGAGATCCGCAATGCGCGCCACCTCCGCATCCAGCACGTCGCGGGGCAGGCGGTAGGCGGGGATGCCGAAACGCATCATTCCGCCCGGCTTCGGCCCGGCGTCCACCAGCGTCACCCCGTGGCCCATCCGTGCCAGATGGTACGCCGCCGACAGGCCGGACGGGCCGGCGCCGATCACCAGCACCCTCTTGCCTGTGGGCGGGGCCGTGGGCGCCACCCGCCACCCCTCCTTGATGGCGAGGTCGCCGAGGAAGCGTTCCACCGCGTGAATGCTGACCGCGGAGTCCAGCGTGCCGCGGTTGCACGCCCCCTCGCAGGTGTGATAGCAGGCGCGGCCCATGACGGCGGGCAGGGGGTTGTCGGTCATCAGCACCTCCCACGCGGCGCGGTAGTCGCCGGATTCCGCGTGGTAGAGCCAGCCCTGGATGTTCTCCCCCGCCGGGCACTGGGCGTTGCAGGGAGGGAGATGGTCGCCGTAGACCGGCCTGACCGTCCGCCACGAGCCGGTGCGGTTGGCCAGCGACGTGCCGGCGTCCAGCGTGATGGCGAAGGGGTGATGGTGGCTCATGGTCATTTCCCCTCTTCAGCGGCGCGCAGCAGGTTGAAACGGCGGCAGTTCTCGTCGGCCTGGGCCTGGAGCCGGGCCAGCGCCGCGGCCCCGTGGGGATTGTCGGGCTTGAACAGGTGGGCGAAGCGCTTCTGCGGCTTCAGGTAGTCGGTCACCGGCACCTTCCGCCGGATGGGGCGGGAGGCTGTGACCATCCCGTGCTCCGCCTCGAACAGGGGGAACAGGCCGCTTTCGATGGCCAGCCGGGCCAGCCGGATGGTGTCGTGGCTGGCCGACCCCCAGCCCAGCGGACAGGGCACCATGATGTGGATATAGCGCGCCCCGCGGATGCCCATGGCCCGCGTCACCTTGGCCTCCAGATCGTGGAGATCGGCGACGGAGGCGGTGGCGACATAGGGAATGTTGTGGGCCATGGCGATCAGCGGCACGTTCTTGCCCGTGCCGAACACGTTGCCCGGCGCGTCCCCCACCGCGGGCGTGGTGGCGGTGCGCGCACCCCCCGGCGTGGCGGAGGACCGCTGCACGCCGGTGTTCATGTACGCCTCGTTGTCGTAACAGATGTAGAGCACGTCGTCGTTGCGCTCGAACATGCCCGACAGGCAGCCGAAACCGATGTCGGTGGTGCCGCCGTCGCCCCCTTGCGCCACCACACGCACGTGATCGCGGCCCTTCACCCGCTGGGCGGCGGCCACCCCGGCGGCCACCGCCGCGGCGTTGCCGAACAGCGAATGCATCCACGCCACCTGCCACGAGGTCTCGGGATACGGCGTGGTGAACACCTCCAGGCAGCCGGTGGCGTTGACGCAGATCAGATTGCCCTCGGCGGCCTTCAGCGCGGCGTCGATGGCATAGCGCGCCCCCAGCGCCTCGCCGCAGCCCTGACAGGCGCGGTGGCCGCAGGTGATGGCGTTGGCCCGTTCCTCCGACGCCTGCACCGTGCGCTGGCCGGGGTCGAGCAGGCGGTTGCCCACGGTCAGGGTGCCGGTCTGATAGAACTTCACGGTCTGGTTGGTCATCTGATTCATGGCCGTCTCCCCCCGTCACAGCGTGGTCTGGGCCGTGGCGGCCACCCGCCGCAGCACGTTTTCGGCGATCGGGCCGGAGCGGCGCTCGGCGGCCATGCGGGCGATTTCCGCCTCCACGATGTCCTCGCGCAGGTCGAGGAAATGGACGTCGTAGTGGGGTTCCGCCTCCACCCGGTCCATGAAGGCGTTCAGCGACGGCTTCAGGATCGGCCGCCCGCCCAGGCCGGCGATCAGGGTGTAGACCTTGGTCGGATGCCCGCGCAGCGCCATGCGGATGTGGGAGGCCAGGATGCCGCCCATGCCCACGGCCAGCGCCTTTTCCAACACCACCACCCGCCGCGCGCCCATCAGCGCGTGCCGCACCTCGTCCAGCGGGAAGGGGCGGAAGGCGCCGATGGAGATCACGCCGATGCGGTCCCCGGCGTCGCGCCGGTCGTCCACCATGTCCTTCAGCGTGCCGACCACCGATCCCATGGCGACCACGATGGTGTCGGCATCGTCGCAGCGGTAGCAGCGGATCAGCCCGCCGGAGTCACGCCCGAACCGCTCCTTGAACGCGGCAGCGATTTCGGGGATGCGGTCCAGCGCCTGCATCTGCTTGTGGTGGGACAGATAGCGCACCTCCATGAAGGCGTCCGGCCCGACCATGGCGCCCATGGACACCGGGTTGGCCGGGTCCAGCACCTGCACCGGGTCGAAGGGCGGCAGGAAGGCATCGACCTGCGCTTGGTCGGGGATGTCCACCCGCTCCACCGCGTGGGTCAGGATGAAGCCGTCCACATTGACCATCACCGGGCACGACAGCTCCTCGGCCAGCTTGAACGCCTGGATGTGCAGGTCCACCGCCTCCTGGTTGGTCTCGGCGAACAGCATGATCCAGCCGGCGTCGCGCACCGACATGGCGTCGGAATGGTCGTTCCAGATGTTGATGGGGGCACCGATGGCCCGGTTGCCCAGCGTCATCACGATGGGCAGGCCGAGGCCGGAGGCGTTGTACACCGCCTCCATCATGAACAGCAGGCCCTGGCTGGCGGTGGCGGTGTAGGTGCGGGCCCCCGCCGCCGACGATCCGATGGCCACCGACAGGGCGGCGAATTCGGATTCCACGTTGATGAACTCGCAACCCCTCAGATGGCCGTCGCGCACCATCTCGCTCAACCCCTCCACGATGTGGGTCTGGGGGGTGATGGGATAGGCGCAGATGACCTCCGGCCGGCAAAGGGCGATGGCCTCGGCCATGGCGTGGCTGCCCTCGATCTGCTTCAGCATGGCGTGTCCTCTGACAAGAGGGGGAATCAGGTGCGGCAGTGCTCGTAGGCGGCCCAGGCGGCGCGGACGTTCGCTTCCCCCACCGCGCCGGGGAAGGTGCGGCGGATGGCCTCGGCCACCGAGTCCATGTGGATCTGCCCGGTCACGGCGGCGAAACCGCCCAGCAGGGCGGCGTTGGGCAGGGGGCGGCCCACATGGGCGCGCGCGATGTCCGACGCCGGCACCGTGTGGGCGTGGCCGGGCGCGAAGCGGGCCATGGTGGCGGCGATGTGCAGCGCCTCGTAATCGGCGGTGGTGTTGATCAGCACATAACCGGTGTCGGGCAGCCCCTGGAACACGTCCATGGAATGGAACAGGGTGGGGTCTTGCACGATCAGCGCATCGGGAACCAGGATCGGTTCGCGGGTGCGGATTTCCTTGTCGTCGATGCGGCAGAAGGACACCACCGGCGCGCCGGTGCGTTCCGACCCGAAGCTGGGAAACGCCTGGGCATGGCGTCCCTCCAGAAAGGCGGCGACGGAAAGCATTTCGGCTGCGGTGACCACCCCCTGGCCGCCCCGTCCGTGAAAACGGATCTGGAACATGCGGACAGCTCCTCCCGGAAGCGTGGCTTATGTTTTTTCCACAGTCTGCCAGGGGTTATCGGGCGGCTCATTGATCCAGCGCAAAGAGGCCGTCGGGGGACGGCCCGTGGCGATACCGGTCAGGGGCGGGGATCGTCGTTCAGCCGGCTTTCACCCGCCGGATCGCGCAGGATCATGGGCGTCAGCCCCCGTGTCAGTGGCGGCTGGGGGTGTGGCTGGGGTGCGGCGGAGGGAGCGGGGCCCGCAGCGGTTCCGCCGGGCGCACCGGTTCCACCGCTGGACATGGTACCCCCGATGGCGCCGATATAGGGGCCGACCACCGTTCCCGTCGAAACGCCGACGGCCGGCCGTTCAACGCGGGGAAGCGGCATGCTCTGTCCCGCCGCCACATCCCCCCCGCGGGCGAGACCACCGGCAGCAACCAGCACAGCGCCGCCCACGGCCGCGGTGATGCGAAGTGCGTTTCTCATCCGGTTCCTTTCCACGCGCCGCATCATCCGGGCCGGCGCGTGGGGGGATAATGGGATGTGCAACCGTTGGGCGTCAACCACCGCCTCTGTTTTCATTGCGTAACATGACGAGAAAGATCAAGGAGACGGGAACAGGGTAAAATATTTGGGGACGAATGATCGCGTATGTGATCGTTTGCCGCAGGAAATGACCCAAACCATCCATGGATTTGTTTGAGGCGGTCACCCTGCATACCTAGATATTATTGCCGGTCGCCACCGATGCCCTGCCATGATGGGAGGGTATGGAGATGCAGGCCGTCATTGTCCATTGAAAACAAGGACTTTTCCTATCATCGGCACCTTGTGCGCGACCCTGGCAGGGGGGCGGCCCGGTGCCGCTGGCCCGGCGCCGGCAACTGAGGATGTCGGACGCGGGGGAGCGGCGGACGCCGGGACAAAGGTTTTTTTGCCGGCGGCTCCGGCGCGGAAGGGCGCATGTCCCGCACGGGGGCTGGCTCTGACACGCCAGCCCCCGTTGACGCTCTTATGCCTTGGGCGCGACGCTGGCCGCGGTCTGGCCGAACAGCACCGCCCGGCTTTCCGGGGTGGTGGGCGGGCTGACCTGATAGGCGGCGGCCTGTTCGTAGGCCCGCACCGTGGCCGGACGCGCGGCGATGGCGGTGAACCAACGCTTCAGGTCGGGGAAATCGTCCAGGTTCTGGCCCTGGCGCTCATAGGGCACGATCCAGGGATAGGCCGCCATGTCGGCGATGGTGTAATCGTCCCCGGCGATGAAGGCGCGTCCGGCCAGCCGCTTGTTCAGCACGCCGTACAGCCGGTTGGTTTCCTTCACATAGCGGTCGATGGCATAGGGCAGCTTTTCCGGGGCGTAGATGGCGAAATGGTGGTTCTGCCCGGCCATGGGCCCCAGCCCGCCCACCTGCCAGAACAGCCATTCCAGCGCCGTTTTGCGACCGCGCGGATCGGCGGGCAGGAAACGCCCGGTCTTTTCCGCCAGATACAGCAGGATGGCACCGGATTCGAACACCGAAATGGGCTCCCCCCCATCCGCCGGGGCGTGGTCCACGATGGCCGGCATGCGGTTGTTGGGGGAAATGGCCAGGAACTCCGGCTTGAACTGGTCGCCCTTGCCGATGTTCACCGGCAGGATCCGGTACTCCAGGCCCGCTTCCTCCAGAAACAGGGTGATCTTATGGCCGTTCGGGGTTGGCCAGTAATGAAGATCGATCACGGCGTGAAACCCTTTCTTATATCTATCATAACGATAGGTTAATCCAACCGGGGCGCGGTTTCCAAGGAGATGGTGGCGTTGTCGGCCGTCTCCCACTCTTTGCGTGCGGCGCGGGCGCAGACCAGATCCACCAATCCCGGATGGCGGCCCAAGGCCGGCAGCAGCGGCGGCGCCCCATTTCCCCCCGCTGCCAGTTCGCGCGGCAGATCCCGTTCCTCATGGTTGCCGCCGGACAGGAAGAAGGGAAACGCCACCGCCGGCCCACCGCCCGTTACCGCCGGCCACGACCGGATGAACGGTTCCTCTTCCAGAAACAGCGCTTCGGTGCGGCGGAAGCTGTGGCGGTCCTGCAGTGCGCCGGCCAGGGCGCGGGTGGCGTTGCGCGAATCCGGCCGGCGGGAGCTGCCGTGGCCCAGCACCAGGACCGTGGCAGCGGAAACCGCGATCCCGGCGTGGGCGAGGTCATCCAGAATGACACCGCCGGCCAGCCGCGGGACCGCCGGGTCCAGCCCCAGCGGCCCGGTCAGGTGGAACTGGTGGCACCCGGCGCTGGCCGCAGCGGCTTCGGACAGCCGGCGGGGCAGGGTGATCCGCATCACGCCCCCGTCGCTGGCCAGCAGTGGCACCACCACCACTGGGCCGGGAGGCAGGGTGGCCAGCGCGTCCGCCGGGGTGGGGGATTGCAGGTGGAACCCCGCCGCCACCGCGGCGAACCCGCCGCCGCCGGGCCGGGCGCGGACCGCCGCCGCCAGCGCATCGGCCACCGCACCCCCGCGCCCGTCGGACGTGCCGTGGGCGAACAGCAGCAGAGAGGGACGGGGATAGTCCATGTTGTCTTTCTCATAAAAGGGTTGAGGAGACGGAGGGATGGGGTTCCTGTCGGACGCGGTGTGGAGTATCGTTGCCCTGCGGCAGCCCCGTGCCGCGGGACGAACAAGGATATGGAGCGATGCTGAGGCTTTCCGAACTCGAAGCGCAGGTGTACGCCAACGGTCAGTTGGATGCGGAGGACTTCGCCAAGCTCGCCGCCAACGGTGTGAAGACCATCGTCAACAACCGCCCCGACGGTGAAGACCCCGACCAGCTTCCCGCTGCCGAAGCCGAGCGCCTGTCGGGCGAACTGGGCATGGCCTATTACTTCATCCCCGTGGGCCGCGAGGGCGTGACCCCCCAGGCGGCGGAAGCCTTTGCCAAGGTGCTGGCCGAAGCGCAGAAGCCCATCATCGCCTATTGCCGGTCGGGCATGCGTTCATCGACCCTCTACGCACACGCCCGCGCCCGCGGCGAATGAGCCTTCGGCACTGGGAATGGCGGCATCATGAGCGCCGGCATGCCAAAAGCCCCGCGGCACGGGATGCCGCGGGGCTTTTGATGTCCCGCTTCTGATTCCGGTCCGAATGGAGCGGATCAGACGGTGATGTTCAGATTTTGCCCCCGCGTGGCGGTGACATTGCCGCCCGAGGAGGAACCGCCGGTGCCACCGGTTACCACCGGACCAGCCGATGCTCCCACCAGGGCGGCCACGCCCGCCTCTTGCTGCGCGTTGGACTGAAGGGCCTTCATGCCGAAGTCCGCCTGCCCCTGCGCCTGCCGCAGGGCCATGACGGAGCCGGCGGTGGAGGAGGTGACGTCCATAGCCATTGCAACAACACTCCCGAAATCAAACGCCCGGCATGCATGCCGGAAATCATGGAAACGACCGGATCACCGCGGGTGTCAGATGGTCAGGTTGAGACCCGGCGACGCACCGCCGTGAACCGCGCCCCCGGCCGGAGCCTGCACCTTGAACGCAGCGGTGGGGACCGCCGCCGGCAAGGAACCGTTGACCGCCGCCAGACGAAGGGACGCCGAATGGGTGCCGCTGCCGGACGAGCGCGCCGCTCCGGCATCGCCGGTATACCCCGGCGATCCGGTCTGGCCACCCACGGCCCCGGCTGTACCGGCGGACCCGTCGGCCTGATTGCCGGACGGCGTGGCGCCCACCACCGTGTCGTACCGGGGGGTGGCGGCCGCCTTTTCCTTCTGCTGGGCGTCGATGTACTGCTTCAGCGCGACTTCCGACGGGATCTGGTCGATGGCCTGACCCGTGGTGGGATCACGGAAAAGAATGATCAGACGCGACGCTTCGCTGTTGAAACTGACCCCGATCCGGGGGTAACGGTTGACCAGCGGGTCATCCTTGCCCCCTTCCCCGACGTCGGGTGCGCTGGCACCGATGGGGGACGGTGTTTCGACCGCGGCCGGGGTGATGGGAACCGCTCCGCCGGGTGCGGCGGTAGCGGGTGAGGCAGAGGCCATAGTCCCGGTGCCGGCCCCTTCATCGGCGGGTGAACCGCCGGAGCGGGCCGTCATGACCGCGGACGCGCTTGGCGCCGCCCATGTGGCGATGGCCACGTTCATGACTGACACTCTACCTGATAATTCGGATAATGTTAGAGTATCCCGCTTGAGCGGCGGCGTAAAGAGTTTGTTGACAATAAGAAACGCTTCACTTGCACACACTGTGTCCGCATATGGTCCAAACCGGGAAAGGCCGAGATGTACAAGCGGGTCTGGGATCGAGTCGTGTACCGGGACTCCCGGTTTTTCTGCGCTTTTCCCTCGGTGGCCCGGATGGCGGACGGCGGCTTGGCCGTCGCTTTCCGTCGGGCGCGGGATCACCGGTGGATGAGCGCGAAGACACTGGCGCCGGGGGATCCCGGCTTCGACTCGGTCGATCATCTGGACACCCGCTCGCACCTGTGTCTGGTGCGCCTGACCGCCGATCTGCACCCGGCGGGGGATCCGTCGGTGCTGCCCGGCGACCCGGAGGCGGCGGACCAGGACGCCAACCTGACGGCGCTGGCCGACGGGCGGCTGATGATGGCCGGCTTCACCTGGTACCCCGTGCCGGCGGGCCGGGGGGAGGAGCTGCGGGCGCTGGGGCTGGCGCTGGTGGGCAGTGCCGAGCACACCGGCTGCCTGTTCGCCTTCTGGGGCGGCTACACCCGCTTCAGCCGCGACGGGCGCCATTGGACGCCGCACCGCTACCTGCCGGTGGTGCCGGGACAGGTGGACATCGTGCCGGGCCTGCGGCCCTATCACGGCGGGCCGGTGCGCGGGCGGGCGGTGCAGGGGACGGACGGCACGCTCTATCAGGCGGCCTATATGGTCCGGGCCTGCGACGGGCGCAGCGCCGCCCTGCTCCACGTCTCCGGCGACGGGGGTGAAACGTGGGCGTTCCGCAGCGTCATCGCGGTGGACGGGGACGGGCCGGGCGGCTTCGTCGAGCCGTCGCTGCAATGGCTGCCGGACGGGCGGCTGATGGCGTTCCTGCGCACGGTGGGGATGGATGACCGCATCGCCACCGCAGTGTCGGGCGACGGCGGCCATACGTGGGAACCGTGGATTCTTCATGAGGTGCAGGGGCACCCCACCGACGCCGTGCCGCTGGGCGACGGGCGGCTGTTCGTGGTCTCGGGCTGGCGGCACAAACCCTATGGCGTGCGCGCACGGGTGTGGAACCCTGCGGCGGGCGGGCTGGAGACGGCGGACGAGGTGGTGGTCCGCGACGATTCCCCCTCCCCCGATACCGGCTATCCGTGGGCGGAGGTGCTGCCCGATGGGCGAATCCTGGTGGTCTATTACCTGTGCGGAACCGATGGCGTGCGCCATGTGGCGATGACGCTGTTGGAACCTTGCGGGACGGTGGGGGACCGGGGTTAACATGGAACCCATGGCCACGATTCACGACACGCTGACCCTTGCCCTCAACCGGCACATGGCCGGGCAATTCGCCGAGGCGGAGGCGCTTTATGCCCGCGTTCTCGACGCAGCCCCCGATCACCCCGACGCGCTGCATCTGTCGGGCATGCTGCTGGGGCAGGCGGGACGGTTCGACGTGGGGCTGGAGCGGGTGGCCCGTGCCGTGGCCCTGCGGCCCGAGGCGGCGGATTTCCGCATCAACCGTGCCGTCCTTCTGGAGGCCGCCGGGCACCATGCCGACGCGTTGGACGCCGCGCGGCGGGCCATGGCCCTGAATCCCGCCTTCGCCGAGGGCTGGACCGACCTGTCGGCCCTGCTCCGCGGGGCCGGGCGCACCGACGCGGCCATCGCCGCGTTGGACCGGGCGATCCGCCTGAACCCCGCCCTCGACCCGGCCCGCGACCGGCTGGCGCTGCTGCTGCGGGAAAAGGGGCGGCTCATGGTGGACATGGGCCGCAACCGCGAGGCCCTGCCGACCCTGGAACGGGCCGCGGCCCTGGCGCCGCTGGATGCCGACATCGCGTTCTGGCAGGCCAACGCGCTCTATGCGCACGGCCGGCTGGACCGGGCGGCGGCGGCTTACGGCCGGGCGGCGGCGGTGGTGCCCGATTTCGCCTCGGCCCTGTTCAATCTGGGGGTGACCCGCATCCACCGGCTGGAACTGGAGGCCGGGGCGGCGGTGCTGGGCTGGGTCCAGCGTCTGCTGCCCGAAGCCGAGGAGCCGCGGGAAACCCGTCTGGCCGCCCTGGTCCGCTGCGGACGGTGGGAGGAGGTGCGGCGGGAATCCACCGAGCTGACGGCCCTGAAAACCCAGTCCGGCGATGACCTTCCGACGGCCCATCTGTCCGACACGCCGCGGGCGGAGAATCTGCGCTCCCTCGACGTGGTGGCCTTCAGCCTGTGGGGTGAGCAGCCGCTCCACGCCGTGGGCGCGGTGGAGAATGCCCGGCTGGTCCCGTTGCTCCATCCGGGGTGGGAATGCCGGGTCTATCACGACGGTTCGGTCAGCCCGGCGGTGCTGGACGCCTTGGCCGATGCCGGCGCCCGGCTGGTGCCCATGCCCGACGGCGGGGATGGAAGCGGGGTCTACTGGCGCTATCTGGTGTCCGACGATCCGGTGGTGCGCCGCTTCGTCTGCCGTGGGTGCCATGCGCGGCTGAATCCGCGGGAAGCGGCGGCGGTGCGCGACTGGATCGCATCGGGTCAGCAGTTCCACGTGATGCGCGACCATGCGTTGCACACCGACCCCATACTGGGCGGCATGTGGGGCGGCATGGCCGGTGTGCTGCCGCCGCTGGGGCCGCTGGTCGGGCGCTTCACCCGGTCGGCCACCGGCCTGCGGCAGGACCGCCGGTTCCTGCGCCATCAGGTCTGGCCGCTGATCCGCGCCCGCGCCCTGGTCCACGACGCCCATCATCCGGGGTTCGGGGTGCTGTTCCCCCCGGTGATCGACGCCGGCCCCGCCGGCCACGTGGGGGCGGCGGTGCCGGTCTGATCCGGGTCGGTCTCGCGCGTCAGGCCACCCGGCGGACGAAATCCGCCATGGCCGCCAGCACCGCATCGGCCTGTTCCCGGTGGGGGGTGTGGCCGCAGGCCGGCAGCAGCAGGGGCTCTGCCGGTCCGGCCGTCCGGCGCACGATGGCGTGGACCTGTCCGGGCGTGCCGTACTCGTCATCCTCGCCCTGGATCACCAGCAGGGGGGCGGTGATGCGGGGCAGGTGGGCCTCGATGTTCCAGGCGGCGAACGGCGGCGACAGCCACACGTCGGCCCACAGGCGGAAGGTGTGGTCCGGGTCGGCGTGGTGACGGGCCAGACGGGCGCGCAGGTCCGTCGTCTCCCACGCCGTCACCGCGCCGCGGATGCCGGCCAGGGTGATGTCCTCGACAAAGACGTGGGCGGCTTCGGTCACCGCACCGGCCAGCGGGCAGCCCGCCAGTGCGGCGAACAGCAGCGCGATGGAGCCGCCGTCGCTGTGCCCGATCAGGATGGGCCGTTCGATGCCGAAATGATCGAGCACGCGGGGCAGGATCTCCGCCGCCTCCCGCTCCAGATAGCCGGTGGCGAAGGGCGCCGGCTGCGGGTCGGAACGGCCGTAGCCGCGGCGGGAATAGATCAGCGCCCCGGCCCCGGTGGCCGCTGCCAGCCGGTCGGGAAAATCGCGCCAGAGCGAGATGCTGCCCAGCCCTTCGTGCAGGAACACCAGAACGGGAAGGGCGGGATCGGCGGCGGGAATCCGGCGGTACTCCAGCCGGCACCCGTCGAGGGTGAAGAAGGAGGGGGCGGTCGTCATGCCCTTTTCCCTAACAGCGGGTGACCTTCGCGGCAACCCGGCCTTTCTGCAGAGGGTGGGGCGGGGTAACGCCCTTGCCCCGGTGGCCGGCGGGGGGGCGGGCGTGTTGCATGGGGGTGCCGCCATTACCGGGAGGGTGTCCCATGACCCGTCTCATCCGATCCGCCGCCGTTTTTCTTGCCGTGTCCCTGCCGGGACTGGCCGCCGCCCAGCAATTGCCCCTGCCGCGGGAGCCGGGCGCCTATCAGGCGCCACAGCTTTACGACGAGATGGGGCGCCCCAACCTGCCGCAGGTGGGCGGCGGCGCGGCGGCGGCCCCGGCTCCGTCCCATTGGAACGCCATGGGCCGCGATGCCCAGTTCCGCGCCGGGATGCAGCGGTACGGCACCGATGGGCGCCGGTCCTACAGCCGGACCCATTCCCTGAGCAACCTGCCGCCCGCGGCCACCGCCCGTGCCGCGCCCGTGCGTCCCGGCGCGCCGCCGCGGGCGCCGTGGGAAACGCGGTAGGGTGTCAGGCCGGCTCCTCGGGCCGCCACAGCCACGCCGCACCGCGCACGCCGCTGGAATCCCCGTGCCGTGCCGGGCGGATGGGGGTGTCGATGGTGTCGGAGAAGGCATGCCGCTCCACCACCGCCGGCAGCGCCTCATAAAGGTAGGGGATGTTCGACAGCCCGCCGCCCAGCACGATCACGTCGGGGTCCAGCAGGTTGACCACCGTCGCCAACCCGCGGCCCAGACGGCCGGCCAGCCGGTCCATGGTGGCCCGCGCCGCCCCGTCGCCGGCGGCGGCGCGGGCGGCGATGTCCGCCGCGGTCAGGGTTTCGCCGGTGACCCGCGCGTGATCCGCCGCCACGCCCGGACCGGAGGCGAAGGTTTCCAAACATCCGGCCTTGCCGCAATAACAGGACGGCCCCGGCAACTCACCGATGTCCGGCCAGGGCAGGGGGGAATGCCCCCATTCCCCCGCTATGGCGTTGCGCCCGGTCAGGGGGCGGCCATGCACCACGATGCCGCCGCCGACGCCCGTGCCGACGATGGCGGCGAAAACCACCGCGGCTCCGGCGGCGGCCCCGTCCGCGGCCTCCGACACCGCAAGGCAATTGGCGTCGTTCTCCACCCGCACCGGGCGGCCCAGCGCCGCCGACAGGTCGCGGTCGAACGGCCGGCCGATCAGCCAGGTGGAATTGGCGTTCTTCACCAGCCCCGTGCGCGGCGACACGATGCCGGGGATGCCCAGCCCCACGCTGGCCCGGCCGCCGCCCGTTTCCTGTTCCAGCCCGGCCACCAGGGCGGCGATGGCCTGCACCGTGCCGGCGTAATCGCCCCGCGGGGTGGGAACCCGGCGCCGTGCCCGCTGGTTTCCATCGGCATCGAGCACGATGCCTTCGATCTTGGTGCCGCCCAGGTCGATGCCGATCCGGTTCATGGGAATGCCTGCCTTTCCAGCCCGTGGTCGGCGGGATGGTTACGCCAGCACGGGCCGCCGGTCCACGGAGATGAAAAGCCGTGGAAAAACCAAGCGTGAGCGGGGCCGGAGTCCGTTGCCGGAAAACCGCACATGGCCGGGAAATCGGGCCGGCGGCGGTCCAGCCCGCGGCTTTGGAATTGACCGGGAGGCCAGGGTCGGATGATATCGCCGCTTCCGGGCGCGTCTGCGTCCGACCGTAAAAACGCCGGAGCACCCGACATGACCCGCGAGCGCGCGCATCGCCGTTCCACCGTTTCCCTGTTCCGCCGTACCGTCACCGCGCTGGGCGCCACGGCCGCCCTGGTGGGCATGACCGCCCCGGCGCTGGCGGCGGTCAAGACCAACGCCTGCTACACCCCGGCCCAGCACGCCGCCGAACAGCTCATCCGCGTCCACACCGAGATGATGGTCGTCGGCCTGACCTGCAAGGACGTGATGCCGGACAAGGCGCCGTTCGCCAAGTATCAGGACTTCACCGTCAAGAACCGTTCCCAGATCTCCAAGGCGGAAGCCGAACTGGCCTCCTTCCTGGGCAAGGGCAACAAGGCCGCCGGCACCCGCCAGTTCGACATGTACCGCACGGAGATGGCCAACGAGATCAGCCGCCGGGCGGCGATCATCGGCACGCCGCTCTACTGCTCCACCTTCGTGGACCGCACCCAGGCCGCGGTGGCGCTGTCGCCCGACGACCTGCGCGTGCTGACCGCCGACGAAAAGGGTGCTGGCGTGATGCACCTGTCCGAAGCGCCCCTGTGCGGCACCAAGGTCGCCAGCTACCCCGATTCCCCGGCGTTCGACGTGGCGCAGGCCCCGGTGGGCAAGCCCGCCAAGCCGGCGGCCAAGAACGCCAAGGCGCCGGCCAAGACCCAGGCCAAGCCGGTGACCCCGGCCAAGGCGTCGCCGGCCAAGCCCGCCAAGCCGGGGCTGAAGCAGAACGCCTCCTACACCCCGGCCCGGTAACCGGCGCCGCGGTCATCATGAGGGTGTCTGAGCCGTCCGGCATTGCCCGGACGGCGGTGCGGGAAGCGCTGGGAATGCCGGGGCTGGTGCTGTTCGCCAGCTATCTCGGGTTCGGGTCGCTGGCGCGGGAAACCGGGTTCGGCCTGGGGGCCGGGCTGGTGTCCACCGCCACCGGCTGGGCGCTGCCGGGACAGATGGCGCTGGTGGAACTGTGGTCCATCGGGGCCTCCCTTCTGGCGGTCGGTCTTGCGGTGGCGCTGACCAACACCCGCCTGTTGCCCATGGTGGTGACCCTGCTGCCCCTGTTGCGCACAGGCGCGGCGGGCCGGCGGGCACCCCGGTGGTGCCTGTACGCCCTGGCCCACGTCATCGCCGTCACCACCTGGGCCAACGCCATGCGCCGGCTGCCGGACCTGCCGCCGGAGTCGCGTCTGGCCTGGTTCACCGCCTATGGCGCCACCCTGTTCATGGTGACCATGGCCGGGACCGCGGGCGGATTCTTCCTGGCCGGCGTGGTGCCGGAACCGGTGACCCTGGGGCTGGTGTTCCTCAACCCCATCTATTTCCTGATGCTGTTCGCGGTGGACCTGAAACAGCGGGCGCGTGTGCTGGCGCTGGCCTTCGGGCTGGTGATGGGGCCGCTGCTCCACCCCGTGGCCCCCACCTATGGCCTGCTCGTCACCGGGCTGACGGCGGGAACGCTGGCCTTCGTCCTTGATTTTTACTGGTCCCGGCGGGGGCGGTGATGGCGGGTAACCCTGTGATGGGAACCGGCGACGTGTGGCTGCCGCTGCTGGTGGCCGCGGCGGTGACCTATGCCGCCCGCGGTCTGGGGGTGGCGCTGGGCGGCCGGCTGGACCCCAACGGCGCCGTGTTCCGCTGGGTCGGGTGCGTGGCCTATGCCCTGCTGGCCGGACTGGTGGCGCGGATGATCGTGTTCCCCGTCGGTCCGCTGGCCGCAGCCGGTCTGGGGGTGCGCCTTGCCGCGACGGCGATGGCGTTGGGAGTTTTCTGGATCACGGGGCGCAGCGTCCTGTGGGGCGCGGTGGCCGGGGTGGCAGGATTGATCCTGCTGCTCTGGTTGGCTCCGTCCATTGTTTGATGACCCGACACAAAGTCATGGCGTCAGGTAAAGTCATGACCTTTACTCATGACTTGACGTATCAAATATAACCGTGCTGCGGCTTTTTGCCGTCACCGCGCCCCAGAGTGCAAATGATGTTACCTCTACGGGGTTTCCATACTTGCCCACCCGGAAGGCAGTGAGCTAACGTCCGGGGTGACAACAATTCGGCCTGGCGCAGTCATCGCAGAAATGTACGCGCTACGGACCGTCAGTTCAGGGAGCGGTGATTTGGTGAACGGGAACATGCATGTTCTCGCCCCGTATCCCGTGCGCGCATGCCTTAACAGCGCGGGAAGGGGCTAAATGGACTATTTTATCCAACAATTGATCAACGGCCTGTCGCTGGGTGCCATCTACGGCCTCATCGCGATCGGCTATACGATGGTGTACGGCATCATCGGCATGATCAACTTCGCCCATGGCGAGGTCTACATGATCGGCTCGTTCATCGCGCTGATCACGTTCCTGGTCCTGGGGGTGGTCGGCATCACCTGGGTGCCGCTGGCGCTGTTGATCATGCTGGTGTCGGCGATGCTGCTGACCAGCGTGTACGGCTGGACGATCGAGCGCATCGCCTACCGGCCCTTGCGCAATTCGCCGCGTCTGGCGCCGCTGATCTCCGCCATCGGCATGTCGATCTTTCTGCAGAACTACGTGCAGCTTCTGCAGGGCGCGCGGTCCAAGCCGCTGCAGCCGATCGTCACCGGCAGCCTGACCTTCTTCGACGGCCAGGTGACCATCAGCTACGTGCGTCTGGCCACCATCGTGCTGACGCTGGCGCTGATGGTCGGCTTCACCCAGCTCATCCAGCGCACCAGCCTGGGCCGGGCGCAGCGCGCCTGCGAACAGGACAAGACCATGGCCGCGCTCCTGGGCGTGAACGTGGACAAGGTGATTTCGCTGACCTTCGTCATGGGCGCCGCACTGGCGGCGGTGGCCGGCATGATGGTCATGCTGATCTACGGCGTGATCGATTTCTACATCGGCTTCCTGGCCGGGGTGAAGGCGTTCACGGCGGCGGTGCTGGGCGGCATCGGCTCGCTGCCGGGGGCGATGCTGGGCGGTGTCATCATCGGTCTGATCGAAGCCTTCTGGTCGGGGTACGTGGGCAGCGAATGGAAGGACGTGGCGACGTTCACCATCCTGGTCATGGTGCTCATCTTCCGTCCGACGGGCCTGCTGGGCCGTCCTGAAATCGAGAAGGTGTGAGGCGATGACGGCGATTTCCCAAACGCGGCCGCCCCGTCTCGACTGGCCCGCGATCCTGCGCGATGCGGGTCTGGCGGCGCTGGTGGCCCTTCTTCTGACCGTGCCCCTCGTGGGCTTCCGCACGGTGGACCGGCCCACGGGCCTGGGCATCGAGCCCCATTTCAACGAGGTCGTTGCGGCCATCGGCCTGGTGTTCCTGGGGCGCGTGGGCCTGAGCATGATCCGCTCGGGCGTGGCCCTGCCGGTGCTGGTGCTGTCGCTGGTGGTGGCGGCGGCCGGATTCTTCATTCATCTGCCCACCGAAACCCTGCGCGTGGTGATGATCGGCGGCGGTCTGGTGATCGCCATCCGGGCGCTGATCACCGTGGTGACCCATCGGTCCAAGCTGACCCAGGCCGAGCGCGACCGCCGCATGGACCGCATCGGCGCCAAGGTGCAGCACGCATCCCGCTATCTGGGGCCCATCGGCATTCTGTTCGCCGCCGTGTTCCCGATGCTGCCCATCGCCGACCGCCAGTTGATCGACATCGGCATCCTGCTGCTCACCTATGTGATGCTGGGCTGGGGCCTGAACATCGTGGTCGGTCTCGCCGGCCTGCTCGATCTGGGCTATGTGGCGTTCTACGCCGTCGGCGCCTATTCCTACGCGCTGCTGGCGCAGTATTTCGGCATGAGCTTCTGGCTGTGCCTGCCGCTGGCGGGGCTGCTGGCGGCGCTGTCGGGTGTGCTGCTGGGCTTTCCGGTGCTGCGTCTGCGCGGCGACTATTTCGCCATCGTGACCCTGGGCTTCGGTGAGATCATCCGCATCATCCTGGTGAACTGGTACAATTTCACCGGCGGCCCCAACGGCATCACCAACATTCCGCGCCCCAGCTTCTTCGGCATCGCCGATTTCTCCCGCACCGGGGCGAACGGCCTGCCGCCGTTCCACACCATGTTCGGGCTGGAATTCTCGTCGCTGCACCGGATCATCTTCCTTTATTACCTCATCCTGATCCTGGCGCTGTTCGTGAACCTGTTCACGCTGCGCATCCGCAAGCTGCCGCTGGGCCGCGCGTGGGAAGCGCTGCGCGAGGACGACATCGCCTGCACCTCGCTCGGCATCGACCGGACGAAGATCAAGCTGGCGGCCTTTGCCATCGCCGCCATGTTCGGCGGCTTCGCCGGGTCGTTCTTCGCCACCCGCCAGGGTTTCATCAGCCCGGAAAGCTTCACCTTCATCGAATCGGCGATCATCCTCGCCATCGTGGTGCTGGGCGGCATGGGCAGCCAGATGGGGGTGGTCATCGCCACCATCCTGGTCATCGGCCTGCCGGAGGCGTTCCGTGAACTGGCCGATTTCCGCATGCTGACGTTCGGTATGGGCATGGTCGTCATCATGCTGTGGCGTCCGCGCGGGCTGCTGGCCCACCGCGACCCCACCATCGTGCTGTACAAGAACGGGGCTGCCGCCGGGGAGAAGGGAGCATGAGCACCGCCGACAAGACCCCGCTGCTGACCGTCGAACACCTGACCATGCGCTTTGGCGGTCTGGTGGCGGTCAGCGACGTGTCCTTCGCCGCCAACAACAGCGAGATCACCGCGGTGATCGGCCCGAACGGTGCCGGCAAGACCACGCTGTTCAACTGCATCACCGGCTTCTACACCCCCACCGTGGGGCGGCTGACGCTGCGGCACCCGGACGGCAAGGAATACCTGCTGGAACGGATGCCCGGTTTCCGCATCTCCAAGGAAGCGGCGGTGGCGCGCACCTTCCAGAACATCCGCCTGTTCGGCGGCATGAGCGTTCTGGAAAACCTGATGGTGGCACAGCACAACAAGCTGATGCGCGCGTCCGCCTTCTCCATCGCCGGCCTGCTGGGCCTGCCCACCTACCGCGCGGCGGAAAAGGCGTCGGTGGACCTGGCCAAGTACTGGCTGGACCGGGTGAAGCTGCTGGAGTTCGCCGACTGGGAAGCCGGCAACCTGCCCTACGGCGCCCAGCGGCGGCTGGAAATCGCCCGTGCCATGTGCTCCGAACCCGTCCTGCTGTGCCTGGACGAACCGGCGGCGGGCCTCAACCCGCGTGAGTCGGCGGAACTGGCCGAGCTGCTGATCTACATCCGCGACCAGCACAAGACCGGGCTTCTGCTCATCGAACACGACATGAGCGTGGTCATGACCATTTCCGACCACGTGGTGGTGCTGGATTACGGGCGGAAGATTTCCGACGGCGATCCCGCCTTTGTGAAGAATGATCCCGCCGTCATCCGCGCCTATCTGGGCGAGGAAGAGGCGGACGAACCGGCCGCCGCGGCCGGGGAGGGTGCATGAGCGCGCTGCTGTCCATCCAGGGCGTCCACACCTTCTACGGCTCCATCGAGGCGTTGAAGGGCGTTGACGTCACCATCAACGAAGGGGAAATCGTGACTCTGATCGGCGCCAACGGCGCCGGCAAGTCCACCCTTCTCATGACCATCTGCGGCAAACCCCAGGCCCGTCAGGGCCGGATCGTGTTCGCGGGCGAGGACATCACCCGCTTGGCCACCCACGATCTGGTGCGCCGCGGCATTGCCCAGTCGCCGGAAGGGCGCCGGATTTTTCCGCGCATGACGGTGATGGAAAATCTGCAAATGGGCGCCATCGCCGTCGATGAGGGCCATTTCGACCAGGATCTGGAAGAGGTCTTCACCCTCTTCCCCCGGTTGAAGGAACGCATCACGCAGCGGGCCGGCACCATGTCGGGCGGCGAACAGCAGATGCTGGCCATCGGACGCGCGCTGATGAGCCGCCCGCGCCTGCTGCTGCTGGACGAACCGTCGCTGGGCCTGGCCCCGCTGGTGGTCAAGCAGATCTTCCAGGCGATCACCGAAATCAACCGCACCAAGAAGATGACCGTCTTCATGGTCGAGCAGAACGCCTTCCACGCCTTGAAGCTGGCGCACCGGGCCTATGTGATGGTCAACGGCCACATCACCATGACCGGCAGCGGTGCCGAACTGCTCGCCAACGAAGAGGTGCGCGCGGCCTATCTGGAAGGAGGTCACTGATGGACGCCATCCTCGGCACCTCGCCGCTGGTCTTCATCTTCATGACGCTGCTGGTGTTCGGCGGCTGCGCCATCCTGACCGGCCAGTCCCTGGCCGAAGGGTGGAAAGGGATCGGGTCGGTCGTGGCCTATGGCGCGCTGCTGGCCGCCGGCGACCGGTTCCTGATCTTCGGGCTGGCGGGGGGCGAATTGCTGTCTCTCTACGGTTTCGTGCTGCACTGGGCGGTTCTGACCGGCATCACCTTCATGGCCTACCGCATCGCGCAGGCACGGCGGATGGTGTCCCAGTATCCGTGGCTGTACGAGCGCGCCGGCCCCTTCGCGTGGAGGGATAAACCGGGTGGCCGTCTGGCCGAATAATGTTGCTGTTCTGAGACTTCCGGGCACCAAGACGTGGACAATCGGGGCAAGACCGGGCACTCTCTCCGGCATCCCGATTGTCCGTGGTGCGGTGCAACCAGACCTGGTTCCGCCATCCCGGCGGCGGGAGAACTCTTCCGGTTCGGCGGCGGGCCGCCCGGCCCTTGAACATTCCGGCACGGCCCTCCGCGGTTTCTGAAGCGATCACGTTCGAAACAGGGAGCAAAAGAAGAGAATGAACATGAAGCACACCCTCCTGGCTGCCTCCGCCGCCGCACTGGTCCTGGGCGCCGCCGCGGCCAAGGCCGACATCGTGGTCGCCACCGCCGGCCCCATCACCGGCCAGTACGCCACCTTCGGCGAACAGATGAAGAAGGGTATCGAACTGGCGGTTCAGGACATCAACGCCGCCGGCGGCATCAACGGCGAAAAGCTGAAGCTGGAAGTGGGCGACGACGCCTGCGATCCCAAGCAGGCGGTCGCGGTCGCCAACCAGCTGGCCAAGGCCGGCGTGAAGTTCGTGGCCGGCCACTTCTGCTCGGGCTCGTCGATCCCGGCCAGCCAGGTCTATGCCGAAGAAGGCATGGTGCAGATCTCACCGGCCTCGACCAACCCCAAGCTGACCGAGCAGGGCCTGTCCAACGTGTTCCGCGTCTGCGGCCGCGACGATCAGCAGGGCACCATCGCCGGCAAGTACCTCGCCGACACTTACAAGGGCAAGAACATCGTCATCCTTCACGACAAGTCGGCCTACGGCAAGGGGCTGGCCGACGAAACCCAGAAGGCGCTGAATGCCGCCGGGGTGAAGGAAGTGCTGTACGAAGCCTACACCGCCGGTGAAAAGGATTACTCGGCCCTGGTGTCGAAGCTGAAGCAGGTCGGCGCCAACGTGGTCTATGTCGGCGGCTATCACACCGAAGCCGGCCTGCTGGCCCGCCAGATGAAGGACCAGGGCGTTTCCGCCCCGATCGTGTCGGGCGACGCGCTGGTGACCAACGAATACTGGTCGATCACCGGCCCGGCCGGCGAAGGCACCATGATGACCTTCGGCCCCGATCCCCGCGAGATGCCCGATGCCAAGGCGGTGGTGGAACGCTTCCGCAAGGCCGGGTACGAGCCGGAAGGCTACACCCTCTACACCTACGCCGCCCTGCAGATCTATGCCGAGGCTGTGAAGGCCGCCAAGTCCACCGACGTGGCGAAGGTCACCGCCGAACTGCACAAGACCACGTACAACACCGTGATCGGCACCATCGGTTTCGACAGCAAGGGTGACCTGACCACCCCGGCTTATGTCTGGTACCGCTGGAACGACGGCAAGTACGCCCAGGTGAAGTAAGACGGATCGCGGCACCTTCGGGATGCCGTGACAGCCGAGGCCCGGTGCTCCCCGCACCGGGCCTTTGCCTTTTCTGCCGGCTATTGCAGCGCGGAACAGGGCCGTGCCGCCCCATCCGGCGGGCGCGCCAGAAGCTGCTCGCTGGCGCGCATGACGTCACGCCAGAAGGCGGCGGCGCGCAGGTCGCTGGCCGCGGTGAGTTCGACCAGCCGGACCCGGCTGAGGCGAATCGCCCGCTCACCCAGTTCGGCAACCAGGCAGGCGGCGAAGTTGTGGGCGTCGTTTTCCGTCGTCATGTCGCATTGAACCATGACCGCCGCCCTTTGTTCCATATCCCCGATGACGCACCGCAAAAACGTGACGAGGGGGAGGCGCGCGGGGCGGAAGTGTGCTTGAATGGCCCCCCGATTCCCTGGCCCGCACGCGTGGGCTCGTGGGAATCCGTTTCGTCGAGCGCCGATTCAGGAGAACGAGGAATGCGCCGCAAGCGTGAAATCAGCGAGGGGCAGTTGCTCCGCAAGCTCGGCCCCGGTGGCGGCGTGTGGCAGGTGGTTGCGGTGCGCAAGGACGGATTGGGCACCCAGCACGCCCAGATGGTCCGGGCGGATGACCCCAAAACACTGAAAACATTGGCTGTTGCGACCCTGCTGGATCCCCATCAGTTCGAATGGCTGGATGGTCCGGGCTGAAGCGCCGCTGGGAGGTTGCGGCGGATTTGCAACACTCAGGATTTCTGACCACAGGGGGGATTGTGGCGGCGGCTGGTAACTGGTATCTGACAGGTCAGAGATTTCAACCGCCGACCCATCCGGGGGTTGCCGGCCGCGCCCTTCCTACCGACGGCCGGTGTGCACGGGGGAAGGCTGGTACGGCTGACAACGCCGTCAACGAAAGGGAATAATAAGATGACTTTCCGTGGCATTGTTCTCGGTACGGCGCTGGCGGTTATGCTGCCGACCGCCGCCATGGCCGCTTCCGAAGGCTTCTATGTTGGTGGCGCTGCCGGTGTGAACTGGGCCCGCGACGCCAAGTTCACCGACAAGACCGCCCAGGCCAGCGGCGTCACCAACCCGAGCGTGAAGCTGGAATACGACGTGGGCGCCATCGGCAGCCTGTCGGCCGGCTACGCCACGTCCTTCGGCATCCGCGCCGAACTGGAAGCTGGCTACCGCTGGGGCAACAAGGTTAACGGCGACAACGACGCGACCTCCAACTGGTCGGGCCGCGCCCGTTCGCTGTCGTTCATGGGCAACGTCCTGTACGACATCGACACCGGCACGCCCATCACCCCGTACATCGGCGTCGGCGCCGGTATCGCCCAGGTGAAGGCCACCGGTGACGATGGTGCCGGCTACCGCTTCAGCGACACCGACTGGGTGTTTGCCTATCAGGGCATCGCCGGCGTGTCGTACAGCTTCACCAACAATCTGGCCGCCACGCTGGATTACCGCTACTTCGACACCGTTGATCCGAAGTTCAAGGGCCCGCTGGGCCGCGTGGAAGGCGAATACGCCTCGCACAGCATCCTGCTGGGCCTGCGCTATTCCTTCGGCGCTCCCTCGGTCACCCCGGTTGCCACCCCGGCCCCGGCTCCGGCCCCGGTCCAGGCTCAGCCGCAGACCGAATATCTGGTGTTCTTCGACTGGGATAAGGCCGACATCACCCCGGTGTCGGACAAGATCATCGGTGACGCCGCCGCTGCCGCCGGCAAGATCCGCGCCGTCAGCATCCACGTGATCGGCCACACCGACACCTCCGGGTCGCCCGCCTACAACCAGAAGCTCTCGCTGCGCCGCGCCGATGCGGTCCGCAAGGGCCTGACCGCCAAGGGTGTGCCGGCCAAGATGATCACCGTCGAAGGCAAGGGCGAGACCCAGCTCCTGGTCCAGACCGGCGAGAACGTCCGCGAGCCGTCGAACCGCCGCGCTCAGATCCTCATCCGCGTGAAGTAATCACCCGGACGGATCGGACGGCTGGCCTCCGGTCAACGGGGGCCGACCGGAAAGATTGTGAAAAAGGCGCTGTCTCTGACAGCGCCTTTTTTGCGTTCAATGGGTGTGATATATTGCTTTTGGTGTCGCGGGGCATATTGCCCGATTGGCTTTGGTCCCGGTCTGGCCGATAGTGTGGCCGCAAACCATTCCATCGTCCGGGGGGATCATGCTGCTCCGCCGCCTTGCCGTGGCCTTCTTGTGTCTCGGGACACTGATGTCCGGCGGCCTGTCCCGGCCCGCTGTGGCGGGAGCGGCTCCCGGGTCGAAAGTGGTTGCTCCGCCGGTGGATATGGCCGCGTGGAACGCCACGGTGGAAAAGGCCCGCGGGCAGACGGTGTTCCTGAATGCCTGGGGCGGATCGCCCAAGATCAACGCCTATTGGGACTGGGTGGCGGCGACGGTGCGCGAGCGGTACGGCGTCGAACTCCGCCATGTGAAAATCAACGACATCAGCCAGGCGGTGACCCGTATCCTGACGGAAAAGACCGCGGGGCGGGCCGACGGCGGATCGGTGGATCTGGTTTGGCTGAACGGCGGCAACTTCGCCATCATGAAGGCCAGCGGCCTGCTGTACGGTCCCTTCACCAACCGTTTGCCCAACATGCGTCTGGTAGACACCCGCGGCAAGCCGACCTTGGTGGACTTCACGGTTCCGGTGGAGGGGTTGGAGGCGCCGTTCAGCGTCACCCAGTTCGTGATGGTTTACGATACCCTGAACCTTCCGGTGCCGCCGCGGTCGGTGGGGACACTGCTGGAATGGGCCAAGGCCAACCCCGGCCGCCTGACCTATCCCCAGCCGCCCAATTCCCTGGGCATCACCTTTCTGAAGCAGGTACTGCTGGCGCGCCAGTCCGACTGGTCGTCGTTGATGCAGCCGGCCACCGATGAGAACGAAGGGCTGGTGCTGGAACCGCTGTGGTCCTTCCTTGATACGCTTCACCCGCTGTTGTGGCGGCAGGGGAAGGAGTTCCCGGCGTCCGGTGCCGATCTGCGCCGTCTGCTGAATGACGGGGACATCACCCTGTCCATGGCCTTCAACCCGCTGGAAGCGGCCAGCTCCATTGAAAGCGGCCTGTTGCCCCCTTCATCCCGTGTTTATACGTTCGAGGAGGGAACCATCGGAAACGCCAATTTCCTGGCAATTCCCTTCAATGCATCGGCGAAGGAAGGGGCACTGGTGGTCATCAATTTCCTGCTGACCCCGGAAGCCCAGGCGCGCAAACAGGATCCCCGCTACTGGGGCGCCGATACGGTGCTGGCCTGGAAGAAGCTGACCCAGGGGGAAAAAGATCTTTTCCGCGGCATCCCGCAGCACCCGGCAGCCCCCTTGCCCGACGAACTGGCCAAGCCCTTGCCGGAGCCGCACCCGTCGTGGACCGACCGGATTGAAAAGGGCTGGCACCGCCGTTACGCCGCGGGGTGACCACCCCTACCGCGTGGCGGACAGGCGCCGCAGCACCCAGGCGCACCGTGCCTCGGGATCCAGCAGCGAATCGGGCAGGAAGGCCAGGCGTTCCGGCGGCACATACCGGCGGCACAGCCCTTCCATGACCGTCTGCACATGCAGCTGATGCCATGGGTTGGGGTAGCGATAGCCGTCGTCTTCCACGGGAAACGCACCCCACGGCAGCACGACCACCAGATCCCATCCGGATACCGCCGCCGCCGCCCGGTGAACCAGCGTGCCGGTGCCCGCCGGATCGTCGGCGGCATAGCCGGCGCACAGCCAGAAGGCCGCATAATCCAGCGGCGTGCGGTCGGCGACGAAACCGCCGTCTCCTTCCGCCAAGGCTTCCAGCCCGGCGGCATCGCTGGTCAAAAGCTCACGGTGCTCGGCCCGTGACAGGCTATGCAGGCTGAAGCCACCCCGCAGCCGGGCGCGCATCGGCTCTTCCGCCACCGGGACATCGAGGGTGGCGGCGAGTGTCAGCGCCAGGGTGGTTTTCCCCACCCCGGCGCTGCCGGTCAGGCCGATCCGTGGCGGATGGCTCCTGGTCTGTCTCATGAGCCAAGCCTAAAGGATTCGCCTCCGGGGGGGAATCCGCTTCGCTGCATGGGGGACTGACCCCGCGCCCCGCCCGTGGGAGCGGGCAGGGCGAAGGGGGCGGCGGCATCCCCCATGCACGGCCCCGGTCCCCGTCCCGTTCCGGACAGCACCCGGCAGACGCTCACCCTTCGTCCAGGTCGGCGGAGGCACCACCGTTGGGCGGGCCGCCCAAATTGGCCAGCATCCGGGTCAGCACCGACAATGCGGCGTCCTGCTCTTGCGGGGAAATCCCCTGAAGCGACAGGGTGTCCACTTCGCCCGCGCAGCCCAGCAGGGTGTCGCGCAGGGATCGCCCCTTGGGCGTCAGATAGATGTTCACCTTGCGGCGGTCGTGGGGGTTGCGCACCCGTTCGACCAGACCGCGGCTTTCCATGGTGTTGAGGGCGGTGACGGTGGTCGGCTCCATCATGCCCACACGTTGACTGAGTTCCCGTTGGGTCAGCCCGTCCTCTTCCCACAGAACGCGCAGGAAGAACCATTGCCCCATGCTGACGCCGTGGGTGACGATCCGTGCCTGAAGGGCGCGGGAAAAGGCACGGTGAAGATCGCGCACCGCATAGGATAAGCCGCCGACGGCCTGTTCCTGCTTCGGCCCGTCCACGACGGGGGCCAGGGCCTGGCCGGAGCTGTATCGTTTGAACCGGCTATGCATCCACTCAACTTTCTTGTCAGCCGTTACGGACACCGCGCCTGCCCTCGCCCCCAAGGAACCGGCACCGGAGCCAATACCATAACGATAACTTCCTAATCGAAGACTGTAAATAGAATCTCTGTTTTTCTTTCAGGAACATGCGCGAATATGACTAACGATACGGGGGTGTGCCCAGATGCCGCAGGAACGGATATAGGGAAAATTCTATATTCAATCGGCTGATCTCTCGGAGCCAACCGTGGCGGAGATATTAATTCATATCAGGGTATGAGTTCTGTTTGCCAACCGTTTGATGGACCCCACGGAGTGAAACCCCTGACTGACGCCAAGGTTGAAGGGGGTAACCGTTCTCTTACTGAAGGAACGGCGGGCGCATAAGGGGGCGGACTGTCACGCCGGGAACAACGGTTGCGCGGTCACGGCTCAGGCGGACAAGGCCAGGGTCGGAGCGGCGGCCCGCATCAGCGATGCCGCAGCGCCATAGGCGGCGGTGCCGCGGGCGGCCAGGGCGGCGGGGGCGGTGCGGGACGGGCCCGGTTCGTCCCCGGCAGTGCCGTCGCCGTTGCCGGTGACAAGCTCCTTGTTCTTTTCCTGCTGGGCCTGGAGTTTCAGCGCCTCGGCCTGCTGGGCGACGGCGCGGTCTTGTGACGACGGGTCGGCGGGGGCCAGGGCCGCGGCCTTGACCGCATCCATCTTGGTGATGGTGGCGCCGGGGGTGCTTTCGCGGCTGATGTCGATGGGAACTTCGCCGGCGACCGCGTAATTCTTTCCGTCCGGTCCCTTCTGAAAGGTGAAGGACGCACCGCCGGCATGGGGACCGCCCGCGGCCTGATGCGCCTGTTCATGGGCACGGACCTTCTGGTCGGTCTGTTCCAGCGTGCGGATTTGCTGCTGGACCTGGGGTGCCTGGGTGGCGGTGCCGGAGGAAGCGGAAGACGATGATGACGACCCGGCGGAGTCGGGTGCGGGCCCACCGCCGGATTGCCCCTCCGGGCCGGACTCACCCGCCGCCGCCGTCCGCGCGGTGCGGGCCGGCAACGCCTTGAACACGGCGGCGGACGAAGTGACGGCCGGCAGGCCCACGGTGGAATCTCCCGCGGTTTAAACCCTTTCACGCATACTGCGCTTTGCGAATATAAGGCGGCCCCGGAGCGTGACAAGCGGTAAGGCTGGTAGCATTCACCCGCATGGAGAAGCGGCACGGTTGCATTCGGCGGAAATGCATCCCATAGTGTGCTGATTGTGCCGCCGGTGCGGAGTGCGTGGGCTCTGGGCAGATACAGATGATGGCTGCTGCGTGCAGGATAATCGTCCGGCTTGTGCTGGCGGCGGCGCTGATCTTGGGGGTGGGCGCCGTTTCGGCCCAAGAGCCGGAGCGTCCGCCCCCCCTCAGCCCTATCGAAGCCGCTTTTTCCGCCCGTGCGAGTCAGACTCTGAGGCTCTTCGGCTATGACCACATCGCCACCCCCGTGCCGCCCCCGGCCGTGGGGGCGGTGAGCGGCCATTACCGGCTGGGGGTGGGCGATGCGGTGACCGTCACGTTCCGGGGGGCGGAGAAGGCCGAGCCCAAGCGCATCGCCGTCGATGTGGAGGGACGGCTGACGGTGGAGGGCATCCCCCCGCTGATGGCCGCGGGCCGGACCATCGACGACGTGCGCGCCGAGCTGGCGGCTCTGGTCACCACCACCCGCGGGGAGGGGACGGCGGTGTTCCTGTCGCTCAGCGCGTTGCGCCGTGTCGGCGTGCTGGTCACGGGGGAAGTGCCCCGCCCGGGGATTCAGGATCTGACCGCCTTTGCCACCGTCTTCGATGCACTGAGCGCGGCTGGCGGGGTGACCCGCGCCGGGTCGTTGCGGGCCATCCGTCTGTTCCGTGCCGATGGGCAGACGATGACGGTGGATCTGTACGGCCTGTTGCTGTCGGGCGATGGCGGGGCCGCCGATACGCGGGTCCGTGACGGCGACCGGCTGGTGGTGCCGCCTTTGGGGCCGGTGATCGGGGTGGCCGGGCCGTTGAAGCGTCCCGGTCTGTTCGAATTGCCCCGCGGCAGCGCTCCCATGCCGATGGCGGAGGCCGAAGCGCTGGCCGGCGGGCGCCTGCGCCCCGGCCCGGCCCGCGCCCTGCGCCTGGGCATCGGTGCCGGCGGGGCGGAAACCGCCGAACCGATCCCGGATCCCGGTGTGCCGGCCCTGCAGGACGGCGACCTGCTGATGCTGACCCCCGTGCGGGAGGACCGCACGGGCGTGGTCTATGTGGACGGCCATGTCCGCCGCCCCGGCCCCCGCGCCCGGCGGGAAGCGCCCGATCTCGGCCGTCTGGTGACACGCCCCGATCTCGGCGATTCAGCCTATCTTCCCTTCGCCGTTCTGGCCCGCACGGATCCCGCCACCCACCAGCGCCGGCTGGAGCCGGTGGATCTTCAGGCCGTGCTGGCAGGAAAGGACAAGCGGCCGCTGACCGATGGCGACACCCTGCTGGTGCTGGGCATGGCGGAGGTGGAGTTCCTGACCTCGGCCTCCGTCCTGGCGCTGTTGCGCGGCGGGCCGGCGGAACCCCAGCCGGATTGCCGGGGGCTGGAGCTTCTGGCCCGAACCCTGGCCGCCGACCCCGGCGGCCCCCTGGCACGCGGACCGCAGGCCGTGGCCGCCGCGGCGCTGACCGGCGGCCCCCGGCCCTGTCCGCCCCTGTTCCAGGACGAGCCGGAGCTGTTGCCCTTCGCCCTGTCCCACGCCGTGCTGAAAACCGCCGGAACGGCGCCGGGCCTCTACCCCATGATGCCAGCCGTGGCGCGGCCCCGCGTGCAGGACCGGCGGGCGGCGCGGATCGAGGTTTTGGGCCATGTGCGCCATCCCGGCGTCTGGCCCCTGACCGAGGCCGCCACCCTTCAGGCCGCCCTGGCCGGGGCGGGCGGGGCGGAACCGGGCGCCTATCCCCTTCTGGGGGTGATCGCCCGGTTCGATGCGGCCACCATGACCCGCACCCTCGTCCCCTTCTTTCCCCAAAATGTGGCGGGTGGCGTGGCAACCCGCCGGTTGTTCGATAACGACCGGCTCTATCTCTTCTCCACCGACACCATCCGCACCCTGGCCGAGCCCGGAACCGGGGAAGAGGGGGGTGCTTCGGCGGAAGAGGATCTGCCGTTGGACGGCGCCGTCATCGGCGCCGACATCGCCGCACTGATCCGGGAACGGGGTGTCCCGGTGCGCGGTGCTGTGCGGTTGCCCGGCGTTTACCCGGTGGCCGAGGGGGTGACGGTGGGGGCGTTGCTGGCCGCGGCCGGCGGGCTGTCCACGGCGGCGGAGCCGGAAACCGCCGAACTGACCATGGCCGGCACTCCGCCCCGCCGCCGCACCCTGAACCTTTCCACCCGCGATGCCCTGGCCATCCTGGTCAATCCCGGCGACGCCCTACGGGTGAACCAGCGCCCATCGGCGCTGGAAACCGTGGCCGTCACGCTGGAAGGGGAGGTGAGATACCCCGGCCGTTATGACGTGCTGCGCGACGACACCCTGAAGACCCTGATCGAGCGGGCCGGGGGGCTGAGCGCCGACGCCTATCCCGCCGGCGCCATCTTCCTGAGGGAAGCGGAGCGGCGGCGGAAAAAGGCGGAGTTCGAGGAACAGGCCCGCACGCTGGAGGCCGGGATCCTGCGTGAGCAGCAGAAAGGCTCCGGGATGCGGCAGGAGGACGTGGCGCTGGCCCGTTCCCTGGCCGACCGGCTCCGCGCCGCCGACCCGCCGGGCCGCATCGTGGTGGAAGCCGACCCGGCGGAGTTGCGCCGTTTCCCCGAGCGCGACGTGCTGCTGGAGCCTGGCGACCGCATCGTCATTCCCAAACGCCCCCTGACCGTGGCGGTGTCGGGAGAGGTCATGGCCCCCGCCGCCCTGCGGTTCCAGGCGGGCAAGGCCGCCGATGCCTACATCCACGAGGCCGGCGGCCCCAGCCGCGCCGCCGATCTGGGGCGGGCCTTTCTGCTCAGGCCCGACGGCAGTGCTGAGCCGCTGCCGCTGTCGTCCTGGAACCACCGCGTGACCGCGGTCGCCCCCGGCTCGGTGATCGTGGTGCCCACCGATCCCAAACCGTTCACCGGTTTGGACATCTTCAAGGACATCGGCAGCGTGCTGAGCCAGTTGGCCCTGACCGCCGCCTCCATCGCGGTGATTTCCCGATGACCGCCCCCGTTCCGACCGCCGGCGCGGGGCGGCCCTGGCTGTCGGTGCTGACGGTGGCGCGCGGCAACCGTGCCGGGTTGATCCAGACCCGTGACAGCCTGCGGGAGCAGGTGGGCGGCGGCGCTTGGGAATGGGTCGTGGTGGACGGCGGGTCCACCGACGGCACCGTCCCATGGCTGTCGGAGCAGGCGGCGGACCTGCCGGCCGTGCGCTGGTGCTCGGCGTCCGACCGCGGGCCGTACGACGGGATGAACCGTGCCATGGACCGGGCGCGTGGCGTCTGGCTGCTGTTTCTCAACGCGGGCGACCGGCTGGCGGGGCCGGATACGCTGGCCCGTCTGGCCGCTGTGGCGGCCACGGCCCCATCCGCCGCCGGTCTGTTGTACGGTGATGCGCTGGAGCGGCTGGCCGGCGGCGCGGTGGTGCGGAAACCGGCGCGCAGCCACCGCACCGCCGTGTGGGGCATGTTTACCCACCATCAGGCCATGCTGTACCGGCACGCGGTGGTGGCGGGGCTGCGCTATGATCTGCGCTTTGCCATCGGGGCCGATTACGCCTTCACCGTGCAGGTGCTCCGCCGGAGTGGCGAACCGGTGCGATTCGCCTTCCCCGTGTGTGTGTTTGCACCCGGCGGTCTGTCCCAGCGCGACCCGGCCACGGGCCGTGCCGACCTTCAGGCTATCCGCCGCGAGTATCTTGGGCTGAATCCCACCGTTTGTGCAGCAATCAAAGGGTTGCAGTTTCTGGTTTTCTTCTTAAGGCGTCATTTTCCGGCCCTCTACGCGAAAGGCCGTTTCCACACCTCAGTAACAACGTTTCGTTTGTAGAGCGGGCGCCTTTTTTCGCGTTTTTCGGGTTGCTCCGCTCATAAAGTTGCATAAAATTTCCTTCCAGAGCTAACCATCACGTGTTGGCCCGGGTCAGGACGCTGCCGGTTTCTCTGCGGCGTCTGGTGCCGAAACGTCATTTGTGCCGTTGCCAACCCTTGCGAAGGGCCGCCATCCCATGACCATGAACAGCAAGAACTCCCTGCCGCCCGCCCACACCCTGTCCCGCCGTGGCGAAGGGCCGAACCCCATCGACATCCACGTGGGCGCCCGCCTGCGTCTGCGCCGCACCCTGTTGGGGCTGAGCCAGGAAAAATTGGGTGAAGCGGTCGGCATCACCTTCCAGCAGCTTCAGAAGTACGAGCGCGGGTCCAACCGCATCAGCGCTAGCCGCCTGTTCAACCTGTCCCAGGTTCTGGGCGTGCCGGTCAGCTATTTCTTCGAAGAGCTGCCCCCCGCGGACACCGTGCTGGTGGAAGACGAGCCGGCGGCCAGCGAGACCGACGAGTTCGAATCCATGGCCCGCCGGGAAACTCTGGAACTGGTGCGCGCCTATTACCGGATCAACGATTCCTCGGTGCGCAAGCGCACCTTCGATCTGGTCAAGGCGCTGGGCGGCGAAGCCCGCGAATACGCCCAGGCGGCGGAGTAACGGGCGGTAACGGCACGGTGCCGTCCTGGCGGGGTGAAGCGGTGGCCAGATACCGCCGCTTCACCCCGACCTGCCAGTAATAGAACGCACGGGCCAAGGCATAATCGAATCCGGCCCGGCCATCCAGAAAGCCCAGCCGCAGCCCATAGCTGTGGAAAAACACCGCAAGCGGGCGCAGCGGCGTCACGGCGAACAGCCGTTTCAGCCATCGGCGGCGTGGCCCTTCCCCGGCCCGCAACGCACCGGTCCGCCCGGCGGCGGCCATGGCCGCTTCCCAATCGGAATAGCGGTTGTGGCGTGCGAACCACAGGGCGGGCGGCCGCGCGTCCCCATGCCACAACGGGTGCCGCAACCGCCCGGCGGTGCCGTCCAGCATGGGTTGGTAATGCCCCTCCACCTCTCCGGTCCCGGTCACGCCGGGAAGGGACAGGCCCGGCAGGTCCAGATCGGGGCATGGGGGAAAGCGGGCGCGGCGGCGGTCCAGCAACGCCAGCTTGCGGTTGACCGCGCCGAACCGCAGCGGCACCCCGCAGAACACCGGGCGGCCCGTGATGAAATAGCCGGCATGGGCTGGACCATGGTCCATCAGCACGGCGATTTCCGCCGCCAATTCCGGTGTCAGCCGCTCGTCGGCATCCACATACAGCACCCAGGGATGGGCAAACGGCAGGGTGTCCAGGCACCATTGCTTCTTTTTCGGCGCCCCCCCGTTCCAGTGGAACGGCACCACCCGCGCGCCCCAGGCGGCGGCAAGAGCGGGCGTGCCGTCGGTGCTGTGCGAATCCACCACGAACACCTCGGCGAAGGCGGCGAGCGGCTCCAGGCACCACGGCAGGGTGGCGGCGTTGTCGCGGGTCATGATGACCACCGACACCGGAATGCGCCGCTCAGCCATCACGCCGCCGTCGCCATGCCGCACGGGCCGCGGCCAGGACGATGCCCAGCGGCACCCCCGCCGCCAGGGCGCCCGGCAGCACGATCACGGGGTCGGGCCAGTCGGGCTGCGGCGGTGCGCTGGCCGGTTCGATGGGGTCGGCGGCGAAGGGAAGCCCGGCCCGCAGCATCACCTGGATCCGTTCCTGATCCGCCAGCATCTGGGAAAAGACCTGCCGGGTGTCGTCGCGTCCCGGCGCGCCACTGACGACTTCGCGCAGATAGGCGGTTTGTGCCGCGCTGCGCCGTTCGGCCTCCCGCCGCAGATGACCGTCGCTGAGGTCCATCACCCGTGTCAGCAAGGCCATGGCAAAAGCCCGGTCGGGATGGCGCAGCCGCAGCCGGCGCATGGGCGTGGTTCCCACCGGCTCGATCATCAACGCCGTGCGCAGCCACGCCGCCACCATGCCGGCGTCGGGTTTCACCGGCTCCTCCCGCCCGCTGAGCGTCAGAAGGGCACGGCGCATCAGGGCTGCCGCCCCGCCGGGCGGGCGCCACGCGGCAGCGGCGGCATCCCACCGGCTGGGGAAGAGACGGGGCAGAACCCCCGGATCCTCCATCAGCGCCTGAGCCACGGGAGCGGAGGTCAGCAGGTGCAGGAAGCGGGTGAAATCCGACAGGGTTTCCTCGGCGGCCCCCGGCTCGGCCAGCCCGAACGCCTGGCCTCCGGCCGCGGGCACCCGTGTGCCCATGCCGGCCACCCCGGTGCGGGCGGTGGGACCGGTCACCAGGACGGCGGTGTAGTGCGGCTCCACGCTCCACAGCCCGGCCAGCGCCGCCAGCACGCACAAGAGCACCGTCGCGGCCACCGTGCGCCATCCCTGGGCCGCGGCACTCGCCACCGCCCGCAGCCCATCGCCCGGCTGGCCGTCTCCGGCCCCGGCCGCTGCGCGGGGGGCCGTGGCGGTGCCGGTGTCAGCCATGCCGTGCCCTCCAGCGCCATGCCTGTGGCGTGCCGGCCCGGTCCGGCATCATCAGGGCCGCGAGCGTCCGGGCGGCCCGGTCCGCCGGGGGAAGGAGAGGCACGGCGGCGGGCATCGGGGAGCCCCCGCCCGCCATCCGTTCCGTCACCGCCGCGGCCAAGGCGGCACCGTCGTGGGGTGGCAGCACCGCCCCGCCCCCGCTCAGCGCCAGCCGTGCGGCATCGCTGCCACCGGGGCCGAGGAACAGGCACGGACGTCCGGCTGCCACCGCCGCCGTCACCTTGGACGGGACCATCAGCCCCTCGGCCCGCGGGTCGAGGGTGGCGAGGTGCACGTCCGCCGCCGACAGGCTGTCCGCCACCCCTTCCGCCGGCTCCAGCGGCAGGCGCCACAGGTTGTCCGGCGGGGTGCTGCCCATGGCCCGCTCCAGGGCTGCCGCTCCGCGCCCGCCGCCGATGATCACGAACAGGGCCGCGGGCACCCGGCGGGCGGCGTCCACCACCGCCCCCATGGGATGGGCCAGACCGATGGTCCCGGAATAGAGGGCGACGAAACGGGTCCGGGGAATGCCGTGGCGCTGCCGGAACGCGCCGTCCGTCACCGGATGCACGGCGGGGTCGGCCCAGTTGGGGTGCACCGTCAGCCGGTCCTCAGGAACCCCCAGCCCGGCGAGCCGTGCGGCCATGCAGCCGCCGATGGCGGCAACCCCGTCATAGCCCCGCAGCACCCGCCCCATCAGGCGGTTCCAGACGGGAAGGCCTGGCACCGGACGCCCCAGCACCGGCAGCAGGGCGGGATAGAGATCCTGGCACCAATGGAGCAGCCGAACCGGCCTTCCGCCTTCCGCGCCGAACCGTGCCGCCAGCACCGGCCCGGCCAGGGCCAGCAGCGGCGGATCGGTCATGGTGACGATGACGTCGGGGTGCTCCACCCGCAACGCCGCCGCCGTCAGCCGGGCGAGGCAGGCACCATAGGTGCGCATGGACGCGGCCCCCGCCACACCGGAACCGCCGGCCCGGCGCACGGCCACCCCCGGCGGCGGATCGGACGGGCCGCCACCGTCGGCCACCACCGTCACCCGCCAGCCCATGGCGGCCATCCGCCCGGCCAGATCGGCCAGAAGCCGTCCGGTGGCCCCGTGGTCCGGGGGAAACACACGGTTGAGAAACAGGATGGACGGCGGAGCGCAGGACACCAGCAACGGCTCTCCTCCTCGGCGAATGCATCCATAAGTATGCCATTGCCGTTGCGGCGAAGCTATACCGTTGTGGTGTCCGTGCCCCTGCCGCGCGGACTTACGGGTTGGAGTCCTGCAGCACCCCCCGGCGGATCTGGTCGCGCTCGATGCTTTCGAACAGGGCGCGGAAGTTGCCCTCGCCGAAGCCCTCGTCGCCCTTGCGCTGGATGATCTCGAAGAAGATCGGGCCGATCACCGGGGCGGTGAAGATCTGCAGCAGCCGTCCGCCCCCCGGCGCCCCGTCCATCAGCAGGCCGTCGCGCATCAGCCGCGCCACGTCCTCCCCATGGCCGGGCAGGCGTTCGTCCAGCATTTCGTAATAGGTGGCGGGGGGCGCGTCCAGAAAGCGGGTGCCCGCGGCGGCCAGCCGCTCCACCGTGCCGTAGATGTCGCCGCTGGACAGGGCCACGTGCTGGATTCCCTCCCCGTGATAGGCATCGAGATATTCTTCGATCTGGTCCTTGCCGCCGGTTCCGGCGGATTCGTTGATGGGGATGCGGATCTTGCCGCAGGGGCTGGTCATGGCGCGGGACTTGATGCCCGTCAGCTTGCCTTCGATGTCGAAATAGCGGATTTCCCGGAAGTTGAAGAGGCGGGTGTAGAAATCCGCCCACTGGTCCATCCGTCCGCGGTGGACGTTGTGGGTCAGGTGGTCGATGCCCAGCAGCCCCGCGCCGTCGGTCTCCGCCGGTCCGGCGTCGTCGAGAAACTCGAAATCCACATCATAGATGCTGTGGCTGCCGTAACGGTCCACCAGATAGAGCAGGCTGCCCCCGATACCCCGGATAGCCGGGATGTTGAGTTCCATCGGCCCGGTCTTTCCCTCCACACCCTTCGCCCCCAGCGCCAGGGCGCGGGTGTAGGCGTGGGAGGAATCGGCCACCCGGAAGGCCATGGCGCAGATGCTGGGGCCGTGAACGCGGGCGAACGCCTGGGCGAAGCTGTCGGGCTCGGCGTTGACGATGAAATTGACGCCCCCCTGCCGCCACAGGGTCACGTCCTTCGACCGGTGACGGGCCACGGGGCGGAAGCCCAGCCGGGCGAACAGGCCCCCCAGCTCGGCGGGGTTGGGGGCGGTGTATTCGACGAATTCGAACCCGTCGGTGCCCATCGGGTTCAGGTCGGAAATCATCGCGGCCATGCGGCGCGTGCCCATGGGGAACCTCCCATCGTCCGTTGTTTGGACAAAAGATGGGAGGTGCCGCCGTCCGCGGCAAAGCCGATCAGCCCGCCTTCACCAGAATCGACAGCCGCGCCGGCTGATCGAAGAAGAAGGCGCCGTCGCGCACCTGGGCCAGGGCGTGGAAGCGTTCGCGCAGCACCGCTTCCCCCGCCGCCACCCGCGCCTTGCGCTCAGGGTCGATCAGGCCCATGCGGGTGGCGAACGCCTCGTAGCTGTCCAGGCGCACGGGGTTGAGGTAGATCACCTCCGCCTGCTCGCGGAACAGGCCGGCGGCACAGGCGCGCTTGACGGCGGCATAGGCGGCGGCGCGGACCGCCTCCTCGTCCTCCACCAGCCGGGTGACCTGGAAGAAATCCCCCTCCGGCAGCGGTTCGTTGACCAGGGCGATGCCGCCGGGGGCCAGCACGCGCGCCGCCTCGCACAGTGCCGCGTCCATGCATTCCAGGGGCACATGGTGCAGGCTGTTCATGAACACCACCCGGTCCATGGCGGAGTCGGGCAGGGGCAGCGCCTGGGCCACCCCCTCTCTATAGGTCTCGTTGCCCGCCGGGGCGGCGGCGCGGGCGCGCGCCAGCATCTCCGCACCGCATTCCACCCCGGTCACCGCGCCACCCAGCGCCGTCAGGGCGCGCACCAGCCCACCGTCGCCACAGCCGATATCGGCGATGCGGCGGCCCGGCAGGTCCACGTGGTCGGCGATCACATCCAGCGCACGGCGGCGGACGGGCGGGGTCATGGCGGGGAATCCTTTCATGGTGTGACGCAGGCAGGGGGTGACCTTACGTCACCGGCCGTCACGCCACAACATTAGAAATTCCTTCTAAACGGAGCATGTTGACAGTTCGTTGAGCGTACAATAATACGCGAACCGCCGTCCGGCGGCGTTGTCTGGCGCCGTCAAGGGTGTATAAGGGGTGCCGCACATTCCCCCGCCCCGGCATCACGAATCCTGCACGCCGCGGCGGGGCCGCGCACCATGGCATGTCAAGACCATAAGGAACGCCCCGATGCCCGACGCCGTGACTCCCGCCACCCTGTTCCCGCTCGGCAAGGACGAGACGCAATACCGCAAGCTGACCTCCGACTACGTCTCCGTCGTGGAGTTCGACGGGGAGGAGGTGCTGAAGGTTGAGCCGGAAGGGCTGCGCCTTTTGGCGGAGCAGGCGTTCGCCGACATCAACCATCTGCTGCGCCCCAGCCATCTGAAGCAGGTGCGCGCGATCCTGGACGACCCCGAAGCTTCGGCCAACGACAAGTTCGTGGCGCTGGACCTGCTGAAGAACGCCAACATCGCCGCCGCCGGCACGCTGCCCATGTGCCAGGACACCGGCACCGCCATCATCATGGGCAAGAAGGGCCGCCGGGTGTGGACCAAGGGCGGTGACGAGGCGGCGCTGTCCGCCGGAGCCAGCGACGCGTACCTGAAGCGCAACCTGCGCTACAGCCAGCTCGCGCCCATCTCCATGTACGAGGAAAAGAACACCCGTACCAACCTGCCGGCGCAGGTGGAGATCTATTCCGAGGGCGAGGACTATTACAAGTTCCTGTTCATGGCCAAGGGCGGCGGGTCGGCCAACAAGACCTTCCTGCATCAGGCCACCCCGTCGGTGCTGGCGCCTGACCGGCTGCTGAAGTTCCTGGAAGACAAGATCCGCTATCTGGGCACCTCGGCCTGTCCCCCCTACCACCTGGCGGTGGTGATCGGGGGCCTCAGCGCCGAACAGAACCTGAAGACGGTGAAGCTGGCCTCTGCCCGTTACCTGGACGCGCTGCCGACCGAGGGCGGGGACGACGCCCACGCCTTCCGCGATCTGGCGATGGAAGCGGAAATCCATAAGATGACGCAGAACATGGGCATCGGCGCCCAGTTCGGCGGCAAGTATTTCTGCCACGACGTGCGCGTGATCCGTCTGCCGCGCCATGGCGCCTCGCTGCCCATCGGCATCGGCGTGTCGTGCTCCGCCGACCGTCAGGCGGTGGGCAAGATCACCCGCGACGGCATCTATCTGGAACAGCTTGAAACCGATCCGGCCCAGTACCTGCCGGAGATCGGCGACGAGCTGGCGGGCGAGGTGGTCAAGATCGACCTGAACCGCCCGATGGCCGAGATCCTGGCAACCCTGAACCAGTACCCGGTGCGCACGCGCCTGTCGCTGACCGGCCCGCTGATCGTCGCCCGCGATCTGGCCCATTCCAAGCTGCGCGCCCGTCTGGACGCCGGCGAGGGGCTGCCCGACTATTTCAAGAACCACCCCATCTATTACGCCGGCCCGGCCAAGACGCCGACGGGCTATGCGTCGGGTTCCTTCGGGCCGACCACGGCGGGGCGCATGGACAGCTTCGTCGATCAGTTCCAGGCGGCGGGCGGCTCCATGGTCATGCTGGCCAAGGGCAACCGTTCGCGCGAAGTGACCGAGGCCTGCAAGACGCACGGCGGCTTCTACCTCGGCTCCATCGGCGGTGCGGCGGCGGGCCTGGCCCAGAACTGCATCAAGAAGGTGGAGTGCATCGAATACCCCGAACTGGGCATGGAAGCCATCTGGCGGATCGAGGTGGAGGATTTCCCCGCCTTCATCATTGTCGATAACAAGGGCAATGACTTCTTCCAGGAGCTGAAGCTCAGCTAAACGCCACCCGCGGCCCCCGCCCAGACACAGGGCGGGGGCCGTTTCCTTATGGAGGAACCATGCCGTCCGATACCGCCCGCGCCGCCGACGCCCAGCGCCGCGCCCTGTTCGCCGCCGAAGTGATCGTGAACCGCCGGCTTCACGACTTTTCCATGCGCTACCAGACGCAGTATTCCAACGACGTGGCCCTCGAACGCAAAGCCATCGAAAAAGAGATCCGCGCCATCCGCCGCCGTGTTCCCTGGGCGCCGCTGGTGGACGATGCCCTCTCCGGTGCCGTGGCCGAGACGGCGGGGGTGAGTGCCGAGCAGGCCGCGGCCGTGCTGCGCGCGCTGGCCACGCTGCGCCCCGACGTGCTGAGCCTGGAACCGGCGCCGGAAGGCGACGACGAGGATGAGGAATAAGGAGGAAGCCGGTTGCGTTGGGACTTTCCTCTCCTTTAGGCTCGCCGCATTCCTGCGAATGCGCGGTGGGTGTTGAGGGGCGTCGCCCCTCAACGCTTCCCGACAGGGGCTGACGGCCCCTGTACCCCATCAATGGGATGCAAGGGCCGTCGGCCCTTGCCCGGGGTGTCGGGGGCAAGGCGCCCCTGACATGGTGCGCATCCACGGGGCCAATGGTCGGGCTGACGGATTCTCACATCATGACACCGGACGAGTTGCAGGCCCGCGTTCTTTACCGCGACGGGCTGGTTCTCATCATCGACAAGCCCGCCGGCATTCCGGTCCACCAGGGGCCGGGCGGCGGCCCCAATCTGGAACAGAGCTTCGACGCCCTGCGCTTCGGCTTTCCCAAGCCGCCGGCCCTGGCCCACCGGCTGGACCGCGACACCGCGGGGTGCCTCGTGCTGGGCCGGCACCCCAAGGCGCTGCGACGGCTGGGCAAGCTGTTTTCCGAGGGGCGCGCGGCCAAGACCTATTGGGCGGTGACGGTGGGCGTGCCGACGGAACCCCAGGGCCGGATCGAAGCACCCTTGCTCAAGATCTCCACCCGCCGCGACGGCTGGCGCATGGTGGTGGACGAAACCGGGCAGAGTGCGGTCACCGATTACACGGTGCTGGGGCAGGCGGACGGGCTGGCATGGCTGGAACTGACGCCGCACACCGGGCGTACCCACCAGATCCGCGTGCATTGCGCCACGGCGCTGGGCTGCCCGCTGCTGGGCGACCCGCAGTATGCCACCGCCGAATCCGGTCGGCCCGGCGCGCCCATGCACCTGCTGTCCCGCGCCATCAGCCTGCCGCTGTACCCCAAGCGCGATGCGGTCGGTGCGGTGGCGCCGGTGCCGCCCCATATGGCGGCGGCGCTTGCGGCCTGCGGGTTTACCACCGGGGGATAATCCCCTCCGCGCCCGGACCCCGGCCGCCGGCTGTTGCGTTACCCGTGCGGGTTCAACAGCGGCGGTTGCGCTTTTCCCATGACCACCATTGAGGCGTGCCGCAGCCGGGCCGAGGCGGAACGGCGGTTTTTGGCCGGGCTGGCGCGGGCGTTCGGCGGGGCCATCCTGTTTTCCCTGCCCCTGTTCATGACCATGGAGATGTGGTCGCTGGGCTTTACCATGGACCGGCTGCGGCTGGCGCTGCTGCTGGTGGTGGGGCTGCCGCTGCTGGTGGGCCTGTCCCACTACATCGGGTTCGAGGAAACCTTCGGCTGGCAGGACGACGTGGTGGACAGCGCCGCCGCCTATGCCGTGGGGTTTTTGTCGGCGGGGGCCATGCTGCTGCTGTTCGGGGTGGTCGGGGCCGGCATGGGGCTGGACGAGATCGTCGGCAAGGTCTCCTTGCAGGCGTTTGCCGGAGCGGTGGGGGCCATGCTGGCGCAGAACCAGTTCGGCCAGCGCACCGAGGAACGCACCGACGGGCGCCGCATCCGCCATTACGGCGAAGAGCTTCTCATCATGGTGATCGGCGCCCTGTTCCTGGCGCTCAACGTCGCCCCCACCGAGGAGGTGGAACTGATCGCCTATCAGATGTCCCCGTGGCAGGCGCCGGTGATGGTGGCGGTGACGCTGGGGCTGATGCACGCCTTCGTCTACGCCGTGCATTTCCGGGGGGAGGAGGGGCGCTTTCCCGAGGGCACCTCGTTCCTCAGCCTGTTCCTGCGCTACACGGTGGCCGGCTACGCCCTGGTGCTGCTGGTGTGCCTGTACGTTCTGTGGAGCTTCGGCGCGCTGGACGGCATGGGTGCGGCCCCGGCGCTGACGGTGGCGGCGGTGCTGGCCTTTCCCGGTGCCATGGGGGCCGCCGCAGCACGGCTCATTCTGTAAAGGGAGGAAAGCGCCATGGCCGAGGACTCCGGCATTCCCCGGACCGAATGGGCGGCGGCCTGCGCCGGTGGGGCGCTCCTGCTGGCGGCGGTGGGGTATCTGGTCTGGAACGCGGCGTTGTCCGCTGATTCGCCCCCCGACGTGGCGGCGGCGGTGGTGCGGGTGGACCGGCTGGACGATGGCTGGCGGGCGCTGGTGCGTGCCGACAACCACGGCGGCACCACGGCGGCGGAGGTGGCTGTGGTGGCGGAGCTGTCCCGTCCCGGCCAGCCGCCGGAACGGGTGACCATCACCTTCGACTATATCCCGGCGGATTCCCGGCGCACGGGCGGGGTGTTCTTCCGTTCCGATCCTGCTGGCGGCACCCTGACCGTGCGGGCCATCGGGTACAGGGATCCGTAAGAGCCGGGCCGATCAGTGGCCGGGTCAATCAGTCGTCGGGGTCATGCAGGACCGGCAGGCTGGCGCCGGTCAGGTTGGCGCCGGTGAAGCTGGCGTCGCGCACGTTGGCGTCGGTCAGCACCGCCCCGGTCAGATCGGCGCTGGTGAAATCGCATTCGGCCAGATTGGCCCCGCGCAGGTTGGTGCGCACCAGCGAGGCCCCGATCAGGCGGCAATTGGTCAGGTTCGCGGCCCACAGCCGTCCGGTGGGCCGCCCGTCCGGCCCCTTTATATCGACCCAGCCGATCCCCGCCCCATCCATCCGAGCGCCGGTCAGGTTGGCGCCACGCATGTTGGCGCCGTCCAGGATGGCGCCGGTGAAATCCGCCTCGCGCAGGTCGGCGTCGGACATGTCGCACATGATCAGCAGGCTGTCGCGCATCTTGGCGTGGGACAGGATGGCGCGGCGCAGGGTGGCGCCCGACAGGTTCACCCCGTGCAGGTCGATGTGCGACAGGTCGGCCCCGGTCAGGTCGGCCCGTGTGCCCATGGACCCGTTGGTGTTGATCCAGGTGTAGTGGTTGTGCAGCGCTTCCTGGATCTGGATCGAGAAATTTTCCGCCGAGCGGGCCAGATTGGCGCCGGTGGTGTCGGCCCCGGCAAGATCGACCCCTTCCAGCTTGGCGCCCTGCAGGTCGGCGTTGCGCAGGTTGGCCCCGGCCAGCATGGCGCCGGTCAGGTTGGCGTCCCGCAGCACCGCCCCCGACAGGTTGACGCCGGACAGGTTGCAGCCGCGCATGTCGGCACGGGTCAGGTTGCAGTTCTTCATGGCCGAGCGGATCAGCGTCGCCCCGGTCAGCAGCGCCCCTTCGCAATCGGCCCCGTTCATGGACACGTCGGTCAGGTCCGCACCCGACAGGTTGGCGTCGGTCATGGAGGCATCGTCGAAATCGCTGCCCGTCAGGTCGGAGCGCACGAAATCCAGCCCCTTGCCCCCGCTTCCGCCGCCACCGTACAGCAGGGCGCCGCCGCGCAGGTCGGCTTCCTTCAGGATGGCACGCTTCAGCTTGGCCCCCCGCATCCGCGCGCCGCGCAGGTCGGCGCGCGTCAGGTTGCAGCCGCTCAGGTCCGCCTTGGTCAGGTGGGCGGCGAACAGGTCGGCCTGGGTCAGGTTGCCGTTGCTGAGATCGCAATGGGACAGGTTGGCGCCCGACAGCTTGCCCGAGGTCAGGTTGACCCCGGACAGGTTGGCCCCCTCCAGATTGGCCATGGTCAGGTTGGCGCGGGCGCCGCCCTGGCGGTTTTTCAGCCAGCGCTCGTGCTTTTCCAGCACAGCGACCAACTCGTGTGGCGTCATCAGAGGTCGTCCCGGTTGCGAGCCGCCGCGCAGCCGGTGAGGAACCGGCGTGCCTGTGGCGGAAACATCCTATATGAAGGCTAGTTTCTTAAAACAATCTGTTCTAATCGTTAAGCCCGGCCCGATTCAAAAAAACGCCGGGGACGACGCAGGAGCCGTTGGAGGGAGAAATGGGAGGCGGACACACCGTCGCCGCGTTCGATGCGGAGCTGAAGCAGCTTCAGCGTATGATCGAAGATATGGGCCGTCTGGCGGAAAACCAGTTCGGTCAGGCCATGCACGCTCTGACCAACGCCGACACCGCGGCGGCGGCGGCGGTGATCGAGGGGGATGTGGGAATCGACCGCCTGGAAACCCAGGTGGAAGCCATGGCCGTGCGCATGCTGGCCCTGCGCCAGCCCATGGCCCGCGACCTGCGGGAAATCGTGGCCGCGTTCAAGGTGTCGTCCAATCTGGAGCGGCTGGGCGATTTCGCCCGCTCCATCGCCAAGCGTACCGTGACCCTGGCCTCCCTGCCGGTGGCGCCGCCGGTGGCCTCGCTGGCCTGGATGGGCGAGACGGTGCAGGGCATGATCCGCGACGTGGTGACCGCCTACGTCACCCAGGACGCAACGCTGGCCAAGGCCGTGCGCGACCGCGACAGCGCCGTGGACCATGCCTACACCGCGCTGTTCCGCGAAATGCTGACCTATATGATGGAATCGCCGCAGAACATCACCGGGGCCACCCATCTGCTGTTCGTCGCCAAATCCATCGAACGGGCGGGCGATCACGCCACCAACATCGCCGAGAACGTCTGCTTCCTGGTCGAAGGGCGGTTGCCGGCGGAGGAGCGGTTGAAGGACGACCAGAGCAGCTTTGCCGTTGCCGATGCCCCCGTGGCCAAGGACGGCGCGCGGGACTGAACCCGGCAACGCCCAAAAACGAAACCCCCGCCCGGCGGCCTGCCGGGCGGGGGTTTTCCGTTTGGCGTCACGGCGCTACGCCGTGGCCGATGTTCAGTGCTTGGCCACCCAGGCGTCGCCCACCTGTTCGAACCGGCGCCGGACGGCGGCCCAGGCGACCTTGTGGGCGGTGGCTTCACGGGGGCTGGTTTTCGGCATGGTGGGCCGGCCGTAGATCTGCCAGGCGTGATTGAAGGCCGAGCGGTAAAGATCCTGCGCCGGGGCGGGCAGGCTGGTTTTGACCGCGTTGGGCAGTTCAGCGTTGCTACGGTAGGTCATTCGGCGTTCCTCCAGCTTTCTTTTTATCGTGAAAACGTTATCAAAATGTCCGGCAGCTGTCTTCTACGCCGTTGGTTAGGGTGGTGGCGCGCGGATATGAAAAGACGCTCATAAAGATGCGTCTTAATGACGCACCTGGCTCGGGCGGGCGGGCATGCAGGATGAAACCCCCGGCGCACCGCCCTCCCCGCCCTCCTCGGGCCGGAGGGTTATGGCATCGGTCCAGGCGGTGGTTTCACGCAGGACGGCGGCGATCTTCGCCGCCTCGCGCGGGTCGTGTTCCTTGTCCAGTTCCCGCCGCAGCAGGGCCAGAAGCTGGCGGCACCCCTGCCGCCGGTCCATCATCTGACGCAGCAGCAGGGCGGCGGCACCGGGCGACACCCCCTCGTGCCGGGCCACCAGGGCGACCTGATCGGCCAGCAGGGCGGTGATGGAAAAGGCGGCCGGGTCTGTCTGCAAAGCCACGGGATACCTCCTCAAGACGCGTGAATGATCGGCGGAATGCGCCTTATGCCGCCAACCGTGCGGCGCGCTTCAGGTTCCGCCGGGCCGTGTCCATGACGGCCAGAACATCGGAACGGGTCAGCCCGTCGCGCTGCAGCAGCAGGTCCACAATGGGATCGTCCAACAGCATCTCCACGGCGGTGCGGTGGGGGACGTGGTGGGGTGCGGTGGCGGCGGGAACGCGCTGAACCGGCATCAAGGGTCTCCTTTTTCTCAAACTCTGTCGGATCATCGGGAATCCTGCACAAGACCATGCTGCTGCATGTCTTCGCATGTGCAAGAAAACCCGAAGATGACGAACCCGATGTTCGGCGTTTCAGTCATAGGATTCGGCCAAAGGTTACAAAGTTCAACCCGACCAGGATGCGGCAAAAGGCTGCGGCATGGGCAGGGCCGCGGCCTTCAGCCATGGGATATCTTGTTCAAATGCTGTGGAAGGCCGCGCATACCATCGGCGGATGCACAGTAGCCGCGGCCTGTACCGCCCCGCAATCCCGGCAAGAGAGATACGACCGATGAAAGGTTGCGGCGGCGGCGGCCCCGCGCGCTCATGCCCTATGACCGATGGCTTTCGGGGGATGGAATCTGACCTTCCGGCCTTTCGCCGCATCGGGCGTCCGGCCAGTTGCCCGCCGGGGCCAAGGCGGGCACAGTCTGGAGCCATGAGCCAAACCGATACCATGACGACCTCCGGCCCGGGCTCCGGCCCGGCCCCGGCTCCCGCCGCCCCCGATGCCATCGGGGCCACCGCCGGTTCGCCCGGTCTGTGGGACCGTACCTTGGAAAATCTTCGGGCGCGCTGGCGCGACATCGCCGCCTCGGCCCGCGAGGCGGTGGGGGCCGCTCCCCGGCCCAACCTGCCGCGGGAAGACGCCGACCGTCTGAAGGAGCAGATGCGCGCCTGTCTGGAGGGGCGCGGGGGCGAGGTGTCCGCCCGTGCCCGCGCCGCCCAGCTCGGCCGCACCTATCTGGCCCTGGACGCCGAGGGGCGGCGCAACTTCCTTCTGACCCTGGCGCGGGAATTCGGCACCGAGGGCGGGTGGGTGGACGCCGCCGTCGCCGCCTGGACCAGCGCGCGGGAACAGGGCGGCGGCCCCCGGCTGGCGCAGGCGGAACAGGCCCTGCGCCGGGCGCTGGAGCCGCGGCACCTGACCCTGCTGACCCAGTTCAACGCCCTGCCCGAAGGGGTGAAGTTTCTGGTGGATCTGCGCGCCGAGCTGATGGGCATGGCCGAAGGCGATCCCGCCCTGATGGGGCTGGAGGAGGGGCTGAAGGGTCTGCTGCGCGGCTGGTTCGACGTGGGTTTCCTCGACATGCGGCGCATCACCTGGGACAGCCCGGCGTCGCTGCTGGAAAAGCTGATCGCGTACGAGGCGGTGCACGAGATCCGCGGCTGGCAGGATCTGAAGGACCGGCTGGACGCCGACCGCCGCTGCTTCGCCTTCTTCCACCCGCGCATGCCGGGCGAGCCGCTGATCTTCGTGGAGGTGGCGCTGGTCGGCGGCATGTCCGACCGCGTGCAGGCCCTGCTGGACCCCTCGGCCCCGGTGATCGACCCCAAGGGGGCGGACAGCGCCATCTTCTATTCCATCTCCAACGCGCAGAAGGGGCTGGCCGGCATCAGCTTCGGCAACTTCCTCATCAAGCGGGTGGTGGACGGGCTGAGCCAGGAATTTCCCAAGATCTCCTGCTACGCCACCCTGTCGCCGATCCCGGGATTCCGCCGCTGGCTGGCCCGCGAAACCGCCGCCCAAGGGGAAGCCCTGCTGCCCGCCGCCGAGTGGGAGCGGGTGGCCGAGGCGCTGGCGGCGGCGGGCGGGGCCGTCCCCGATTCGGCCCCCGCCGGCCTGCTGGATGCCGCCCTGGCCCACCCGGATTGGCACCGGGACGACGGATTGGCGAAGGCGCTGAGGCCCGCGCTGATGCGTCTGTGCGCCCGTTACCTGACCCAGGCCAAGGCGCCGGCCCGCCGCTCGGGCGGCGATGGGGACGCGCCCCGCGCCCTGGACCCGGTGGCTCATTTCCACCTGTCCAACGGCGCGCGGATGGAGCGGCTGAACTGGATGGCCGACGTGTCGGACAAGGGGCTGAAGCAGTCCTGCGGCCTGATGATCAACTACCGCTACAAGCTGGGCGAGATCGACGCCAACCACGAAGCCTACCGCGGCGAGGGGCGGGTGACGCTCTCGTCGGCGATGAAGGCGCTGGCCAAAGGCGGGTAACGCCTCTTTTCGGTGTGTGGGCCGGATTCCTTGTGCTATAGAGGCCGACACGCTGGCAGAGGCGCGCGGGGACCGGATTCCCGTCGTGGTTCTGCCATGCCGAGGTTGGTTGTGCCGTTGCGGGCGTGGCGGAATTGGTAGACGCCCCGGATTTAGGTTCCGGTGACTTCGGTCGTGGGGGTTCGAGTCCCTTCGCCCGCACCACACCAACCCTTCAACCGTTTTCTTGAGTCAAGAGGTCCGGGCCGTTCCTTGGGAGCAGGGGGACGCCGCCGGGCGGATCAAAAGGCAGGCATTCGTTCCGATGAACATCACCGAAACCAGCACCGAGGGCCTTGCGCGCACGTTCAAGGTTGTCATTACCGCCCAGGAAATCGAAGAGAAGGTGAAGGGGCGGCTGGAAGAGCTGCGCCGCACGGTGCAGCTCCCCGGCTTCCGTCCGGGCAAGGTGCCGGTTGCGGTCATCCGCCAGCGCTACGGCGCCTCCGTCCTGAGCGAAGCCCTGGAAGAGGCGGTGTCCGACAGCTCGCGCCAGGCCATCGCCGACCGCGGCCTGCGCGTGGCGCTGCAGCCCAAGATCGCCGTCGATAAGTACGAAGAGAACGGCGATCTGGAATACACCATGACCGTCGAGGTCCTGCCGGACATCGAGCCGGGCGACCTGACCGGCCTGGAGCTGGAAAAGCCGGTCGCCCCCGTCGATGACGCCGCCGTGGACGAGGCGCTGACCCGTCTGGCCGGCACCCGCGGCAACACCGAACCGGTGACCGAGGACCGCCCGGCCGCCAACGGCGACACCGTGGTCATCGACTTCGCCGGCACCGTGGACGGCGAAGCCCGCCCCGGCATGGACGGCAAGGACTTCCCGCTGGAGCTGGGCTCGGGCCAGTTCATCCCCGGCTACGAGGAACAGCTGGTCGGCGCCAAGGCCGGCGAGCACCGCAGCGTCACCGTCAGCTTCCCCGCCGACTACCACGCCGCCGAGCTGGCCGGCAAGGAAGCCGTGTTCGAGGTGGACGTGAAGGAGCTGCGCACCAGCGTTCCCGCCACCGTCGATGACGAGCTGGCCAAGGGCTTCGGCCTGGAAAGCCTGGACAAGCTGAAGGAGACCATCCGCGAGAAGATGACCGCCGATTACGGCGGGGTGTCGCGCCTGCGGGTGAAGCGTCAGCTCCTGGACAAGCTGGCCGAAGCCCACGACTTCCCCGTGCCGGAAGGCATGGTCGAGGTCGAGTTCGAGTCGATCTGGCGCCGTCTGCAGGACGAGATCAAGAGCGGCAACGCCGGTGAGGACGCCAACAAGAGCGAAGACGATCTGAAGGCCGAGTACCGCGCCATCGCCGTCCGCCGCGTGCGTCTGGGCCTGCTGCTGGCCGAGATCGGCCGCCGCGCCAACGTCCAGGTGACCCAGGACGAAGTCAACCGCGCGCTCATCAACGAAGCCCGCCGCTGGCCGGGCCAGGAGCGTCAGGTGTTCGACTTCTTCAAGGCCAATCCGCAGGCGATCGAGAACCTCCGCGCCCCGATTTTCGAGGACAAGGTGGTCGATCACATCCTGGAGCAGGCCAAGGTCACCGAGCGCACCGTCTCCGTCGAGGAGCTGATGCGCGATCCCGAAGACGACGAAGTGGCCGCCGCCTGACGGTAGTGCCTTTTCCCGCACACGGGGTGTCCCTATATTGTCAGGGACACCCCGTGTGAACGGGGGGCAACGTCGCCGACAGGCTGATAGGGGGCAGGGTAAGACGACATGCACGACTACGCACCGCAGATGAACGCTCTCGTCCCGATGGTCATCGAACAGACCAACCGTGGGGAGCGGGCGTATGATATTTACTCGCGCCTGCTGAAGGAGCGGATCATCTTCCTGATCGGCGGCGTCAACGACGCCGTGGCCAGCGTGATCTGCGCCCAGCTGCTGTTTTTGGAGTCGGAGAATCCCAACAAGGACATCTCCTTCTACATCAACTCGCCGGGCGGGTACGTGTCGGCTGGCCTCGCCATCTATGACACGATCCAATACATCCGGCCCAAGGTGTCCACCTTGTGCTTCGGGCAGGCGGCCTCCATGGGCTCGCTGCTGCTGGCCGCCGGCGCGCCGGGCAAGCGCTTCTGCCTGCCCAACAGCCGCATCATGATCCACCAGCCCTCGGGCGGTGCCCAGGGGCAGGCCTCGGACATCGAGATTCAGGCCCGCGAAATCCTGAAGCTGCGCGAACGGCTGAACGCCATCTATGTGGAACACACCGGCCAGACGCTCGACACGATCGAAGCGGCCATGGAGCGCGACACCTTCATGTCGCCGGAAGAGGCCAAGGCGTTCGGTCTGATCGACGAGGTGGTGCAGAAGCGTCCCACCGGGATCGGCAGCGAAAGCTGACGCGGGAGGCATGCCGGCAGGGCCGGGCCGCTCGCGGCCCGGCCTTAAAAATGCAGGACGGGCGCAAAAATGTTGAACGTTCCTGCGTGCCCGGTGTTGAATTGTTGGGTTGGTGCGCGCTAGGTTAGTTTTGTCAAGGGCCGCAAGCCCACGCAAAGCGAAAGCCCAAGCGGGGCGTTGGTCCAGTTGATGGACCATCGGACCAGGACGGACCATCAGGAGCGGCGTCGGGACATGCGCCAGCCGGCGTGTTCCCGGAACCATGACGGAGTACCGATGACCAAGTCCAGCAGCGGCGATTCGAAGAATACGCTCTACTGCTCCTTCTGCGGCAAGAGCCAGCACGAGGTCCGCAAGCTGATTGCCGGTCCGACCGTGTTCATCTGCGATGAATGCGTCGAGCTGTGCATGGACATCATTCGCGAGGAGAACAAGACCACCCTCGTGAAATCCCGCGACGGGGTGCCGACCCCGCGGGATATCCATGCCGTGCTTGACGATTACGTCATCGGCCAGGATTACGCCAAGCGCGTTCTGGCGGTCGCGGTCCACAATCACTACAAGCGGCTGGCCCACGGCACCAAGCACAACGACGTCGAACTGGCGAAGTCGAACATCCTGCTGGTCGGTCCCACCGGCTGCGGCAAGACGCTTCTGGCCCAGACGCTCGCCCGCATCATCGACGTTCCTTTCACCATGGCCGACGCCACCACGCTGACCGAAGCCGGTTACGTGGGCGAGGATGTGGAAAACATCATCCTCAAGCTGCTCCAGGCCGCCGACTACAACGTGGAGCGGGCGCAGCGCGGCATCGTCTACATCGACGAAGTGGACAAGATCAGCCGCAAGTCCGACAACCCGTCCATCACCCGCGACGTCTCGGGCGAGGGTGTGCAGCAGGCGCTGCTGAAGATCATGGAAGGCACGGTGGCATCGGTTCCGCCCCAGGGTGGCCGCAAGCATCCGCAGCAGGAATTCCTGCAGGTGGACACCACCAACATCCTGTTCATCTGCGGCGGCGCCTTCGCCGGTCTCGACAAGATCATCGCCCAGCGCGGCAAGGGCACGTCCATCGGCTTCGGTGCCGATGTGCGCGGCCCGGACGAGCGCTCGACCGGCGATATCCTGCACGAACTGGAACCGGAGGATCTGCTGAAGTTCGGGCTGATCCCCGAATTCGTCGGTCGTCTGCCGGTGGTCGCCACCCTGTCGGATCTGGATGAGGCGGCGCTGGTGGAGATCCTCACCCAGCCGAAGAACGCGCTCGTCAAGCAGTACCAGCGTCTGTTCGAGATGGAAGACGTGCATCTGGAGTTTTCCGAGGATGCGCTGAAGTCCATCGCCAACAAGGCCATCCAGCGCAAGACCGGCGCCCGCGGCCTGCGGTCGATCATGGAAGCCATCCTGCTGGATCCCATGTTCGATCTGCCCGGCCTGACGGGTGTGGAAAGCATCCTGGTGAACAAGGAAGTGGTCGAGGGGCGTGCCAAGCCGCTTTATGTTCACGCGGAACGCCGCAGCGAGGCTCCGGGCGCCTGACCCGGCTGGTCCGCTGGTGCATGCAAAGCGAGTCAAAGGAAAAGGGCGCTTCGGCGCCCTTTTTCATGCCTGGATGGGTTTTGCAATCTTCTGCTCGTTCCACCCGAGTCTCCGTGTGGCTTTGATGCCTTTCTTGCGCAGGCGGCGCCCTTTTCTCTTTATTCGTGATCTCTGATCCACACCCCCTCTTCTGCGTGAAGAGGGCTTGGGAGAACGCACGCCTTGATTTCGTTTTTCCCCCTTGCTTCCCGGATCGCTCCTGCCATGAAGCGAAGGTCTATACCCTATTGGTGAAGAGGAATTAATCTTCCTGGACCTTTGGGGAAGCAAACGGTGCGGAACGTTCCTCCCGGCTTTTCTCGAGGTCCGCTGAAACGGCAATTCCCGTGGTGCCCAATGAAGATCCGAAATTATCTGTTTGCGTGCCTTGGCTTTGTGGGCGCGGTCGCCGCCGTTCCGGCATCGTGGCTGGCATGGCAGGAAGCCTCGGCGGCCCGCCGGGCCGCCGAGGCCATGGCCATCGTCGATACGCTGTCGGCGGCCTCTTTTCTGCGGGAAAAGCTGGCTTTGGAACGGGGCGTGGTCAACTTGCCGCTGACCGCCGGGGTTCCCGCCGACGAAACCACCCGCCAGAGTCTGGCCAAGGCACGGCAGGAAACCGATGCAGCCCTGACGCTCTACCGCAACAGCGCCGGCACGTTGGGTGACCGGGGCTCCCGCGATGAAACCGCACCGCTGGAGGGCTCGATCGGCAGCGTGCGGCGTCAGGCCGATGAATGGTTGCGGCTCGACCGTTCCGGGCGGCCCGCCGACGCGTCGGCCCGCTTCTTCGATGGCATCGCTGCGGTCAATGCCGTGGTCGGCCGGACGATCGGGCGCCTGGGGCACCGGCTGAACGAACTGGATCCGGATGCCAGCGATCTTGCGGATGCCGCTGCCCGGGCCTCGGATCTGCGTGAAGACGCCGGACAGCAGTCGGTCCTGTTCCTGCGGGCGTTGGGATCGGGGAAACCGATGTCCCTGGACACCGAACGGGAGATCCTGTTGGCGGAAGGGGCGATCGTCCGCGCTTGGCGTGAAATTGAAGGCTTCGTCACCGCCACGGACGATCGCCCCGCTTTGCGCACGGCGATGAACACGGCCCGCGACGGTTATATGGTGCAGTTCGCCGGCTTCAAGAAACGAGTGCTGGACGCCTCGCGCAAGGGGGCCGCCTATGACCTTGACGGGGCCGAATGGCGCCGGTCGGCATCGCCGTTGTTGCAAAAACTGCTGGCTGTCCGCGATGCCGGCTTTCAGGAGGCCGCCACCGCAGCTGCAAACCATCATTCTGAATCCGTGCGCCATATGACCGCGGCGGTGGTTCTGCTGCTGGTGTCGCTGGGGGTGCTGGCCGGGGTGGCGGTGGCCATTGCCCGCCGGGCCTCGACCCCCATCATTCAATTGGCCGAGGTGGTGGCAGCCATCGCTGCCGGCCGTCGCGATCTGGTCATTCCCCACCGCAACCGTAATGACGAGATCGGGACCATGGCCGGAGCGGTGGAAATCCTGCAGACCCGTGCCCGCGACGCCGACGCTGCCGAAGCCGCCCAGGAAGCCGAACACGCCGAACGGGATGCTCATCGCCGGGTGATGGAAACCGCCACCCGCACGTTCCTGGAGCAACTGGACGACGTGGTCAGCCACCTGTCCCGGACCGCCGGAACAGTCCAGTCCCATTCGGAAGAGCTGTCCCGGTCCGCGGAACAGACGTCGGAACGGTCGGCGGCGGTGGCGTCGGCCTCCGGGCTGGCGTCCAGCAGCATCCAGACCGTTGCCGCGGCGTCGGAGGAGCTGCACGCTTCCATCGCGGAAATCAGCCACCGCATCGACGATGCCTCGCGCATTGCCCAGGATGCGGTGCGCGAAGCCGGCACCACCGCCGGCATCGTCGCCACCCTGGCCGACTGTGCCAACGGCATCGGGGCCGTGGTGGACATGATCAACTCCATCGCCAGCCAGACGAACCTGCTGGCGCTCAACGCCACCATCGAGGCGGCCCGCGCGGGCGAGGCCGGCAAGGGCTTCGCCGTGGTCGCCAGCGAGGTGAAGCATCTGGCCGGCCAGACCACCAAGGCGACCGAGGATATCCAGATCAAGGTATCGGAGATCCGCGACGTCACCGGCCGGGCGGTCACCGCCATCAGCACCATCAGCCGCACGGTGAACGCGATCAGCGATGCCGCCACCGGTGTTGCCGCCGCGGTCGAGGAACAGAGTGCCGCCACGCAGGAAATCGCCCGCAACATCCAATCGGCCGCGCACAGCACGGGTGCCGTGTCGGATACCATCGGGACCGTGGCGGAAACGGCGGAAAACACCCGTGTTTCCGCCAATGATCTGCTGGGGGCATCGCAAGGGCTGCTGAACGAGGCTGAAACGCTGCGGAATACGGTGGATGAGTATGTGAACCGCCTGCGCACGGCGGTCTGAGGAGCCGAAACGCCGGGCTCGCGGCGGATTTTGATGCGAAGCAGCGAACAATCATCCCCCTCCCCCTTGAAGGGGGATGGGGGGTGTGCCACGTTAGTCAGTGCCGCTCTGCCCCCTCGTGCTCATTCCTTGAGGCAGGGGGCGCGTCAGGCCCATCCTGGGCTGACGGCGTTCCATTTACGAGGCCCTGCCCATGATTGAACTCCCCCGTGGTGCCCTCTATCCGGTCCTCCCGTTGCGCGACATCGTGGTGTTTCCCCACATGATCGTGCCGCTGTTCGTCGGCCGTGAGAAGTCGGTGCGCGCCCTGGAAGACGTGATGAAGGATGACAAGCAGATCCTGCTCGTCACCCAGAAGAACGCCGCCCAGGATGATCCGGCGCCCGCCGATATCTACAGCGTCGGGACGGTGGGGACCGTGCTGCAGCTTCTCAAGCTGCCTGATGGGACGGTGAAGGTGCTGGTCGAAGGCGGTCAGCGGGCCTCGATCACCAAATTCGCCGAGAACGAGGACTTCTTTCAGGCCTACGCCGACCTGATCGAAGAAAATGTGGGCGACCAGCAGGAGCTGGAAGCGCTGAGCCGTGCGGTGATCTCCCAGTTCGAGCAGTACATCAAGCTCAACAAGAAGATTCCGCCCGAGGTGCTGGTCTCGATCAACCAGATCGAGGAAACCGGCAAGCTGGCCGACACCGTGGCCTCGCATCTGGCCCTGAAGATCCCGGAAAAGCAGCAGCTTCTGGAATGCGCCACCGTGTCCGAACGGCTGGAACGCATCTACGCCTTCATGGAAGGCGAAATCGGCGTGCTGCAGGTGGAAAAGCGCATCCGCAACCGCGTCAAGCGGCAGATGGAGAAGACGCAGCGCGAGTACTATCTCAACGAACAGCTCAAGGCCATTCAGAAGGAATTGGGCGAGTCGGAGGATGGCCGCGACGAATCCGCCGAGATCGAGGAAAAGATCAACAAGACCCGCTTCTCCAAGGAAGCGCGGGAAAAGGCGCTGGCCGAGCTGAAGAAGCTGCGGACCATGAGCCCCATGTCGGCCGAAGCCACCGTGGTGCGCAACTATCTCGACTGGATGCTGTCGATTCCGTGGAAGAAGCGCACCAAGGTCAAGAAGGACATCAAGCTCGCCCAGAAGGTGCTCGATACCGACCATTACGGCCTGGACAAGGTGAAGGAACGCATCCTGGAATACCTTGCCGTCCAGAACCGGATGAACAAGGTGAAGGGACCGATCCTCTGCCTCGTCGGCCCGCCCGGCGTGGGCAAGACCTCGCTTGGCAAATCCATCGCCAACGCCACCGGGCGTAATTTCGTGCGCATGTCGCTGGGCGGCGTGCGGGACGAGGCCGAAGTGCGCGGCCACCGCCGCACCTACATCGGCTCCATGCCCGGCAAGGTGATCCAGGGCATGAAGAAGGCGAAGTCGTCCAACCCGCTGTTCCTGCTGGACGAAATCGACAAGCTCGGTGCCGACTGGCGCGGCGATCCCTCCTCGGCCCTGCTGGAGGTGCTGGATCCCGAACAGAACGGCACCTTCGCCGACCATTACCTGGAGGTGGATTACGACCTGTCGGACGTGATGTTCGTCTGCACGGCCAATTCCCTGCGCATGCCCCAGCCGCTGCTGGACCGCATGGAGATCATCCGTGTCGCCGGCTACACCGAAGATGAAAAGGTCGAGATCTCCAAGCGCCACCTGATCGACAAGCAGATCAAGGCCGCGGGTCTGAAGAAGGGCGAATTCGCCATCTCCGACGACGCGCTGCGTGACCTGATCCGTTATTACACCCGCGAAGCCGGCGTGCGCAGTCTGGAGCGTGAGATCGCCAACCTTTGCCGCAAGGCGGTGAAGGAAATCCTGATGAAGGGCACCGAAAAGGTGTCCGTCTCCCGCCGGAATCTCGACAAGTATGCCGGTGTGCGCCGCTTCCACTTCGGTGAAGCGGAACTGGAGGATCTGGTGGGCGTCACCACCGGTCTGGCCTGGACCGAGGTGGGCGGCGAACTGCTGTCCATCGAGGCGGTGGCTCTGCCGGGCAAGGGCCGTGTGACCACCACCGGCAAGCTGGGCGACGTGATGAAGGAGTCGGTGCAGGCGGCGGAAAGCTATGTGAAGTCGCGGGCCACCGCCTTCGGCATCAAGCCGACCCTGTTCGAAAAGCGTGACATCCACGTCCACGTGCCGGAAGGGGCGACGCCCAAGGACGGTCCGTCGGCGGGGGTGGCGATGATCACCTCCATCGTGTCCGTGCTCACCGGTATCCCGGTGCGCAAGGACGTGGCGATGACCGGTGAGATCACGCTGCGTGGCCGGGTGCTGCCCATCGGGGGGCTGAAGGAAAAGCTGCTGGCCGCCCTGCGCGGTGGCCTGAAGCATGTGCTGATCCCCAAGGACAACGTGAAGGATCTGGCCGACATCCCCGAGAACGTGAAGCGGGGACTGGAGATCATTCCGGTGTCGTCGGCGGACGAGGTGCTGAAGAACGCCCTGGTCAAACCCCTGGAGCCCATCGAATGGGCCGAGCCGGAAGCGTCCGACGCGGCGGCCAAGCCGCCGGAAGCGGACAAGGGCGGCGATGTCCTGCGTCATTGAGGCCGCTTCCTGAGACCCGTGCCGGGCAGCCGGCGGGGTGACGGGTGGTAATCGTGAGGACTCGGCGGCCGTCATGCATTGACGGTCGCCGTTTCGTCCGGCTAGAGTCATCCGGCAAAGGCAAAGGGGGCGGCAGCCGCCGTTCGTGCCGAAATGGCCTTGTCATAGGGGGTGCCGGGTGAACAAGAACGATCTCGTGGCGCAGGTGGCCGAAGCCGCGGGCCTGTCCAAGAACGACGCCACGAAGGCGGTTGATGCGGTGTTCAGCACCATTGCCGACAGCCTGACCAAGGGCGATGAAGTGCGTCTGGTCGGTTTCGGCACCTTTGCCGTGTCCGAGCGCGCGGCCACCGAGGGGCGTAACCCCCGTACCGGCGAAAAGATCGACATTCCGGCATCGAAGCAGCCGAAGTTCAAGCCGGGCAAGACGTTGAAAGACGCTTTGAACTGAGCCCGGCTTTCGGGATATAGAAGGCGCCGTGCCGTTTCCACAGCGGCACGTATCGCCGTCCGCCCTGTCCGCGGACGGTCTTGGGGGCGATTAGCTCAGCGGTAGAGCATCTCGTTTACACCGAGAGGGTCGGGGGTTCGAAACCCTCATCGCCCACCACATTCTGAATTCAGACATGCTTAGGTTTGAGTCTGGGAGCTTTTGACGGTGACCCAGGCGCTGGAGCCCAGGACCAGAACCGATCCGGCGATGGTCCATGCGCTGGGGATTTCAGCGAACAGGGCATAGCCGAAGGCCGCCGCGATGGGAATCGTCAGAAAGTCCAGCGGGGCGAGAAAGCTGACCGGCGCCTTTTGAAAGGCGCAGGCCGCCGCAAACTGCGAGGCGAGGGCCAGCAGACCCAACGCCGCCAGGACCGGCCAGTCCCCGACCAGCGGGGTGACCCAGGTCAGGGAGGCCATGGGTAGAGTTGCGGCGACCGATACCGCGGTATAGATCAACACGATCAGGCCAGGGGAATTGGTGAAGGTCAGGCGCCGGACCGCCGTTTGCGACCCGGCGGAGGCGATGGCCGCCAGCAGCGCTGCGCCGACCCCGAGTCGCCATTCCGGCAAGCTTGCCGCCGGCCAGGACGACAGGAGGGCTCCGGCAAAACCCAGAAGCACCGCAGCCCAGATACCCGCACTGGCCCGCTCTCCCAGCATGATCCGCGCAGCCACCGGCAGCAGCAGGATCCGGCTGAAGAACAGGAGGGAAGCCAATCCCAGTGGAATCGTGGCAAACGCGTACATAAGAGAGTAGAGCGCCACCACGCCCAGCCCGCAACGCAGCACATGGCCGATGGGATCGCGCGCCTTGCCAAGATCGGCGACGAACTGCCAGACGCCGGCCAGAACCACAACCCCGAACACGGCGCGGAAAAAGGCGAGTTCGGCGATCGGCAGCTTCTGTCCGAGGAATTTGGCGCTGGCCGAACTGGCCGCAAAGGCAAGAGCGGACGCGGCGGACCAAAGAGCGGCGGTGGTGAAAGGCTTCATGGTCGGGCGGCTGCTGAATCCTAATGTCTCTTAGGATTACCCCTATCAGGGGTAGCGGTTTCGAACAAGCGCGGGACGGTCCGATGCGCCGATTCCCGTATGCAAAGCTGCCCCGCTCGCACCACGGCGGGGGGAAGTGTCGCACCCGAATGGACGAAGGCGCGAACAGTCCCATGTTATAATGGGCAAAACGTCACCTCGGACGGGGAGCACCGTCATGACATCGGCTTATCATGGGGACGAACGCCGGCTGGGCGAACGCATCATGCAGGCGCTGGAACTGGCTCTGGATGAAAACGATCTGGAAACCGCGGAGCTTTTGGCCAAGGCGCTGGAAACCACGCTGACCCGTATCGGTGGCCCCGATTCGACCGATCGGCGGCCTCCGCCCGATGGTTTCGACGCCGCGTTCGACCGGCTGGAGGCCATGCGCCACCGGCAGCTTGGGCTGTCGTGACCGTGCAATGACCGAACCGTGAAATTTCTTCATTGACAGGGGGGCGAGGGGCGGCTAGAAACCGCCCACCGAACGGCGCAGCCGCTTCGGACCGCACCAGTGAAAACCGGACTTGACACTCCGGGTCAAAATTTACGGTGCGCCTTTCGATCGAAAGGCATTGCGCGGGTGTAGCTCAGTTGGTTAGAGCGCCGGCCTGTCACGCCGGAGGCCGCGGGTTCAAGTCCCGTCACTCGCGCCATTTTATCCCCCCTCTTCTTCGTTGTTGATGTCGCCGCTTGGCGGTCATAGTCTTGCCCGCTGCATCAGGCTTTCTTTTTTCTTAAGATTTTCCCCAATCTTTCAATGGTATTACCTGTTGCGTGCGTCGGAGCGCCGCTGCAACGGAATGACTCAAACTGCTTTTCTTGGTGATCCAACCGGCCTATATTGCGCCCCGTCTGACGGGCTAATCAGTCTAATCCTCCGCAACCGGTCGCATATGCCGTCCTGCTTTCAGGGCGCCATCCCCGCGGCGGGGGGCGGTTTTGGGCTTATGGGAGGAATGCGGTGAGCAACCCGCTGATCATTGAATACCTTCCGATCCTGGTGTTCCTGCTTATCGCAATCGCGCTGGCCGCCGTGATGGTGGTCGCGTCGTACGTGATCAGCCCGAAGCTGCCGGATGCTGAGAAGGTTTCTCCTTACGAATGCGGTTTCGAGCCGTTCGAGGATGCCCGCGCCAAGTTCGAGGTGCGGTTCTATCTGGTCTCGATCCTGTTCATCATCTTCGACCTCGAAGTCGCTTTCCTGTTCCCCTGGGCGATCACCCTGGCCGACATCGGCACCTTCGGCTTCTGGTCGATGATGGTGTTCCTGGGGGTTCTGACCATCGGCTTCGTCTATGAATGGAAGAAAGGAGCTCTGGAATGGGAGTGAAGGCAGCCAACGCCCTGGCGCCGATTCCGCCCGGACCGGAACAGGACGCCTATCTGCGCGCGGTGAGCGACGAGATCCAGGACAAGGGCTATATCCTCGCCAAGTACGAGGATGTGCTGGCCTGGGCGCGCACCGGCTCGCTGTGGCCGATGACCTTCGGTCTGGCCTGCTGCGCGGTGGAGATGATCCACGCGTACATGAGCCGGTACGACCTGGACCGCTTCGGCGTGATTCCCCGTCCCAGCCCGCGCCAGTCGGACTGCATGATCGTGGCCGGCACGCTGACCAACAAGATGGCCCCGGCACTCCGCAAGGTCTATGACCAGATGCCGGAGCCCCGCTGGGTCATTTCCATGGGTTCGTGCGCCAACGGCGGCGGCTACTACCACTATTCCTATGCGGTGGTCCGCGGCTGCGACCGGATCGTGCCCGTGGATATCTATGTGCCCGGCTGTCCCCCGACCGCCGAGGCGCTGATCTACGGCATTCTCCAGCTCCAAAAGAAAATCAGGCGCGGCAATCGCATCGCGCGCTAACGAACAGGCGGTACGCCCATGTCGGAACATGCGCTGAAGGAACTTGGGGACGTGGTCGCCGCGGCTTTGGGCGACGACGTTCTGAAGGTCGAGCTGCGGCTCGGCGAATTGATGGTGACGGTGCGCCGGGCCGCCATCGTGAAGGTGCTGACGTACCTGCGCGATGATCCCGCCAGCCGGTTCGAGCAGATCATGGACGTCACCGCCGTGGACTACCCCGACCGGGAAGAACGGTTCGAGGTGGTCTATAACCTGTTGAGCCTGTCGCACAATCAGCGCATCCGCGTGAAGGTGACGACGGACGAGGAAACGCCGGTTCCGTCGGTGGTGTCCGTCTACAGCGCCGCCAACTGGTTCGAGCGCGAGACGTGGGACATGTACGGGGTGTTCTTCGACGGCCATCCCGATCTGCGCCGTATCCTGACCGACTATGGCTTCGAGGGGCATCCGTTCCGCAAGGACTTCCCCCTCACCGGCTATGTGGAAATGCGCTACGACGAAGACCAGAAGCGCGTGGTCTACGAGCCGGTCAGCCTGACCCAGGATTTCCGCACCTTCGACTTCCTCAGCCCGTGGGAAGGCATGACCAACGTCATGCTGCCCGGCGACGAGAAGGCCCAGACCCCGAAGGGGAGCACGCCGTGACCATCGCAACGTCCGAAAGCCCGCTGGCCGGCCCGTCGGCCAAGACGCACATCAAGCCCTACACCATGAACTTCGGGCCGCAGCACCCTGCGGCCCACGGCGTGCTGCGCCTGGTGATGGAATTGAATGGCGAGGTCGTGGAACGCTGCGACCCGCACATCGGCCTGCTGCACCGCGGCACCGAAAAGCTGATCGAGTACAAGACCTACATCCAGGCCATTCCGTACTTCGACCGGCTCGACTATGTGTCACCGATGAGCATGGAGCACGCCTATGTGCTCGGCATCGAAAAGCTGCTGGGGGTCCAGGTGCCCCCGCGCGCCCAGTACATCCGCGTGCTGTTCTCCGAAATCACCCGCATCCTGAACCACCTGCTGTCCATCACCACCGGTGCGCTGGACGTGGGTGCGCTGACGCCGGCGCTGTGGGGCTTCGAAGAGCGTGAAAAGCTCATGGAGTTCTATGAGCGGGTGTGCGGTGCGCGCCTGCACGCCAACTACTTCCGTCCCGGCGGGGTGTCGTACGATCTGCCCGCGGGCCTGACCGACGACATCTGGGAATTCACCGAGACCTTCCCGAAGTTCATGGAAGACGTGGACCGTCTGCTGACGGAAAACCGCATCTTCAAGCAGCGCACGGTGGACATCGGTGTCGTCACCAAGGAGCAGGCGCTGGATTGGGGCTTCACCGGCCCGATGCTGCGCGGGTCCGGCGTGGCGTGGGATCTGCGCAAGAGCCAGCCCTACGAAGTCTACGACAAGATGGACTTCGACGTTCCGGTCGGCCTGACCGGCGACTGCTGGGCGCGCTATCTGGTGCGTTTCGAGGAAATGACCCAGTCGCTGCGCATCATCCGCCAGTGTCTGAAGGAACTGCCGGACGGCCCGGTGAAGGTGCAGGACCGCAAGGTCGCCCCGCCGCCGCGCGCCGAGATGAAGCGGTCGATGGAAGCGCTCATCCACCACTTCAAGCTCTTCACCGAAGGGTTCCACGTTCCGGCGGGCGAAACCTACACGGCCATCGAAGCGCCCAAGGGCGAATTCGCGGTCTATCTGGTCGCCGACGGCACCAACCGCCCGTACCGCTGCCACATCAAGGCACCGGGCTTCGCCCATCTTCAGGGCCTCGATTTCATGTCCAAGGGCCACATGCTGGCCGACGCGGTTGCCAACATCGCGTCCATGGACATCGTGTTCGGAGAGATCGACCGATGAGCGCCGCTTCCGCCGCTCCGATCCAGGAGCCGACCAGCTTCGCCTTCACGCCCGCGAATCTCGACCGGGCGCAGAAGATCATCGCCAAGTATCCGGCGGGCCGCCAGATGAGCGCGGTGATGCCGTTGCTCGATCTGGCCCAGCGCCAGAACGACGGCTGGCTGCCCCGCGTGGCCATGGATTACGTCGCCGACCTGCTGAAGATGCCGCGCATCAAGGCGTACGAGGTGGCGACCTTCTACACCATGTACAACCTGTCGCCCGTTGGTAAGCACGTGGTGCAGGTCTGCACCACCACCCCCTGCTGGCTGCGCGGGTCCGACGACGTGGTGAAGGCGTGCGAGGACAAGATGGGGATCGCGCTGGGGGAAACCTCCGCCGATGGCCGTTTCACGCTGCGAGAGGTGGAGTGCCTGGGGGCCTGTGTCAATGCCCCCATCGTGCAGATCGGCGACGACTTCTATGAAGACGTGTCGGCCCAGCACATGACAGCGATCATCGACGCGCTGGTGCGCGGCGAAACGCCCAAGGCCGGGTCGCAGACCGGCCGCCAGACGTCGTGCCCCGCCGGCGGCCCGACGACCCTGAAGGCGTTCACCGCCCCGCAGGGCAACGAGTAAGGGAGGGCCGACGATGCTTCGCGACGAGGATCGGATCTTCACCAACCTCTACGGCTTCCAGAGCTTCGGCCTGGACGCCGCCCGCACGCGCGGCGACTGGGACGGCACCAAGGCCATCCTGGACAAGGGCCGTGACTGGATCATCGAGCAGGTCAAGGAATCGGGCCTGCGCGGCCGCGGCGGTGCGGGCTTCTCGACCGGCATGAAGTGGTCCTTCATGCCCAAGAACGTCACCGACAAGCCGGTCTATCTGGTCATCAACGCCGACGAAGGCGAGCCCGGCACCTGCAAGGACCGCGACATTCTGCGCCACGATCCGCACAAGCTGATCGAAGGCTGCCTGATCGCCGGTTTCGCCATCGGGGCGTCCGCCTGCTACATCTACATCCGCGGCGAGTTCTACAACGAGACCTCGGCGGTGCAGGTGGCCATCGACGAGGCCTACGCCGCCGGTCTGATCGGCAAGAACGCCTGCGGCTCGGGCTATGATTACGACATCTACATCCACCGGGGTGCGGGTGCGTACATCTGCGGCGAGGAAACCGCGCTCATCGAATCCATCGAGGGCAAAAAGGGCCAGCCCCGCAACAAGCCGCCGTTCCCGGCGCAGGCGGGCCTGTACTCGTGCCCCACGACGGTGAACAACGTCGAATCCATCGCGGTGGTTCCGACCATCCTGCGCCGTGGTGCCGGCTGGTTCGCCGGTCTGGGCCGCCCGAAGAACAGCGGCACCAAGCTGTTCTGCATCTCCGGCCACGTGAACAAGCCGTGCAACGTGGAAGAGGAGATGGGCATCCCGCTGAAGGAGCTGATCGAAAAGCACGCCGGCGGCGTGCGCGGCGGGTGGGACAACCTGCTGGCGATCATCCCCGGCGGATCCTCGGTGCCGATGATGCCGAAGACGGTGTGCGACACGGTGCTGATGGATTTCGACTCGCTGCGCGAAGTGGGGTCGGGTCTGGGCACCGCCGCGGTGATCGTGATGGACAAGTCCACCGACATCGTGAAGGCCATCGCCCGGCTGTCGAAGTTCTACGCCCATGAATCCTGCGGCCAGTGCACGCCGTGCCGTGAAGGCACCGGCTGGCTGATGCGCATGATGGACCGCATGGTCCGCGGCAACGCGCGGGTCGAGGAAATCGACATGCTGTTCCAGGTCACCAAGCAGATCGAGGGTCACACCATCTGCGCGCTGGGTGATGCCGCCGCATGGCCGGTGCAGGGCCTGATCCGCCATTTCCGGCCGGAACTGGAACGCCGCATCCTGGCCTACCGCAATACCGCTCAGTCCATGGCTGCCGAGTAAGGGAGCACCGACGTCCCATGCCGAAACTGACCATCGACGGGATCGAGATCGAGGTCGAGGCGGGCACTTCGGTGCTCCAGGCCTGCGAACAGCTCGGTATCGAGATCCCGCGCTTCTGCTACCACGAACGCCTGTCCGTGCCGGCCAACTGCCGCATGTGCCTGGTGGAAATGGAGCGTGCGCCCAAGCCCATCGCCGCGTGCGCCATGCCGTGCGCCGATGGGATGGTGATCAAGACCGACACCCCCACGGTCCACAAGGCCCGCAAGGGGGTGATGGAATTCCTGCTCATCAACCACCCGCTGGATTGCCCCATCTGCGATCAGGGCGGTGAATGCGACCTTCAGGACCAGGCCGTCGCCTACGGCATGGACAAGGGGCGCTATACCGAAGCCAAGCGGGCGGTGAAGGACAAGTATATGGGTCCGGTCATCAAGACCATCATGACCCGTTGCATCCATTGCACCCGCTGCGTCCGCTTCATCAACGAGATCGCCGGCGTGCCGGCCCTCGGCGGCGTGTTCCGCGGCGAGCACATGGAAATCACCACCTTCGTGGAGCAGGCCATCGGCTCGGAAATGGCCGGCAACCTCGCCGACGTCTGTCCGGTGGGGGCGCTGACCCACAAGCCCTACGCCTTCACCGCGCGTCCGTGGGAACTGCGCAAGACGGAATCGGTGGACGTGTTCGACGCCGTCGGTTCCAACATCCGCGTGGATGCCCGTGGGCCCGAGGTGATGCGCGTGCTGCCGCGCGTCAACGAGGACATCAACGAGGAATGGCTGTCGGACAAGAGCCGCTACGCCTGTGACGGGCTGAAGCGCCAGCGTCTCGATCGCCCCTACGTCCGTAAGAACGGCAAGCTGCAGCCCGCCACCTGGGCCGAAGCCTTCACCGCCATCGCCGCCAAGCTCAAGGGCTTGTCCGGCGACCGCATCGCCGCCATCGCCGGTGATCTGGTCGATGTGGAATCGGTGACGGCGCTGAAGGATCTGATGGCTGCGCTGGGGTCGCCGAACCTCGACTGCCGTCAGGACGGTGCGCTGTACGACACCAGCGTGCGCGCCGGCTACCTGTTCAATTCCACCATCGCCGGGATCGAACAGGCCGACGTCATCCTGCTGGTCGGCACCAACCCGCGCCATGAAGCGGCTCTGATCAACGCCCGCATCCGCAAGCGCTACCTGCAAGGTGGCCTGACGGTGGGTGTGATCGGCGGCAACCCGTCGCTCAACTACCCCGCCACCATCCTGGGCAACGGCCCGGCGGCGGTGCAGGGCCTGATCGACGGCCAGGGCGATTTCGCCGCGGTGCTGAAGAACGCCAAGGCGCCGCTGATCATCGTCGGCCAGGGCGCGTTCCAGCGCGCCGACGGCTTGGCGGTCCACGCGCTGGTGCGCCAGCTCGCCGAATCGGCGGGTGCGGTGCGCGAGGGCTGGAACGGCTTCAACGTGCTGCACACCGCCGCGGGCCGCGTCGGCGCTCTCGACGCCGGCTTCGTGCCGGGTCCGGGGGGCCGCTCCGTGGCCGGCATCCTCGATGGGGCATCCAAGGGCGCCATCGACGTGGTGTACCTGCTGGGTGCCGACGAGATCGACACCGCCAAGCTCGGCTCGGCCTTCGTGATCTATCAAGGTCACCACGGCGATGCCGGCGCCCACCGCGCCGACGTCATCCTGCCGGGCGCCGCCTACACGGAAAAGAACGCCACCTACGTCAACACCGAAGGCCGCCCGCAGTTGGGCCGGCTGGCGGTGTTCCCGCCCGGCGAGGCCCGCGAAGACTGGAAGATCCTGCGCGCCCTGTCGGACGTGCTGGGTCACACGCTGCCCTACGACAGCCTGTCGCAGGTGCGCGCCCGCATGGCCGAGATCAACCCGGTGTTCGCCAAGACCGGCACCGTGGTGCCGGCCCCGTGGCAGAGCTTCGGCACCGCCGGTGCGGTGGACGGCGCGGACTTCGTGTCGCCGGTGGCCAACTTCTTCATGACCGACCCGATCAGCCGTGCGTCGGCCACCATGGCCGCGTGCAGCGAAACGGTGCAGCCTGCCCAGGAGAGGACCGGAACCCATGGCTGAGATCTGGAGCGGCTTTCTCCTGCCGCTGATCATCATCGTTCTTCAAATTCTGGCCATCGTGGTGCCGTTGCTGGTTGCCGTGGCGTACCTGACCTATGCCGAGCGTAAGGTGATGGGCGCCATCCAGCTCCGTCAGGGGCCGAACGTGGTCGGACCCTTCGGTCTGTTGCAGCCCTTTGCGGACGGTCTGAAGCTGTTCGCCAAGGAACAGGTTCTCCCCGCCGGCGCCAACCGCATCGTCTTCTATCTGGCGCCGATGATGACGTTCTTCCTCAGCCTCGTGGCCTGGGCGGTGATCCCGTTCGGCGACGGGCTGGTGCTGACCAACATCAACGTCGGTATCCTGTACCTCTTCGCCATCTCGTCGCTTGGTGTGTACGGCATCGTGATGGCGGGCTGGGCGTCCAACTCCCGCTACGCCTTCCTCGGTGCGCTGCGCTCGGCGGCCCAGATGGTGTCGTACGAAGTCTCCATGGGCTTCGTCATCATCAGCGTGCTGCTGTGCGTCGGGTCGCTGAACCTGACCGCCATCGTCAACGCCCAGAAGACGATCTGGTTCGTCGTGCCGCTGTTGCCGATGTTCGTGATCTTCTTCATCTCGGCGCTGGCGGAAACCAACCGCGCTCCCTTCGACTTGCCCGAAGGCGAGTCGGAACTGGTGGCCGGCTTCATGGTGGAATACAGCTCGGCCCCCTTCGCGCTGTTCTTCCTGGGTGAATACGCCAACATGATCCTGATGAGCGGGATGACCTCCATCCTGTTCCTCGGCGGTTGGCTGCCGCCGCTGCCCATCGCGCCCTTCACCTGGGTGCCGGGCATCGTGTGGTTCGCGCTGAAGATCGCGTTCTGCCTCTTCGTCTTCCTGTGGGTGCGCGCCACCATGCCGCGCTACCGTTACGACCAGCTGATGCGCCTGGGGTGGAAGGTGTTCCTTCCCTTCTCGCTGCTGTGGGTGGTGCTGACGGCGGGCGTGCTGGTGACCTTCGGCTGGCTGCCGAAGTGAGCCTGAACCGGCGGTACCCCCGAGGATAAGAACAGGGCGGGCGCACGGCCGAGGCGCCCGCCTCAACAAGGAGACGACGGCCATGGCATTTCTGGACCAGACGGCGCGCAGTTTCTTTCTGAGCGAGCTGATCAGCGGTATGGCCCTGACCTTCAGCTATATGTTCAAGCCGAAGGTGACGCTGAACTACCCCTATGAAAAGGGGCCGATCAGTTCGCGTTTCCGCGGCGAACACGCGCTGCGCCGCTATCCCAACGGCGAGGAACGCTGCATCGCCTGCAAGCTGTGCGAAGCGGTGTGCCCGGCGCTGGCCATCACCATCGAAGCCGAACCGCGGGACGACGGCAGCCGCCGCACCACGCGCTACGACATCGATATGACCAAGTGCATCTACTGTGGCTTCTGTCAGGAAGCCTGCCCGGTCGATGCCATCGTCGAAGGCCCCAACTTCGAGTTCTCGACCGAGACTCGGGAGGAGCTTTTCTACAACAAGCAGAAGCTGCTGGAGAACGGCGACCGCTGGGAAGCCCAGATCGCCGCCAACCTGGCCGCCGAAGCACCGTACCGCTGACGCTGGTCACGGGGCCTTATCGATGGGGGCGGCGCGCTTCGGGCCGCGACGCCCTCGCCGCCCAGGCGGCCCCGGACCAACGCCCGGAACGGACGGAAACACCACCCCTCGACCGCGGAGGCGGGGAAACCGATGATTGTACAAAGCTTGTCCTTCTACCTTTTCGCGACGCTGCTGCTGGCCTCCGGCGTGATGGTCATCTCGGCGCGCAATCCCGTTCATTCGGTCCTTTTCCTCATCCTCGCCTTCTTCCAGGCGGCGGGACTGTGCGTGCTCATGGGGGCCGAATTCCTGGCGATGATCCTGGTCATCGTCTATGTGGGCGCCGTGGCGGTGCTGTTCCTGTTCGTGGTCATGATGCTCGACATCAACCTCAAGGATCTCAGGGCCGGCTTCCTCCAGTACCTGCCGATCGGCGGTCTGGTCGGGCTGGTGCTGCTCCTTGAACTGGTGATGGTGCTGGGGCCGTCGCTGATTTCGCACAGCGCGCTGGAAACGGCGGCGAAGGCGAAGGCGGTCGCACCCGCGGTCACCAACACCGAGGCGCTGGGGCAACTCGTCTACACCCACTACGTCTACCTCTTCCAGGCCTCCGGCATCGTGCTGCTGATCGCCATGATCGGCGCCATCGTGCTGACGCTGCGCCAGCGTGAAGGGGTGCGCAAACAGAACGTTTCCGCGCAGCTTGCCCGCCGCCGTGACGAAACGGTGACGATCCGCAAGGTGTCGACGGGGGGAGGCATCTGATATGGACATCGGGCTCGGTCATTACCTGACGGTTGCCGCGATTCTGTTCACGCTGGGCGTGTTCGGAATCTTCCTGAACCGCAAGAACGTCATCGTCATTCTGATGTCGATCGAAATGATGCTTCTGGCGGTGAACCTGAACCTGATTTCGTTCTCGGTCTTCCTGAACGATCTGACGGGGCAGGTCTTCTCGATGATCATCCTGACGGTGGCCGCGGCGGAAGCCGCCATCGGCCTCGCCATCCTGGTGGTCTACTTCCGCAACCGCGGCACCATCCGTGTCGAAGACATCAACCTGATGAAGGGCTGAGGCAGCGTCATGGAAGTCCTCGTCGTATTCCTCCCGCTGCTCGCCTTCCTCGTCGCCGGTGCCATCGCGCTGTTCGCGAAGGGGCCGGGCGAGGTGCACGCGCACGCATCCCACGGCCATGGTCACGACGATCATGGTCATGACTCCCACGCCCATTCCCATGACGCTCATGATGACCACGGCCACGGCGCTGCCGCCGACGACCATGGCCATGGGCACGGTCATGACGACCACCACGGCCCCGACTGGCGCGACCGTGTTGCCCAGATCGTGACCTGCGGTGCGGTGCTGACGGCGATGGTGCTGTCGTGGGCGCTGTACTTCAGCGTCACCGGCCACAACGCGCCGCGCACCACCGTGCTGTTCTCGTGGATCACCAGCGGCGCCTTCGACGTGTCGTGGACGCTGCGGGTGGACCAGTTGACGGCGGTGATGCTGATCGTGGTCAACACCGTGTCGGCCATGGTCCACGTCTACTCGGTCGGCTACATGAGCCACGATCCGCAGAAGCCGCGGTTCATGGCGTACCTGTCGCTGTTCACCTTCTTCATGCTGTCGCTGGTGACCGCCAACGACTTCGTGCAGATGTTCTTCGGCTGGGAAGGCGTCGGTGTGGCGTCGTACCTGCTGATCAACTTCTGGTACGAGAAGAAGTCGGCCAACGACGCGTCGATGAAGGCGTTTCTGGTCAACCGCGTCGGCGACTTCGGCTTCGCGCTCGGCATCTTTGCGATCTTCGTGCTGACCGGCTCGGTCCAGTTCGACACGGTGTTCGCCAAGGCGCCGGAACTGATCAATGCCAAGATCCACTTCCTGTCCTGGGAATTCCCGGCGCTGACCTGCGCCTGCCTGCTGCTGTTCATGGGCGCCATGGGCAAGTCGGCCCAGCTTGGCCTGCACACCTGGCTGCCGGACGCGATGGAAGGCCCGACCCCGGTGTCGGCCCTCATTCACGCGGCCACCATGGTGACCGCTGGCGTGTTCATGGTCTGCCGCCTGTCGCCGGTGTTCGAGTACGCCCCCGGCGCGCTGGAGGTGGTGACGGTGGTGGGTGCCATGACGGCCTTCGTCGCGGCGACCATCGGCTTCACCCAATTCGACATCAAGCGCGTCATCGCCTATTCGACCATGAGCCAGCTCGGCTACATGTTCTTCGCCGCCGGCGTGTCCGCCTACGGTGCGGCGATGTTCCACCTGTTCACGCACGCCTTCTTCAAGGCGCTGCTGTTCCTCGGCGCCGGTTCGGTCATCCACGCCCTGTCCGGTGAGCAGGACATGCGCAACATGGGCGGCGTGTGGAGCAAGATCAAGATCACCTATGCCATGATGTGGATCGGCAATCTGGCGCTGGCCGGTCTGCCCTTCTTCGCCGGCTTCTATTCCAAGGACATGATCCTGGAAGCGGCCTTCGGCGCGCATTCGGCGGTGGGCAAGTTCGCCTTCTGGCTCGGCATCGCCGCGGCCTTCATGACCGCCTTCTACTCCTGGCGTCTGCTGTTCATGACCTTCCATGGCAAGCCGCGGGCGAGCAAGGAGGTGATGGACCATGTGCATGAATCGCCGTGGGTCATGCTGATCCCGCTGTTCGTGCTGGCGCTGGGGGCTCTGTTCGCCGGTGTCCTGTTCCACAACAACTTCGTCGGCGAACACCGTGCGGAGTTCTGGGGCAAGGCGCTGTTCGTCCTGCACGACAACGACAGCATCGAAAAGGCGCACCATGGCCTGCCGGGCTGGGTGCCGGTGATGCCGCTGATCGTCGGTCTGGCCGGTATCGCCATGGCGTACGTGCTGTACATGTCGATCCCGTCGCTGCCGGCCAAGATCGCCGGGACTTTCCGGGGCATCCACCAGTTCTTCTTCCACAAGTGGTACTTCGACGAACTGTACGACGCGCTGTTCGTGCAGACGGCCCGCAAGCTGGGCTACGGCCTGTGGAAGTCGGGCGACGGTGCCCTGATCGATGGCGTCGGCCCCGACGGGGTTGCCGCCGCCACCCGCGACGTTGCCACGCGTGCAGCACGGCTCCAGTCCGGGTACGTCTACCACTATGCGTTTGCGATGGTGATCGGCATCGTGCTGCTCGTCATCTGGCTCTCCATCGTCGGCTGAGCGGTTAGGGAGGCTTCTTCACCATGGCTGGTTGGCCAATCCTGTCGATTACGACCTTCCTTCCGCTTGTCGGGGCGCTGTTCATCCTGATCATCCGGGGCAGCAAGGAAGACGTGGACCGCAACGCCCGCAATGTGGCGCTGTGGACGACCCTCATTACCTTCGCCCTGTCGCTGTTCATCTGGATCAACTTCGATCCCAGCAACCCCAACTACCAGATGGTCGAGAAGGCGGAGTGGATCCCCGCCTTCAAGATCTCCTACCACATGGGTGTGGACGGCATTTCGGTGCTGTTCGTCATCCTGTCCACCTTCCTGATGCCGCTGTGCGTGCTGGCGTCGTGGGAATCGGTGCAGAAGCGCGTCAAGGAATACATGGTCGCCTTCCTGGTCCTCGAGACCTTGATGATCGGTATGTTCTGCGCGCTGGACTTCGTGCTGTTCTACATGTTCTTCGAAGGCGTCCTGATCCCGATGTTCCTCATCATCGGTGTCTGGGGCGGTCCGCGCCGCGTCTATGCCGCCTTCAAGTTCTTCCTCTACACGCTCCTGGGTTCGGTGCTGATGCTGCTGGCCATCATGGCCATGTACTTCGTCGCCGGGACCACCGACGTGCCGACCATCACCGCCACCGCCTTTCCGCGGTCGATGCAGATGTGGCTGTGGCTGGCCTTCTTCGCCTCCTTCGCGGTGAAGGTGCCCATGTGGCCGGTCCACACCTGGCTGCCCGACGCCCACGTGGAAGCGCCGACCGCCGGTTCGGTCATCCTGGCCGGCGTGCTGCTGAAGATGGGCGGGTACGGTTTCCTGCGCTTCAACATCCCGATCCTGCCGGAAGCCACCGAGTTCTTCGCCCCGCTGGTCTACACCCTGTCCATCGTCGCCCTGGTCTACACCTCGCTGGTGGCGCTGGCGCAGGAGGATATGAAGAAGCTGATCGCCTATTCGTCGGTGGCCCACATGGGTTATGTGACGGTCGGCATGTTCACGCTGAATACCCAGGGCATCGGCGGCTCCATCTTCCAGATGCTGTCGCACGGTGTGGTGTCGGGTGCGTTGTTCCTGTGCGTCGGTGTGGTCTATGACCGGATGCACACCCGCGAGATCGCCCAGTACGGCGGTCTGGTGAAGCTGATGCCCAAGTACGCGGTCGTGTTCCTGTTCATGACGCTGGCTTCGGTCGGCCTGCCGGGCACCTCCGGGTTCATCGGCGAATTCCTGGTGCTGCTGGGCGCCTTCCGCGACAACACCTGGGTCGCCACCCTGATGGCCCTGGGTCTGGTGCTGGGGGCTGCCTATGCCCTGCTGCTGTACCGCCGCGTGGTCTACGGCGTCATCACCAACCCGCACGTCCGGTCCATGTTCGACCTGACCCCGCGGGAAGTGGCGGTGTTCGTCCCGCTGATCATTGTGGTGCTGTGGATGGGCATCTATCCCAACAGCTTCCTGTCGGTGCCCGCCGCGTCGGTCGAGCAGCTCATCACCGTCTATCAAACCAAGCTCGCCGCCGCCGGCAACGTCGCTGTGGCCGTTCGGTAAAGGATAAGCCATGATCGCCCCGTTCCCCGACCTTTGGCCGGCGCTGCCGGAGATCGTCCTGGCCCTGTCCGGTCTGGCGCTCCTGATGCTCGGCGTTTTCCGCGGCGACACGTCCACCCGGACCGTGGCCTACATCGCCGTCGTTGCCATGCTGTTCGCCGCGGTCCTGTCCATGGGCTACGGCACCGGGCGGGCCGTCACCTTCAACGGCCTGTTCGTGATGGATGCCTTCGGCGTCTTCATCAAGGTGCTGGTGCTGGTGGCCTCGTCGCTGGCGGTGCTGATGTCGCTCTCCTATCTGGAGCGCGAACAGATCCGTAAGCCGGAATTCCCCGTCCTCATGCTCTTCGCCACGCTGGGCATGCTGATGATGGTGTCGGCCAACGACCTGATGTCGCTGTACGTCGGCCTGGAAACCCAGAGCCTGGCGCTGTACGTCATCGCCTCCTTCCGCCGCGACTCTGCGAAGTCGTCGGAAGCCGGCCTGAAGTACTTCGTCCTGGGCGCCCTGTCCTCGGGCCTGCTGCTGTACGGCGCGTCGCTGGTCTACGGCTTCGCCGGCAGCACCAGCTTCGACAAGCTGGCCGCATTGCTGGCCGGCGGTGAACATCCGTCCGCCGGTCTGGTGGTCGGCATGGTGTTCGTGGCCGCCGGTCTGGCGTTCAAGGTGTCGGCGGTGCCGTTCCACATGTGGACGCCCGACGTGTACGAAGGTGCGCCGACCCCGGTCACCGCCTTCTTCGCCGTGGCGCCCAAGATCGCCGCCATCGCCCTGTTCACCCGTCTGCTGGTCGAGCCGTTCGGCCACATGACCCACCAGTGGCAGCAGATCATCATCGCCAGCTCGGTGCTGTCGATGTTCCTCGGCTCCTTCGCCGCCATCACCCAGAGCAACATCAAGCGTCTGATGGCGTACTCGTCCATCGGCCACATCGGCTACGCGCTGGTCGGTCTGGCCACGGGCACGGAAGAGGGCATCCGCGGCCTGCTGATCTACATGGCGGTCTATCTGTTCATGAACGTCGGCGCCTTCGCCGTCATCCTGTCCATGAAGCAGAAGGGCCGCATGGTCGAGGAGATCAAGGATCTCGCCGGCCTGTCGCGCACCAACCCCATGCTGGCCGCGGCCATGGCGATCTTCATGTTCTCCATGGCCGGCATCCCGCCGATGGCCGGTTTCTTCGGGAAGCTGTATGTCTTCCTGGCCGCCATCCAGGCGCACCTGTACACGGTGGCGGTGATCGGCGTGCTGACCAGCGTGGTGGGCGCCTACTACTACCTGCGGATCATCAAGATCATGTACTTCGATGAGCCGGCGGAAGCGTTCGATCCGATTGGCGACGACGGGATGCAGGCCATCCTGATCGGCACCAGCCTGTTCACGCTGCTGTTCTTCGTGATCCCCGCCCCGATCCTGAACGCGGCGGCGGCGGCGGCGGCGGCCCTGTTCGCCGGATGACGGTGAACCCGGAGACTGAGGCGGGCGCTCTGCGCCTGCCTCCCGGCTTCCGGGTCGTCGGCTTTGCCGCGGTCGGCAGCACCAACGATGAAGCAAAGACGCTGGCGCGCTCCGGTTGCCCGGAGCGTACCGTCGTTTGGGCCGGGCGGCAGGAAAGCGGCCGCGGCCGCCGGGGCCGCGCGTGGTCCTCGCCGGAAGGCAATCTCTACACCTCGACCATCCTGCGCCCAGGTGTGCCGCCGGCCACCGCGGCGCAATTGTCGTTTGTGGCAGCGCTGGCCATCGCCGACACCGCGGCGGCGTTTCTCCCCGGCGGCGCTGCGGTCCGTTGCAAATGGCCCAACGACGTCCTGATCGGCGGGCGTAAGCTGTCGGGAATCCTTTTGGAATCCGAACCGCTGGACGGCAGCGGCGATGGGTGGATCGTGCTGGGGGTCGGGGTCAATCTGGCCCATTACCCACACGATGCGGATTACGGCGCCACCTCGCTACAGGAGGAAGGGGCGCTTCATGCCACCCCCGCCGCCGCGCTGGAGGTCTATGCCGGCCATCTGGCGTTGTGGTATGACCGCTGGCTTGCCGGTGGTTTCACCCCGGTGCGCGACGGGTGGCTGGCGCGGGCCATGGGGCTGGGCGGGCCGGTGGTGGTGCGGTTGCCCAACCGCACGCTGACCGGGCGGTTCGTCGATCTGGACCGCGACGGTGTGCTGCTGCTCGACCCCGATGACGGCGGTCCCCGTCAGCGCATTGCCGCCGGCGACGTGTTTTTCCCCCCTGCGACGGAGCGCTGATTTCCATGCTGCTCGCCATCGACGCCGGCAACACCAACGTCATCTTCGCCGTGTTCGACGGGGACGACAAGCGCGGGCAGTGGCGCATCTCCACCGACAGCCGCCGCACGGCGGATGAATACGCGGTGTGGCTGTTCTCGCTGATGGCGCTGAAGGGGCTGTCGCCCGCCGACATCGACGCGGCCATCCTGTCCAGCGTGGTCCCCGCCGCCAGCTTCGATCTGGTGCGGCTGTGTCAGAACCATTTCCACTGCGATCCCATGCGGGTGGGCGAGCCGGGGGTGGAGCTGGGCCTGACCATCCTGCTGGACAATCCCAAGGAGGCGGGGGCCGACCGTCTGGTCAATTCCATCGCCGCGGCGGCGACATATCCGACGCCGCTGGTGGTTGTCGATATCGGAACAGGCACCACATTCGACGTTGTGGATGGGGAAGGCAACTTCGTCGGCGGCGCCATCGCCCCCGGTCCCCTGCTGGCGCTGGACGCCCTGCACCGCGTGGCGGCCCAGCTGCCCAAGGTGGAGATCATCCGGCCCAAATCGGCCATCGGCCGGGGGACGGTGGGCGCGATGCAGTCGGGGATGTTCTGGGGCTACATCGGCATGATCGAGGGGCTGCTGACCCGCATCGCCGCCGAACTGGAGCCCGAGGGGGCCCGCCCCGTCACGGTTATTGCCACCGGAGGGCTTGGCCGGGTGTTCGCCGAGGCCACATCCATGATCCATCACGTTGACAACGAACTCACCATGCGGGGGTTGCTGTTGGTCCACAAGCGCAACAGGGCGAAATGACACGCACGCGAGACGACAACAGCCTTCCCGCCACCTTCTACCCCGACGACGACGGGCTGTATTTCCTGCCGCTGGGCGGTTCGGGGGAAATCGGCATGAACCTCAACCTCTACGGTCACCGGGGAAAGTGGCTGATGGTGGATCTGGGGATCTCGTTCGCCGACGACACCATGCCGGGCCTGGACGTGATCATGCCCGACCACACGTTCATCGTCGAACAGCGGGACAATCTGGCCGGCATCGTCCTGACCCACGCGCACGAGGATCATCTGGGGGCGGTGCAGTACCTGTGGCCCGATCTGGAGGTCCCGGTCTATTGCACGCCCTTCACCGCCGCGGTGCTGCGGGCCAAGCTGCACGAGCGGGGGCTGACCTCCCGCGTGCCGATCCATGAAATTCCGCTGGGCGGGCGGTTCCAGGTGGGGCCGTTCGATCTGGAATTCGTCACGCTGACCCATTCGATCCCCGAACCCAACGCCATCGCCATCCGCACCCGCGCGGGGCTGGTGGTGCACACGGGCGACTGGAAGCTGGACCCGGCCCCGCTGGTGGGGGCGGTGACCGACGAGGCGCGGCTGAAGCAACTGGGCGACGAGGGGGTGCTGGCGCTGGTCTGCGACAGCACCAACGCGCTGGTGCCCGGCTCCTCAGGCTCGGAAGAGGGGGTGCGCGACACGCTGGACGATCTGGTCGGGCGCATCACCAGCGGGCGGATCGCCGTGACCTGCTTCGCCACGAATGTGGCGCGGCTGCATTCCATCGCCACCGTCGCCGCCGCCCATGACCGGCACGTGGCGCTGGTGGGCCGGTCCCTGTGGCGCATCAACGAGGCGGCGCGGGCCAACGGCTACCTGTCCGACCTGCCGCCGTTCCTGACCGAGCACGACGCGGGCTTTTTGCCCAAGGACAAGATCCTGATGGTCTGCACCGGCAGCCAGGGAGAACCGCGCTCGGCGCTGTCCCGCATTGCCGCCAACGACCATCCGCAGGTGACGCTGGACCGGGACGACACGGTGATCTTCTCGTCCCGCGAGATCCCCGGCAACGAGCGGGCCATCGGGCGGCTGCAGAACATTCTGCTGGGGCGGGGCATCCGCGTGCTGACCGCCGATGACGCGCCGGTGCATGTCTCCGGCCACCCGGCCCGCGACGAGTTGGTGCGCATGTACCAGTGGGTGCGTCCGCGGGTGCTGGTGCCGGTGCACGGGGAGTCCCGCCACCAGATGGCCCAGGCCGAACTGGGTCTGGCCTGTCAGATCGCGGAAGCGGTGGTGCCCACCAACGGCGACGTGGTGCGGCTGGCGCCCGAGGCGGCGAAGGTGGCCCGCGTGCCCACCGGACGGCTGGCCATCGACGGCAAGCGTCTGGTGCCGCTGGAAGGCGGGCACATGCGCGACCGCCACCGTATGATCTTCAACGGTTCCGCCGTGGTCACGCTGGTGATGAACGGCAAGGGCGAGCTGATGACTGCGCCGCAGGTGACGGTGATGGGCCTGCTGGACGACGCCAGCCACCGCGACACCATTCTGGATCTGGTGGACACGGTGCGGGAGGCGGTGGGTGCGCTCAACCGCACCTCGCGCCTTGACGACGAACTGGTGCGTCAGGCGGCGCGCACCGCCGTGCGGCGGGCGCTGAACGCCAGCCACGGCAAGAAGCCGGTGACCGACGTTCATCTGGTGCGCGTGTAGGAACGGATGCCGACGCGGGCCGTGCAATTCGCGCGGCGCTGCAGCAGAATGGGGCCACCACAGGCGGACCGGGGGCATAACCCCGGCCGCACGACCTCAAGGGACCATTCGTTATGATCGGTAAGCTCAATCACGTGGCCATCGTCGTTCCCGACCTGCCGGCGGCCACGGCCCTCTACCGCGACACGCTGGGGGCTGCGGTGTCGGCGCCGGTGGATCTGCCGCCTCACGGCGTGACCGTGGTGTTCGTGACCCTGCCCAACACCAAGATCGAACTGCTGCACCCGTTCGGGGAAAAATCGCCCATCGCCCCGTTCCTGGACAAAAACCCGTCTGGCGGCATCCATCACATCTGTTACGAGGTGGAGGATATCCTGGCCGCCCGTGACCAGTTGAAGGCGCAGGGCGCCCGCGTGCTGGGCGACGGGGAGCCGAAGATCGGCGCCCACGACAAGCCGGTGCTCTTCCTGCATCCCAAGGATTTCTGCGGCACGCTGGTGGAACTGGAACAGGCGTAAGAGCCACCGGAGGGTGAGATGGGGCTGGTCAGCGGCATTGCCGTCTATGTCGTGGTCTGGTGGGTGGTCCTCTTCGCCGTGCTCCCCTGGGGCGTGCGGGCGGAAGAGGCGCCGGAGCCGGGCACCGACCGCGGCGCCCCGCGCCGGCCCCATATCCTGCTGAAATTCGCCGTGACCACCGTGATCGCCGCGGTGGTGTGGGGCATCATCGACGCGGTGGTGCTGTCGGATCTCATCTCTTTCCGCGCCATGACCAAGGGGGCGTTGTAAGTGGCCGGCAACACCTATTGCGAAGCCTCCCAAGGGCATCCCCTGCACGGCCCCTATCATGATGACGAGTATGGTTTTCCCAGCACCGACGAGCGGGTGCTGTTCGAACGGCTGGTGCTGGAAATCAATCAGGCCGGGTTGTCGTGGCTGACCATCCTGAAGAAGCGCCCGGCGTTCCGCGCCGCCTTCGACGGGTTCGACGTTGACCGAGTGGCGGCCTATGGCGAGGCGGAGCGGGCGCGGCTGCTGGCCGACGCCGGGATCATCCGTAATCGGTTGAAGGTCGATGCGGTTATAGAGAATGCGAGGCGAATCGTGGCGATCCGAAGCACGCATGGATCGTTTTCCGGCTGGCTGGAGGCTCATCACCCGCGGTCCAAGCCCGACTGGGTGGCCCTGTTCCGCCGAACCTTCCGCTTTACCGGCGGCGAGATCGTGGGCGAGTTCCTGATGAGCCTGGGCTATCTGCCCGGTGCCCATCATGACGGCTGTCCCGCCGGGCAAAGGGCGATGGCCGCGACTCCCCCATGGGTGCGGGCGGTGCGCGCCGGGTTCACGGGATACAATGCTGAAAAAATAGTCACACCTGCGCCCGCATCCCAATCATCAGCATAATTCTTGTGCAAAAGCGCAAAAAAACGGCGGAAAACTCTGGCTTTCTGTGTTTTGCACTTGCGTTGCCGCGTTGAGAGGCACAGAGTCGGGGACAGAGAGGTTGCCTCTCTTTCGACGCCTGGTGGCGTTTCCTCCCTAAACTTCGGGCCGCGCGGCAGCAATGTCGGCGCGGCCTTTTTTCATGGCGATTTTGGCGGGCATGACCCTTGGCGGGGTTTGGCCGGCGGATGGAAATTGGTATGGTGCGCCCTCAGCCCAATGGATCATGCCAATGGGTAAGGCTGAGAATTGTCATCAGACGTTAATGATTATCTTTTTAGCGTTTTCTTAATATGATGAAAACGAATGTCTCTATCATGGTGCGGTGCGCTCCGTTTCCCCGCGGCGTAAGAAAAGGAATGGGCTGAGGTCTCGATGGCCGCTGACGAAAAAGTTCGTTTCGACCAGTTTTCGGCGGTCCTCCTCACCGAGTTGGTGGAGCGGACACGAAAGAACTTGGACTTGCTCCAGCCTGAGCACCGTCCCCGTGCCCTGCTGCCTTTTGCACTTAATTCTCATTTTGTCGATATTTATGCCGAAGTTGTCAGGATCGGCATCTTTCCCGTGGTGATCAGCCGCCGCCCGGTCCGTGCCATTCAGGGGGACGTGGATTGGTCGCGCGAAGGGCGCGACTATCTTCTGACCGTGCTGGACGACCGCACCAACGCCGTGTTCAACGCCTGGGATCAGGCGTGGGACGCGGTGTGGGAGGAGCACAAGGCCACCGTCTCCGCTCATGCCGGCCAGCGGGAGGAGAAGAAGGGCTTCTTCAGCTTCCTGTTCAACCGCAACAAGGGGGCGCCCAAGGCCGACGCCGACGCCCGCGGCGGTGAGGAGGGGGAGGAGGTCACCATGGCCGGCCTCTACACCATGCTGAACGAAAAGGCGGCCAAGCGCGGCTACCTGCCCCTGTTCCACGACGATGTGAAGGTGCTGAAGGGACTGGTGCGGCTGAAGCCGGGCCGGCTGGCGGTGGCGTGGAAGGAGCTGACCCAGTACCACCATCAGGAATTCATCATGACCGGGCAGGATCAGGCCAAGCCCGGCGTGCTGTCCGAAGCGCTGCAGAAATGGCATTTCACCCTGCCCGAACGCATCGGCGAGCTGCTGGTGCTGAAAGCGGCGGTGGACCTGGAATTCGTCGATAAGGCGTTCATCGGCAAATACATCCGCCAATCGGCCCGCACCCAGGAAGAGGCGGAGCGGGGCATGCCCTATCTGGCGCAGTACTGGAAATCCATGTCCGGCTCGGCGGTGGCGTGATGATGGAGGGGCGGGCCACCGCGGCAACCGCACTGCTGCTGGCCGCCCTGTCCGGCCCGGCGGCGGGTGCTGACATCCTGCGCGGCCCCAACGGGCAGGGCGATATTCTGAAGGGAGCGAATCCGGCGCCCGATATCCTGCGCGGTCCCGCCCTGCCGCCGGGCACCCCGGTGGACACCCGCATCGACCCCGGATTCTGCCGCCAGCTTGCGGCCCACCGCCCGGCCGCCGGTGTGGAGCATGTGCCCGGTGCGGACCGGGTGAACGGACGTCCGGTGCCCCCCGCCGACCTGCCGGGCGGGGCCGCCACGGCGTTGCCGGTGCGGATTCCGGTGACCCTGGACATGATCCGCCGGCTGGGCCTGCCCATGCCCGGTCCCGCCGCCGGCCTTCCCCGCGGGGCGGAGGTGGGCGCCCTGACGCTGGAGGGCAACCGGCTGCTGTTCAACGGCCAGCCCATCGGCCCGGCGGCGGAGGAGCAGGTGTTCATCGCCTGCGGACGGCGGCCCTGATCCCGGCCCCGGTCCCGCCGGGCTTGCATCCGCCGCTGCCGCCGTTCACACTCGGGGCGCCGCACACCGCCGCCTCTGGATATTGTTTTGGCTGACCCGACCCTTTTGACACCGCCGTCCTCCGCATCCGGCACCGCGGCCATCAGCCAGGGCTCCCTGTTCGGTGAAGCCGATGCGCTGGGCTACAACCTCGGGACCGTTTACGACGAGATGGTGACGGGCAACGGGCGGCTGCGTGGCCATTGGCAGACGTTCATGAGCACGCTGGGCCCGCTGGACCCCGCCGTCATGGGGGTGAAGTGGGAAGAGGCGCGCCGGCTCCTGCACCAGAACGGCGTCACCTACAACATCTACGGCGACCCGCAGGGGATGGAACGGCCCTGGCCGCTGGACATGATCCCGCTGCTGATCCCCCCCGGGGAGTGGGAAGCGCTGTCCGCGGGGCTGGCCCAGCGCGCGCGCCTGCTGAACGCGGTGCTGAACGACGTCTACGGCCCGCAGGATCTGGTGCGCCAGGGGCTGATTCCCCCCGCCGCCCTCTACGCCGATCCGGGATTCCGGCGGGTGATCCACGGCATTCCGGTGCCGGGAAACATCCGGCTGCACTTCTACGCCGCCGATCTCGCCCGGTCGCCCGACGGGCGGTGGGTGGTGCTGTCCGACCGGGCCCAGGCGCCCAGCGGCGGCGGCTATGCCCTGGAAAACCGCGCGGTCATCACGCGAATCCACACCGACGCGCTGCGCCATTGCGGTGTGGAGCCGCTGCCGCCGTTCTTTGCCGCCTTCCGCGACATGCTGGCCGGGCTGGCCCCGCGGTCCAGCCGCCCGCGGGTGGTGCTGCTGACCCCCGGCCCGTACAACGAAACCTATTTCGAGCACGTCTATCTGGCCCGCCATCTGGGGATCACGCTGGTGGAAGGGGCCGACCTGACGGTGCGCGACCGCCATGTCTTCGTCAAAACCCTGTCGGGGCTGGAACCGGTGGACGTGATCCTGCGCCGGCTGGACGCCGATTTCGCCGATCCGCTGGCCTTCCGGGCCGACAGTTCGCTGGGGGTGGCCGGGCTGGTGGAGGCGGTGCGCGCCGGGCATGTGGTGGTGGCCAACGCGCTGGGCAGCGGTCTGGTGGAGTCGCTGTCCTTCACCTCGCTGCTGCCTTCCTTGTGCCCGCATGTGCTGGGGGAGGAACTGGCGCTGCCGCAGCTTCCCTCCCGCTGGCTGCGGCCGGGGTTCGACCGTGCCGCGCTGGCCGCCCAATTGGACCGGCTGGTGGTGGCGCCGGCCTTCGCCTCGTCGCCCGGCCCCCATGCGCAGGGGCGGGCGGTGTTCGGCGGCGACCTGGGCGGGCCGGAGCGGGCGGCCCTGCTGGACCGCATCGCCGCCCAGCCCTGGGGCACCGTGGTCCAGGAAAAACCCACCCTGTCCACCGCCCCGGTGTGGGACGGCGGGCGGATGCAGCCGCGCCCGCTGATGCTGCGGGTGTTCCTGTGCGCCACCCCCGACGGCGGCTACATCACCATGCCCGGCGGGCTGACGCGGGTGTCGCCCGACACCGGGCGTCCGGTGATGTCCATGCAGCACGGCAGCGGCAGCAAGGACACCTGGGTTCTGTCACGCCAGCGCCCCGCCAATCTGGGCATTCCGGGCCGCAGCCACCCGCCCGAATTCCGCCCGCCCGAGGCCCGTGCGATCCTGGGCGCGCTGCCCAGCCGGGTGGCCGACAGCCTGTTCTGGCTGGGCCGTTACGCCGAACGGTCGGAAGCGGCGGTGCGGCTGCTGCGCGCCGCCTACACCCGTCTGGTGGACGGCAACCAGCCGGGGGCGGCCACCGAACGGGGGGTCATCCTGTGGCTGATGGCGTGGCTGGGCATGGTGCCGTGGGATCTGGCCACCATGGGCGAGAGCGGCAGCGGCCGTGCGCTGCGCACCGCCCTGTTCGCCGCGGTGTTCGACGTCAACCACCCCAACAGCCTGCGCGGCAACGTGCAGCGGATGCACCGCACCGCCTATACCGTGCGCGACCGCCTGTCGCTCGACCTGTGGCGCGTGCTGACCCAGACCGTGCGGGAAAGCCAGCAGCCCAGCGGCAACAGCCCCCGGCCCGACGCCGCGGCGTTGCTGCTGCATCTGGACGATGTGATGATCGGGCTGGCGGCCCAGGCGGGGCTGGAGCAGGAAAGCATGACCCGCGGCCCCGGCTGGCGCTTCCTCGACATGGGACGGCGGATCGAGCGGGCCATCCATGCCCTGTCGCTGATGCGGGCCGCCCGCATCGCCGACGCCGCCTCCATGCCGGAGCCGGAGGTGACCGCGCGGCTGGAGGTGCTGCTGGAACTGGGCGAAAGCTTCATGACCTACCGCGCCCGCTATCTGGCGGAACCCTTCACCGCCCCGGTGCTCGACCTGTTGCTGCTGGACGAAAGCAACCCGCGGGCGCTGGCCTTTCAGCTGTCGGCGCTGCAGGACCACCTGTCGCACCTGCCGCAGACGCCGGATACGGGCGTGGAGACGGCGGCCAACATCGTCGCCGGGGCGCGGCTGGCGCTCGCCAACCCCGATCTGCTGACCGCGCCCGAGGCGCTGCACACCACGCTGGACACGCTGGCCGAAAGCCTGCCGGAGATTTCCAATCTGGTGGCCCACGCCTATTTCAGCCACGCCTTTGCCCGGACGGCCTGAGCCCCCATGCTTTACCGCTGCCGCCACACCACCCGGTACGATTACGGCGAGGCCGTGCCCGTGTCCCACCACATGGTGCATCTGGCCCCGCGGCCCCGGCCCGGCCAGACGGTCCATTGGCACCGGCTGACGGTCAGCCCCGGTGCCGCGGTGATGGCGGAGGTGCTGGATTACTTCGGCAACCCCGTCTCGTACCTGGCGGTCCAGGAACCTCACCGCGTGCTGGACATCACCACGCAGATGGAGGTGACGGTGGACACGCCCCCGCCCTTCGACGCGGCCGCCACCCCGCCGTGGGAAGCGGTGCGCGATGAGGCGGCGGCGGTGCCGGGGGACCGGGCCGCCGATATCGTCCAGTTTCTGTTCGACAGCCTGCTGGTGCGCCCGCTGCCGGAGATGACCGCCTATGCCGCCCCGTCCTTTCCCCCCGGCCGCCCGGCGGGAGAGGCGATGGTGGATCTGATGCGGCGGATTCACGCCGATTTCACCTTCGACCCCATGGCCACCACTGTCGCCACCCCGCTGGCCGAGGTGATGGCGAAGCGCCGGGGCGTGTGCCAGGACTTCGCCCACCTGCTGTGCGGCATGCTGCGCGGGTTCGGCATTCCCGCCCGCTATGTCAGCGGCTATCTGCGCACCCTGCCGCCGCCGGGCCAGCCGCGGCTGGTGGGAGCGGACATGAGCCACGCCTGGGTCTCGGCGTGGTGGGGGGGCGGGTGGATCGACCTGTGCCCCACCAACAACCGTCTGGCCGATGCCGACTACATCACCCTGGCCTGGGGCCGCGATTACGATGACGTCAGCCCGGTGCGCGGGGTCATCATCGGCGGCTATGGCCATCACCTGACGGTGGAGGTGGATGTGGAGCCGCTGGACGGGGATTGTTTCCCGGCGTGAGGATCACGTCCGCGCTGCCGACCCGGCGATCGCGCGGTTCAGCGCTTCCAGGATGGCCTGTGGGCTGACGGGCTTGCGCAGCACCTCCAGCGGTTGCCAGCGGCGGTCGAGGAGTTCGTCCTGGCCGGGGTCGAGCGCCAGGAACCCCGTCATGACCACCACCGGCAGCCCGGCGTCGAGCGCCCGGATCTCGCGGATCAGGGTGCGCCCGTCCATGCGCGGCATCCGCAGGTCGGTGATCAGCACGTCGGCGGGATCGCGCTGCTGCCGCTCCATCGCCTCCACCCCGTCGCAGGCCAGCGTGACCCGGTAGCCGTTCAGGGACAGGAAATCCTCCAGCGCCATGGCGGCCAGCGGTTCGTCTTCGGCGACGATGATGTGGGGGGCGGGCTGCGCGTCGTTGCGGGGGATGTCAGGCATGGGAGGCCGTCTCGGTGCCGGATGGGGGGGCCAGGGGGAGGGTGATGGTGAAACGGGCGCCCCGCCGCCCGTCGCCGTGGATCAGATTCATGACGTCGATGCGCCCATTCATGGATTCAATGATGCCATAGCTGATGGACAGGCCGAGCCCCGTGCCCTTGCCCACATCCTTGGTGGTGAAAAACGGATCGAACAGGCGGGGCAGGACCGCCGGGGGAATGCCCCCGCCGTCGTCATCCACCCGGATGCGCACATGCCCGCCCTGTTCGTCGATGGACAGGGCGATGGCGCCCGCCCCATCCTGGACCGCCCCCGTTGCGGCCCGCCGTTCGGCGATGGCGTCGCGGGCGTTGGACAGCAGGTTGAGCATCACCTGTTCCAATTGCAGGGCGCTGCCGATGACACGGGTGCCACCGGCGCCCGGCTCCAGGGTCACGGTGATGTTTTCCAGCCCGTATTGATGCTCCACAAGCTGGACCGCCGCGGTGGCGGCGGCGGTGGGGTTGATGAGGCCGGCGGTGGGGTTCTCCTGCCGGCTGAACAGGCGCATATGGTCGATGATCCGGCCCATGCGTTCGGTCTGGCCGCAGATCAGGCCCAGAACCTTTTCCGTCCGTTCCGTATCCAGCATGCCGCCCCGCAGGCGGGCCAGGGCGTTTTCCCCCCACATGCGGATGATGTTCAGCGGCTGGCTCATCTCGTGGGCCAGGCCGGCGGCCAGCGTGCCCAGGGTCGCCATTTTGGACGCCTGCACCAGTTCGTTGTGCAGCCGGTGGCGTTCGGTGATGTCGCGGCTGCTGCCCAGGATCTGGACGATGCGCCCGCTGTCGTCGGCCACCGGCACCAGCACCGTGTGCCACACCCGCCGGCCCACGGGCAGGTCGGGTTCGTCGTCTTCGAAATCCATCGGCTGGCCGGTTTCGGCGCACGCGCTGAAGCGCGCTTCCAGCCGGGCGGCGGTGTCCGGCGGCAGCACATCGGCCAGGGGGCGCCCGGCGACCATGGCCGGGTCCAGCCCGGTGGCGCGGGCATAGGCCGGGTTGAGGGTGTCGAAGGCGAAGCTGCCGTCGCGGGAGGCCGTCACCACGAACAATCCCTCCGCCAGATGGGTGAAGAAACGGGTGTAGCGCTCCTCCGTCGCGCGGCGCATGGCGATTTCCTGCTGGAGCGCGAGGTTGGCCTCCTCCAATTGCCGCGGGCTGGGCAGGGCCAGGATCCGCGGCATCAGCAGCCACAAGGTGATGGCGGTCAGCAGCGACACCAGCGCGGTCACGGCCTTGATCAGCCCTTCCACGCCGTAATCGGGGTTCCACAGGGTCCAGACGTCGAACAGGTGGGTGGTGCCGCAGGCCAGGATGAAGGCGGCGAACAGCAGGAACACCCAGCCGTACGCCACGTCGCGCCGTTTGTGGATGAAATACAGCAGCGCCAGAGGAATGGAATAATAAGACAGGCCGATGATCACATCGGAAAACACATGAAGTGCCAGCACATCCGGCTGCCATGCCAGACACATTCCATGCGGGATGAAGTTGTCCCTTGAAAAAATGTCGGACAGGCTGCTGTTCATGCGAGGTGGCCCATTCCTCTTATGAAGTGGTAATCGCAAGTCTCCTTTTATGTATCGTCCCACCTCGCCGGAACAATCATCAAACCTTCGTACGGCCTAAAGGAGGATCCCATCCGGGCCGGAATCAAGAGTTCCGCAGGGGCCGGTCAAAGTCAATGTGCCCTTTGGGTGGAGCCTGTGCCGAAGGGCAGAGGGAAACGTCATGGAGTGACTTTTACGGTACGCGGTTGGAACGGTTTCAGACAAAGAAAAAGCCCCGCACGTGGCGGGGCTTTTCCTGTTTCAACGATTGGTTGGTCAGCCGCCGCGCTTGGGCGCCGGGGTGGAATAGACGAAGTTGTCGAAGGTGTTTTCCGCCACGCGGAACCACAGATATTCCTCGTCGCGGAACTTGCGCCACGCGTCGTAGACCTTGCGGAATTTTTCGTTCTTGGCGGCTTCGGCCTCGTACACCTCGAAGCTGGCCTTGAAGCAGGCCTGGAGCACGTCGCGGGGGTACGGCTTCAGGATGGTCCCGTTGGCGACCAGGCTCTTCAGCGCGTTCATGTTGACCACGTCGTACTTGGCCAGCATGTCGGTGTTGGCATAGGCGCAGGCGGCGGCCAGGATCGCCTTGTAATGCTTGGGCAGCTTTTCATACTCGTCCTTGTTGGTCAGGAACGAGATCTGCGGGCCGCCTTCCCACCAGCCGGGGTAATAATAGTATTTGGCGACTTTGTAGAAGCCCAGCTTTTCGTCGTCGTAGGGGCCGACCCATTCGGCGGCGTCGATGGTGCCCTTTTCCAGCGACGGATAGATGTCGCCGCCGGCGATCTGCTGCGGCACGGTGCCCAGCTTGGCCATCACGGTGCCGGCGTAGCCGCCGATGCGGAACTTCAGACCGTTCAGGTCTTCCACCGACTTGATTTCCTTGCGGAACCACCCACCCATCTGGGTGCCGGTGTTGCCCGCCGGGAACTGCACGATGTTGTAGCCGGCAAAGAACTCGCGCATCAGCTCCAGACCGCCGCCGTGGCCCATCCACGCCATCTGCTGGCGGGCGTTGAGGCCGAACGGCATGGAGGCGTCGAAGCCGAAGGTCGGGTCCTTGCCGACGTAGTAATAGGACACGGAATGGCCGCACTGGATCGTGTTGTTCTGCACGGCGTCCAGCACCTGCAGGGCGGGCACGATCTCGTTGCCGGCGAACACGCGGATCTGGAACTTGCCGTCGGTCATTTCCGACACGTACTTGGCGACCACTTCCGCGCCGCCGTAGATGGTGTCCAGGCTCTTGGGGAACGACGAGGCGCAACGCCACTGGATCGCGGGGCTGCTTTCAACGATGGCAGGGGCGGACGGCGTGGTGGCAGCCGGGGCGGGGGTCGCGGGCTCGGCGGGGGCGGGCGTTTCGGGGGCCGTCTGGGCGATGGCCGGGGCCGCCAGCATGGCGGCGGCGGTGCCGGCCCCGGCGGACGCGATGAACGTACGGCGTTTCATTGGGGTGCTCTCCCTGTTGTCGCGGTCTGATGGGCGCGCGCGTTGATGTCTTGAACCGAGAGCGGTCAGCCGGGGGGGCGTGGCGCAGACGCGCCAATACACCCCTGTGCGGCCATCCGCAAACGGGTGGGATCGGAGTTTCCAGCAGAAGCAGGCGTCACGCGGGCATTGCCCCGGTCATGGCACGAACCGTGTCGGTCACGCTTCATCCTCCCCTGCCGTCGCCCGGTTCACCGGCCGCCGCGGACTCAAAAGCCCCAGCCGCCGGTGCCGGTTTTCTTAATGGATGAAACTATGCCGGAAACGGACGGTTTGTCGCAAGGCCATCTGTTTGGCCAATGGGCGTAGTGGAAATCCACAAGACCCGTCCGTTTCTCTCCCGCCGCCCTATTCGAAACGATTGGTCTTGGGGAAGCCGTTGGGCGGCATTTTCCCCGCACTGCCGCGCAGGCCAAGCCAGGGGGTGACGTCGGTTTCCAGCCGGCGCCGTTCGCCCGACGGCCAGCCCAGCCCTTCGGCGAAGCGGAAGGTCTTCAAATCCGACAGGCTGGCGTCCTTGTACTTCTGAAGCTGCACGCCTTTGCCGCGGGTCATCACCGGCAGTTCTTCCAAGGGGAAGATCAGGAGCTTGCGGTTGTTGCCGATGACGGCCACATGGTCGCCGTCCACCGGGTGGCAGACGCGGGCCGAGCGGCCCGACTCCAGGTTCAGCACCTGCTTGCCGGCGCGGGTCTGGGCCAGCACCTCCGCCTCGTCCACCTGGAAGCCGCGGCCGTCGTCGGACGCGACGATCAGGCGGCGGTCCGGCTGGTGCTTCATCAGCGTCACGATGTCCACGTCGTTGCCCAGGTCGATCATCAGCCGCACCGGCTCGCCGAATCCCCGCCCGCGGGGCAGCTTGTCGGCGGTGAGCGTGAAGAACTTGCCGTTGCTGGCGAAGACCAGGATCTTGTCCGTCGTCTCGCAATGAAGCCAGAAACTCTCGCGGTCGCCGTCCTTGTACTTGACGTCGGCCCGCTCCCCCTCGTTCAGGTGGCCGCGGACGGCGCGGATCCAGCCCTTGTCGGAGCACAGCACCGTCACCGGCTCCCGCTCCACCACCGCATCCACGGGGATGTCGATGAGGACCGGGGCCTCGGCCACCAGGGTGCGGCGGTCGCCCAGCGGCCCCTTGCCGAACCGCTTCTTGATCTCCGCCACCTCCTCCGTCAGCCGCTTCCAGCGCAGGGACTCGTCGCGCAGCAGCAACTCCAGCCCGGCCTTTTCCTCCGACAGGGTGGCGTGTTCGGTGCGCAGTTCCATCTCCTCCAGCTTGCGCAGGTTGCGCAGGCGCATGTTGAGGATGGCTTCGGCCTGCACGTCGGTCAGGTCGAAGGTGCGCATCAACTCGGCCTTGGGCTCATCCTCCTCCCGGATGATGCGGATGACCTCGTCAAGGTTGAGGTAGGCTTTCAGATAGCCGTCCAGCACCTCCAGCCGGTGGTCGATCTTGCCCAGCCGGTGGGTGGAGCGGCGGACCAGCACCTCCATCCGGTGGTCGAGGAAGGCGCGCAGTACGTCCCGCAGGTTCATGACGCGGGGCACGTTGTCCCGGCCCAGCACGTTCATGTTCAGTGGGAACCGCACCTCCAGGTCCGTGGCCTGGAACAGCGAGGCCATCATGACCTCGGGGTCCACGTTGCGGCTCTTGGGCACCAGCACCAGCCGCACGTCTTCCGCCGATTCGTCGCGGATGTCCTCCAGCAGCACCAGCTTCTTCTGGGTCAGCAGGTCGGCGATCTTCTCGATCAGGCGGGATTTCGGCACCTGATAGGGGATCTCGGTGACGATCACCTGCCATGTGCCCTGGCCCAGCTTCTCCACCGTCCAGCGGGCGCGCAGGCGGAAGCCGCCGCGCCCGGTGCGGTACGCCTCCAGCACCTGATCGCGGGATTCCACCAGCACGCCGCCGGTGGGGAAATCGGGGCCGGGCATGAAGCCGACCAGCGTTTCGACCGGTGCGTCCGGCTGTTTGATCAGGTGGCGCAGCGCATCGCAGATCTCGCCCACATTGTGGGGCGGGATGCTGGTCGCCATGCCCACCGCGATGCCGCTGGACCCGTTGGCCAGCAGGTTGGGGAAGGCCGCCGGCAGCACCACCGGTTCTTCCCCGTCACCGTCGTAGGTGGCGCGGAAATCGACCGCATCCTCGTCGATGCCGGCCAGCAGCGCCTTGGCCACGTCGGTCAGGCGCGCCTCGGTGTACCGCATGGCGGCGGCGTTGTCGCCGTCGATGTTGCCGAAATTGCCCTGGCCGTCGATCAGCGGGTAGCGGACGGCGAAATCCTGCGCCAGACGCACCAGCGCGTCATAGACCGCGGTGTCGCCGTGGGGGTGGAACTTGCCGATCACGTCGCCGACCACGCGCGCCGATTTCTTGGGCGGCGTGGTGGGTTCCAGCCGCAACTGGCTCATGGCGAACAGAAGCCGGCGGTGGACCGGCTTCAGCCCGTCGCGCACGTCGGGCAGCGAGCGCGACATGATGGTGGACAGAGCATAGCTCAGGTACCGCTCGCCGAGGGCATCGGCCAGCGGCTTTTCCAGGATCTCGGAAACGGGCTCGGGCGTCTTCTTCATGCACCGCACCCTAGCCGAACACGGCCCCCGGTTTCCAGCGCTTTGAGTTCCGCAAACGTTCTATCGGCTGGCGGTAAGCCGGTCGGCCAGCCGCCGGCGGGCGGGGGGCAGGGGGGCGTTCAGCACGTGGCGTTCGAGGAAATGGCCGGTCAGCCGCAGCCCGTCGGCGGTTTCCAGCGTCCCGCCGCCGCCGCGCCCGATCAGGAACCCCGGCAGCGGCAGCAGCCGGTCGCGGTACGGCTCCCCCACCGCCGCGGTCACCGCCCGCCCGGTGCGCGGGCTGACATAGGCCAGATAATCGTTGCCGCCGGTCACGGCACAGCGGTCGAGATCCAGCCCGAAACCCAGCTCGGCCAGCAGCCCCACCTCCCATCGCACATAGCTTTCCGCCCAGGCGGGGGAGGGAAGCAGGCCCAGCAGCACCAAAAGCCCGTCGAACACCGCCGGGTGCGGTTCGTGTTCGGGCAGGGCGGCGTCCACCAGCGCGCACGCCGCGGTCAGCGCCGCCAGCCGCGGCGCCTCGTCCAGCACGGCGGCGGCGTAGGCGTGGACGGTCTCCAGCGTGAAATGCCCCAGATGGTCGGGCAGCCGGCCCCGCCAGCGGGCGTCGGTCAGGGTTCCCGGCTCCAGGGTGGCGCGCAGGCGGCTGGACCGCCCGCCGGGAACCAGCCCGGCCGAGCGCCCATGCCCGCGGGTCAGCATCACCGCCACCGCCGCGGTTTCCCCGTGGGGGCGGGCCGACAAGACGATGCCCTGGTCGCGCCATTCCATGGAACGAAACTAGTACGAAACCGGGGCCGGCACCAGCCTTTCCCATTCCCGCTCCCATTCCCGCTGTTGCAGGACGCGGCCTTTTCACCAACACTTTCTCCCGGCGCGGAGCCAACCGGGCCGGAATTCCATGAAAACGGAGAGGGACGTCATGACCGCGGAACGCTTTACCGCCTTCGTCATCGAGGATGTGGAGGGCAAGCCCAAGGGCGGCTTCAAGGAGATCGGGCTGAGCGACCTGCCGGATCATGATGTTCTGGTGCGGGTGGATTACTCCACCGTCAATTACAAGGACGGGCTGGCCGTCACCGGCAAGGGCCGCATCGCCCGCAATCTGCCCATGGTCGGCGGCATCGATCTGGCCGGCACGGTGGTCGAATCGCGCTCCCCCGACTGGCAGCCGGGCGACGCGGTGCTGGTCAACGGCTGGGGCCTGTCGGAAACCGCGTGGGGCGGCTATTCCCGGTATCAGCGGCTGAAGCCGCAGTGGCTGATCCGCCGCCCGGCGGCCTTCACCGCCGAACAGGCGATGGCCATCGGCACCGCCGGCTACACCGCGGCCCTGTGCGTGGACGCGCTGGAGGATTGGGGCCACATCCAGCCGGGCGGGGCGGAGGTGCTGGTCACCGGCGCCGCCGGCGGGGTGGGGTCGGTGGCGGTGGCGCTGCTGGCCGCCCGCGGCTACACGGTCACGGCCTCGACCGGGCGGGCGGAAACCGCGGATTACCTGACGGCGCTGGGCGCCACCACCATCATCGGGCGCGCGGAACTGGCCACGGCGGGCGCGCCGCTGCAAAAGGAGCGCTGGGGCGGGGCGGTGGATTCGGTGGGCGGCACCACGCTGGTGACCGCGCTGGCCCAGACCAGCTATGGCGGGGCGGTGGCCGCGTGCGGCCTTGCCGGGTCGGCGGACCTGCCGGGCAGCGTGTTCCCCTTCATCCTGCGCAGCGTGGCCCTGCTGGGCGTCGATTCGGTGATGGCCCCCGCCGCGAAGCGGCAAAAGGCGTGGGACCGTCTGGCCCGCGACCTGAAACCGGAAACGCTGGCTGGTGTGTATTCTGTCGAACCCTTCACGGCCCTGCCGGACCTGGCCGCCAGGATCATCGCCGGCCAGATCCGTGGCCGCGTGGTCCTGGATCTGCGCGGTTAGAGTCCTTCAGGTGCTTATTGAAGCACCTGAAGGACTCTAAGCTTTTGGTTTTCCCGTGTGATTCACGCTTCAAACGATTCCGTTTGAACCGATCACACTCTAATCGAGGGGTTCCAAGGGCCGCCGGCCCTTGGCGGGGAAGCGCGAAGGGGAAGATCCCCTTCGCTACCGCTTCTGCAGCCGGTCCGCCACCTCGTTGATGCCTTCGGCCCTGAGAATCGCCTGCCTCTGCCGCATGCGCCGCCGGGCGATGGCCTCCTCCATCCCGGCCCCGCCCAGAAGCATCCCATTCTCATCCCGCAGATGCAGGACCAGTTGGTCGAGCAGGCCCGGTTCCTGTTTCGGGTCGCGGGGGTCGAGCGGGCGGTCGCCGCCGATGGCGGCGCGCAGCCGTTCGATCAGCACCACCCGGCAGGTGGGGGCGAGACCGCGGTGGATGAGGGCGGAGATCCGCCGCAACGGGTCGGTTGGGGGGATGCCCTTCGGTTCCGGTTCCCGTCCGGTCAGAGCGTCGGCCAGCGTGGTCAGCCCACCGGCCAGATGGGGCTGATGGCCCAGGATGTCCTTGACCACCTCCGCCGATTCCAGGGCGTCGGCCATGGCGCCTTCGATCAGGGGGCCCGGCAGGTGGGCGGTGCAGCGTTCCATCATGGCGGTCAGGGTTTCCAGCCGCCCGGCCAGCGAGGGCATGCCGGTCATATGGTCGGTGAGCTGGGCGAGGAAGAGGAACTGGGCCTCCGCCCCCTCGCCGCTGCGTTCCAGCCGGTCCAGACTTTCGCCCGGCTGGGCGGGGTCGAAGGTGGGCAGGCGGCGCAGCACCGCGGCCCCGTCGCGCGCCCGCGCCACGGCGGCGTCGGCCAGGATGCGCAGCTCACGGGCTCGGGTGGCGTGGGGCGTGCCGGCGGTCTGGCCCTGGTGGCGGGCGACGGCGTGGATGGCGGCCCCCAGCAGCGCGGCCTGTTCGTCCAGGGCGCGGGCGTAAGGCCAGCCGTGGAGCAGCTCGGTCATGGTGATGTGGTGGCGGTCCAGGAACATGCGCAGCATCCGCCCCATCACCGACCGGGCGGGAAAGCCGTAGAGGTCAGGCAGGGTATAGCACCAGGGCGCCCCCTCCCCCTCGTCCGCCAGGACCAGCGGCTTGTTCTTGGTCTTGGGCAGAAGGCTCTGAAACACCACGGTTTCCAGCAGCATGCCGGGCAGGGGGCGGTACTTCACCACCTTCACCCCTTCGGCCAGTCGGGCGGCGAGCATGGATTTGGCGGAGGCCAGCGCGTCCGCCTCCTCCGCGAAGGTGGATTCGATCCGCCACCGCCCGTCGCGGAGCAGATGCAGCTCGAACTTGGACGCGCCTCTGCCGAACAAGGGCACCGTTCCTATTCCGCCTGATCCGCCGGCACGACGAAGGCGTCCATCACCTTCTTCACGCCGGCATGATCGAAATCGATCTCCAGCTTGTCGTCGGCCACCCCGATCACGGTGCCGGCGCCGAATTTCTGGTGGAACACCCGCGCGCCCTTGGCGAAGGGGGCAGTGGGCCGGGGCCGCGATTCCACGGTATAGGCGGTGCCCTCCAGCGTCACGCCGCGGGGGGCTGGCGGCTGGCGGTTGGGCACGTTGCGGAAGAAGGACGCGGAATCGCGGAAGCCCCCGCCCATGCCCGACCCCATGCCGCCGCCGGTCTGCCCGGCGAACAGGCCGGCATCGGCGTCGGCCTCCACCGTGTCGGGCGGCAGCTCGTCGATGAAGCGGGAGGGCAGGGCGCTGACCCAGCTTCCGTACAGCCGCCGGTTGGCCGCGTGGCTGATGAAGGCGCGGCGCCGGGCGCGGGTCAATCCCACATAGGCCAGCCGCCGTTCCTCCTCCAGACCGGCGATGCCGGTCTCGTCCAGGGCGCGCTGGTTGGGGAAGACGCCCTCCTCCCACCCCGGCAGGAACACGATGTCGAACTCCAGCCCCTTGGCGCCGTGCAGGGTCATCAGCGTGACCTGCTCGGCCCCGGCGGACTCGGCGTTTTCCATGACCAGGGAGACATGTTCGAGAAAACCGCCGAGATTCTCGAAATCCGCCATGGCGGTGACGAGTTCCTTCAGGTTTTCCAGCCGGCCCGGCGCCTCGGGCGTCTTGTCCTCCTGCCACATGCGGGTATAGCCGGACTCGTCCAGGATCATCCGCGTCAGGTCGGTATGGGGCATGGTCTGGGTCAGCCCACCCCAGCGGAAGAAATCCTGCAGCAGGCCGCGCAGCGTGTTGCGCACCTTGGGCTTCAGCTCGTCGGTTTCCACCAGCGCCCACCCGGCCTCCACCAGCGGCACGCCGCGGGCGCGCGCGGTCTGATAGAGCGTCTGCATGGCCGCCGGGCCGATGCCGCGCTTGGGCACGTTGATGATGCGCTCGAACGCCAGGTCGTCGTCGGGTTGGTGGGTGACGCGCAGATAGGCCAGGGCGTCGCGGATTTCCTGCCGTTCATAGAACCGCGGGCCGCCGATCACCTTATAAGGCAGGCCGAGCGTGATGAAGCGTTCCTCGAACTCGCGGGTCTGGAAGCCGGCGCGCACCAGCACCGCCATCCGGCCCAGCGTGACGCCCTGGCGCTGGAGCGATTCGATCTCGTCGCCGACCCAGCGGGCTTCCTCCTCGCCGTCCCACACGGCCTTGACCCGCACGCGGTCGCCGCCGTCGGACTGTGTCCACAGGGTCTTGCCCAGCCGGCCCTTGTTGTTGGCGATCAGGCCCGAGGCGGCGGCCAGGATGTGGCCGGTGGAGCGGTAGTTCTGCTCCAGCTTGATGATCTGCGCGCCGGGGAAATCGGATTCGAAGCGCAGGATGTTGCCGATCTCCGCCCCGCGCCAGGCATAGATCGACTGATCCTCGTCACCGACGCAGCAGATGTTCTTGTGCGCCTGGGACAGGATGCGCAGCCACAGATATTGCGCGACGTTGGTGTCCTGATACTCGTCCACCAGGATGTAGCGGAACTTGCGGTGGTATTCCGCCAGCACGTCCGGGTGGGACTGGAAGATGGCCAGCGTGTGCAGCAGCAGATCGCCGAAGTCGCAGGCGTTCAGCGCCTTCAGCCGTTCCTGGTACGCACGGTACAAAGATACCAGCCGCCCGCCCGCCGTGTCGCCGCCGTCCGAATCGGTCAGCTTTTCCGGCGGCAGGCCGCGGTCCTTCCACCGTTCGATGGCGCCCAGGATCTGGCGCGGCGGCCATTTCTTGGCGTCGATGTTGGCCGCTTCCAGCAACTGCTTGATCAGCCGGATCTGGTCGTCGGTGTCGAGGATGGTGAAGTTGGACTTCAGCCCCACCAGATCGGCGTGACGGCGCAGCATGCGCGCGGCCAGGGCGTGGAAGGTGCCGAGCCACCACCCCTCCACCTCCATCCCCAGCAGCGCCCCGATGCGCTCGCGCATTTCGCGGGCGGCCTTGTTGGTGAAGGTGACGGCCAGAATCTGGAAGGGGGCGGCGCGCCGGGTGACCAGCAGATGGGCCAGACGGGTGGTCAGCACCCGCGTCTTGCCGGTGCCGGCCCCGGCCAGCACCAGCACCGGACCGTCCAGCGCCTCCACCGCCGCCCGCTGGGTGGGGTTCAGCCCGTCGAGGTAGGCGAAACGGTTCGGCACCGCCGGAATGCCGGCAGGGGCGTCCGTTGCGGGAACGGCGTGGTTCAGGGGATCGTCGTCATAGGCATCGCTCATGCCCTATCATATACATCATGCCGCCCGGCCCCCATAGCCTCTGAGGGCACAGGGGCGCGACCGGGGTGCCCATTTCCGTTCCCGGTCTTTGTTTCAGAAGAATCATAGAAGCGTGGAAGAATTCAATTCGACTATCCCATCGAACACTTTGTACTGCCTCGTAATATGAAGCGAGTCGTGGGCAGTGTGAAAAGGAAGCCGGCGGGGCTTATGGCATATGCCGATTGCCTGCGAAAATTTTGACTTTAGAGAAATTTTCTGACCCTCAAATCCGGGGTACTGTCAGTCTCGAAGCGGGCAGGCGGGGCCTTCCGGGCGGATACCGATACGTATCTCGATCGGTCCTGCAGGCGCCGATGCCGAACGAAAGCGTCATGGCCACCCCGGACGTGGGCAGCGTCCAGCCATCGATGCCGTCAACCTTATGAACAGAGGCGGGCTAACGACCATGGATCCCGTGAACGTTTTCCTGATCGATTCGAACAAGCTGTTCCGCGAAGGGATGAAGCGCCTGTTCGATGCCTCGTCCTTCCGGGTGATGGGAGAGGCGGGTTCGTTGAGCGAAGGGCTGGGCCTGATCGAAACGGCTCCTGAAAAGCCGGGCCTGATCCTGATCGACCTTGCCGGCGGCGGGGAGGAGGACGTGGACGGAATGCGCGCCCTGCGTGCCCGGTTCCCCGAGATCCGCACGGTGATCCTGACCAGCGACCTGTGCACCCGCCGTCTGTCGGCCGCCCTGGGGGCCGGGGCCGACGGCTATCTGATGAAGAACATCGCGTGTGAAGCGCTGATGCAATCGCTGCGGCTGGTGATGATGGGGGAAAAGGTGCTCCCCACCCACCTGGCCGAGCTGCTGGTGTCGGGCAAGACCGATGAACTGGCCACCGAGGTTCCCACCCGCCGCAAGGGCCTGTCCCAGCGGGAGATCCAGATCCTGAAGTGTCTGTTGAACGGCAATTCCAACAAGATGATCGCCAACCACCTGAACATCACCGAAGCGACGGTGAAGGTTCATCTGAAAAGCCTGCTGCGCAAGATCAACGCCTCCAACCGCACGCAGGCGGCCATTTGGGCGCTGAACAACGGCATCGGTGAACAGCCGGTGGAAGCCCCCCACGCATCCATGGCGTGATGGGTATGTGACCATTGTCAAAGGCCAGCCCTCTGCTTATGGGGCTGGCCCCGCTCGGGCGTATGACCATCCGGCATATACGCCCCGTCCTAGCACCAAAAGCGCACTTTACCCAAAGAAACAATGGGCCTTAATTGACTGATACCCCCGTGTCCCGTCCCTTATCCCCAGACAGGACAAGCTTAACCATTCGGATGATGCTGTAAAGGCGAAAACTCCATGAAAGTTCTTATTGCCGACGATCATCTGTTGTTTCGGGATGGCCTGCGCAGGCTGCTGGCACAGTTTCAAAGTGATATGACCTTCGTCGAGGCCAGCAGCTTCGACGAGGTGAACCAGCTCTGCGAGGCGGGGGACGATTTCGACCTGATCCTGCTGGATCTGGGGATGCCGGGCTGGACCGGCTTCAGCGATCTGGGCCGCATTCATCAGCGGCTGCCGCAGGCGCTGCTGGTGGTGGTGTCGGCGTCGGAACAGCGCTCCGACCTGTTGGCGGCGCTGGAAAACGGGGCGGCGGGGTACATTCCCAAATCGTCCAGCGCCAAGGTGCTGATGGGGGCGCTTCAGCTTGTGCTGGCCGGCGGCATCTATGTGCCGTCCCAGGCCATCCGCGGCGATCTGCCGGTGGGGGAAGAGCATCTGGGCGAGGAGCCCCTGTCCCATTCCGGCCTCGCCGGCACCGAAAACCTGACCCCGCGCCAGCGCGAGGTGCTGGCCCATCTGCGTGCCGGCAAATCCAACAAGCAGATTGCCCACGAACTGGGGCTGACCGAAGGCACGGTGAAGGTTCACGTGACCGCCATCCTGCGCCTTCTGGGCGTGCGCAACCGCACCCAGGCGGCGCTGACGGCGCATGGGGTGTGAGCAAAGATTTTAGGATTCTACACGGCAAAGGGGGGCTATTGCCCCCCTTTGCCGTGCCAATTTATTGTCGAGATGGTCCATGTTCGGTGCGTGCCATTTGTCACGCATCCGTTTCATCTTCATGGTTTACTCTTTCTATCACCCACCAAGCCGTTGCCGCCAGCCTTACAAACTGGCGCCGTTTGCGAAACGATGTGTTCTCAGGGGCATTTCTCTGGTATTTTGTTGCGTAATTGTGCGTCTTTCTAAGTAATGCTTTTACGCTTTGAGGTATGTGCTTTCTAATGAACGTTTCCATGTTCTTGATCTCATAATAAAAAAGAAGAGAGCTAAATGTAATCATGATAAGAAGTAAGATTAAGCTATAGCTAGTGATTGATAATTTGCTATTGGCTGCAAACCAATTGCAATAAAGAGCTATAACATAGAATGCCGACAATGCTCCAGAGGCTGAAGCAAATGATTTCATAATCAACCAAAAAAGAATATCTATTGAGCGCCTTATAAAGAAAAGATTTTTGGCGCATCCAAAAACACCACTGATTATATAGTTAATGACCTGCGGCATAATAAATGCAATTACAAGAAAAGCATATGTTATCATCGCCATTTTTATATCAATCGTTAATCCTAGCAAATTTATAATCATTTCTCCAATTTTATCTCTTGGATTGCCATTTTCATCAAATCTTCCATTATAAATCGCAATGGCGCCAACTAGAAATGATAAGCAAAAGAAAATTGAAAATATTCCTGTCATAACAGATATGGCGGTCGGATGTTTTTTTCTTATTTGAAATATTGATATACAGGTTATCATTAATAAGAATATAGTCCATGTGATCATTATAATTATATTTTTATATTCAGAGATAATTTCTTCCATTTTAATCTCCCTAAAGAATTACAAAATAGAGAGGAAGAGTCCCAAAGGTTGATCGAATTTCGATCATATTCTCATAGGCCATATTTATTTTTTCTAAAGCTATGAAACGTGGATCGCAGGGTATGTGCTCACACATACCACTGGCCAAGAACCGTGACTGTGCTTTCTTCCACTTCAAGAATCGGTCTCTTCGAGACTCGCAGGCCAGGGGCCGATCCCTCTGGCGGCCTGCTTTTACGCCGCCGCCGCACGAGCGTTGGCGGCCATGCAGCGGGCGGCGAAATTGTCGGACAGGAACGGTGGGCGTTTATAGAGCCCGTGCAACCATGCGGCCAGCATGCACAGCTCCTCCAGCCGCACAATCTCGTTCAGCACATCCTCAGGGAAAACCACACCGAACGAGGTGGCGATTTCCGATACAACCTCCTCCACCTGTTCGGTGTTCAGCCCGCATTCCTCTTCCAGAAGGGCGGTGCGGACCAGCAGCGTTTCATCAATCCCATATTCGTCGCGGATCAGCTTTACGATCCAGCGGAAGAAATGCATCCAGTTGACGACACCCTCGGTGCTTCGAGACATGGGATGGCTCCGCTGCCGAAAACAGGGATTTTAGATATATTGCAAATAGTCTTTACAACCCGAAATGATATACCATTGCGCCGTTCATGGGGAAAAGAGCTAACCTGCACTTGACCGCGGTCAAGGATGACGCACCCACCGGCCCCCACTGTGCCCCTGGCTTCGCTTGGAAGCGGCTTTCTCGAGACGGGGGCTTGATGTTTTGCTATCAGTGTGAACAGACCGAACGTACCGACACTTCCAATGGTTGTTCTTCGGCCCGCGGGATGTGCGGCAAGGATCAGGTGACGGCGGATCTCCAGGATCTGCTGATCCACACCCTGAAGGGTGTCGCCCAATACGCCACCCGCGCCCGCGCGCTGGGGGCCGGCGACAACGAGGCCGGCGGGTTCACGCTGCTGGCGCTGTTCACCACGCTGACCAACGTCAACTTCAACCCCACCCGTTTCACCGCTCTGATTGCCGAAGCCGCCGAAACCCGTGCGCGGGTGCGGGCGCGGTACGAAGCGGCGTGCGCCGAACGCGGCGTGCCGGTGGAAAGCCTGTCGGGTCCGGCGGTGTGGGAGCCGGCGGGCGACCTCAACGGCCTGTTGGCCCAGGCGGCGGTGGCCTCGGTCCTGGCCGGGCGCGATGCGGCGGGCGACGACGTGGTGGGCCTGCGCGCCATGATCCTGTACGGTATCAAGGGCGTGGCCGCCTATGCCCATCATGCCCACGCGCTGGGCTATGAGCGGGACGAGGTTTATGCCGGCGTGGAAACGGCGCTGGATTTCCTGGCCGCCGACCCCACCGATGTGGGTGCGCTGCTGGATCAGGCCATGGCGCTGGGCCGGCTGAACCTGACGGTCATGGAGATGCTGGACGCCGCCAACACCGGCAGCTTCGGCCCCCAGACCCCGACCACGGTGCGCATGACCCCGGTGAAGGGCAAGGCGATCCTGGTCAGCGGCCATGATCTGAAGGATCTGTCGCTGATTCTGGAACAGACGGCGGGCAAGGGGATCAACGTCTACACCCATGGCGAGCTGCTGCCGGCCCATGCCTATCCGCTGCTGAAGAAGCACCCGCATCTGGCGGGCAACTACGGCGGCGCGTGGCAGGATCAGGTGAAGGACTTCTCCGACTTCCCCGGCTCCATCGTCATGACCTCCAACTGTCTGGTCGAACCGGGGCCGCGCTACCGTTCGCGCATCTTCACCGCCGGGCCGGTGGGCTGGCCGGGCGTGCGCCACATCGCCGACCAGAACTTCGCCCCCGCCATCCAGGCGGCACTGGCCGCCCCCGGCTTCAAGGACGACGCCCCGGAAAAGACGGTGATGGTCGGCTTCGGCCGCGACGCCGTGCTGGGCGTGGCCGACAAGGTGATCGACGCGGTGAAGGGCGGGGCCATCAGCCACTTCTTCCTGGTCGGCGGCTGTGACGGGGCGGCACCGGGCCGCAACTACTACACCGACTTCGTGGAGCAGGTGCCGCAGGATGGCGTGGTGCTGACCATCGGCTGCGGCAAGTACCGCTTCAACCACCTGGAGATGGGCGACATCGGCGGCATCCCGCGCCTGCTGGACGTGGGGCAGTGCAACGACGCCTATTCCGCCATCAAGATCGCCGGCGCGCTCGCCCAGGCGTTCAACTGTACGGTCAACGACCTGCCGCTGTCGCTGGTGGTGTCGTGGTTCGAGCAGAAGGCGGTGGCGGTGCTGCTGACCCTGCTGGCGCTGGGCATCAAGGACATCCGCCTTGGGCCGACGCTGCCGGGCTTCCTTACTCCGGCGCTGCTCGATGCGCTGGTGGAAAAGTTCGCGCTGAAGCCGATCACCACGGCTGAAGCCGATCTGGCCGACGCGCTGGCGCCCGCCGCCTGACGCGCCGCCGGCCCCCCGCTCCACCCCTCCCTCTTCCTGCGGGGCGGGGGGCCTCCTCCTTTCTGTTGCCGACCGGACGAGCCATGACCAGCACCCACAGCATCCGCCTGACCACCCGCGACGGTGCGGAGGTCCGTTTCGACTGTGCCGAGGACGAGGCGGTGACCGCCGCCGCGGCCCGCGCCGGCCTGATCCTGCCCACGCTGTGCGGCAGCGGCGGCTGTGGCACCTGCCGCGCGTCGCGCACGGACGGGGTGGCGGAGCTTGGCCCCCACAGCACCAGCGCCCTGCCGGCGGAGGCCGCCGAACGGGGCGAGGTGCTGCTGTGCCGCACCTTTCCGCGCAGCGACCTGGAACTGACCGCTCCCTTCGACCGCTCCCATATCCTCGACGGCGGGCTGCCGGAGCGGGGGGCGGTGGTGACCGCGGTGGAGCGGGTGGCGGCGAGCACGGTGCGGCTGGCGGTGCAGCTCGATCCCCACGAGGATTTGGGCAGCGGTGCCGATTTCGAGCCGGGGCAGTACATGGAACTGGCGGTGCCGGGCACCGGCATCCGCCGCGCCTATTCCATCGCCAGCGCCCCCAACTGGGACGGCACCATGGAGTTCCTGATCCGGCTGCAGCCGGGCGGGCGTTTTTCCGGCTGGCTGGCCGATGCGGCGGTGGGGGCGCGGCTGACCGCCTTCGGCCCCGCCGGTCATTTCACGTTGCAGGAACGGGGGATGACGCCGCGGTGGTTCCTGGCCGGCGGCACCGGGCTGGCGCCCATGCTGTCCATGCTGCGCCGCATGGCCGAATGGGGCGAGGCGCAGGAGGCCCGCCTGTTCTTCGGCGTGAACCGCGAGGAAGAATTGTGTGCCGATGCCGAACTGTCGGCCCTGGCCGCGGCCCTGCCCGATTTCACGGTGGTGCGCTGCGTGCGCCAGCCGGGGGCGGGGTGGAACGGCGTCACCGGCACGCCGGTGGATGCGCTGGACGCGGCCCTGCGGGACCACGCCGGGCCGGCGCCCGACCTGTACGTCTGCGGCCCGCCGGTCATGGTGGAGGCGGTGAAGGCCGCCGCCGCCCGCCACGGCCTGTCCGACGGGCAGGTTCTGTGCGAATCCTTCCTGCCGTCCGGGGTGGGGGAGCCTGTGACCGCTGAGGCGTGACGCCCCTGCCGGCCCCTCCCTGCGCCATGACGGAAAACCGCAGCCCCGGCAAAACCGGGGCTGCGGCGTTTTCCGGGCGGGATCAGAACGACAGCTTCGCCTGGACGCCCACCAGATCCACATGGTTCTTGTAGGTGCCCGACAGGTTGCCGCGGGCGGCGTTCGGGCCGGTCAGCGTGTCCACCTGATTGAGCGAGGCGTCGGGCACGAACAGGTGGGCATAGGACAGATCCACCGTCAGCAGGTCGTTGAACTTGAACGACGCGCCCGCCGACAGCCAATAGCGCTCCTCGTCCGGGATGCGGGGGGTGCGGTCGGCGTCGGGCGTGGGCGACTGGTCATAGGCCGCACCCACGCGCAGGGTCAGGTTGTCCATGGGCTTGTACGACGCGCCCACCGCGAAGAACCAGGCATCCCGCCATTTCTCCTCGGTCACCGACGGGGTGAGGTTGGGGTTTTCGAAATTCACCCGCAGTTCGCGGAACCGCGACCAGTTGGTCCACGACACGTCGGCCATCACCGCCCAGCGGTCGTTGAATTCGTGATAGGCGCCCAGGCTGGCGATTTCCGGGGTGACCACCTTGGCCGAGGCGTTGGAGCTGGGCAGGGCCGTGCGGAAGGCGGCCGGCAGCCCGGAGAACTGGATGTCCCCCTCGATGTCGTGCTTGACGGCGGAGCGGTAGGACAGGCCGATGCGGGTGCCCTTGGCCGGTTCGATCATCACGCCGGCCACCGCACCCCAGCCGATGTCGTCGCCGTTCAGACGGGCGTAGGCATCCAGCGAGCCGGGGGTGAGCGCCAGACCGGTGCGGCGGCGGATCAGGGTGGCGGCGTCGGTCATCTGCGACAGCGTGGCCTTGGCGTACTGCATCTGCAGACCGCCGCCCACCGTGATCATGGGATTGATGCGGTAGGACACGGTGGGCTGCACGTTGATGGTGCGCAGCTCCGATTCCACCGCGTGGTAGCGCCCGATCCAGTTGGACGGGTAATCGGTCGCCAGACCCCACGGAACGGTGATGGCGATGCCCACCTTCAGGTCGGGGCTGATCGACATCATGGCATAGCCCGACGGGACGATGGCGTCCTGGCCGGCATCGCCGGGGTTGGCATCGCCGGAGATGCTGCGTCCGCCCAGCGCCGTGGCGTAGCTGCCGCGCGCGTTCTCGATCTTGGCATAGGGCATGACGCCGGTGAACTGCTGCACCACCTGGTTGCCTTCGAGCACGCCCAGGGCCGCGGGGTTGAAGAACATGCCGGAGGCATCGTTCATCCCGTTGGCGGTGGCGCCGGCAAAGGAGGTGCCGAGGCCCGACGCGCTCTGTTCCTTCAGCGCGTAACCGGCGGCGACCGCGTTCTGGGGGGCGGTGGCGGACATCAGCGCCGCCAGCGAAACCGCGGACAGCAGCCCGGCTCCGCGCAACATCTTGGTCATGCGTTTCTCCCTAGATTTTGCTTTGTTGCCCCCTTTGTGCCAGGAACAGAGGTTGACGTAAAGGGAAAGTGATTGCCGCACTTATCCTTAACGTCATAGACGTGCCACATTTGCGCGGCGCTGTGGCTTTTCTGCAATAATCCGATGGCTGCCCTGCGGTGAGCGCGGGTGCAAAAAGCGCAGGAGCGGGCGGGGTGCCGTTACGGCAGCAGGCCGAGCACCGTCATCACCAGATGGCGCAGCGGGTTGCCGTCGTCGGTCATCACGATTTTCGCGGTGATGGCCAGGGATGCGACCACCAGCATGGGGCGGACGATTCGCGCCCCGTTGCGGATCACCAGATGCGCACCGGCCTGGGCGCCCAGAAACTGCCCGGCCCCCATGGCGATGCCGATGGCCCACTGGATCTGCCCGCCCAGCAGGAAGAACAGCAGGGCTGCGACGTTGCTGGTGAAGTTCAGGATCTTGGTGTGGGCGGTGGCGCGGCGCAGGTTGAAGCCCAGCAGGGCGACGAAGCCGATGGCGAAGAACGTGCCGGTGCCGGGGCCGAAGAATCCGTCGTAGAACCCCACCCCGCCACCGATCAGAAGGGCGAAGACGTTTTCCGACACCCGGCGGTGGGCGTCGATGTCGCCGGCCTTGGGCGAGACCAGCAGATAGAGCGCGATGCCCACCAGCAGCACCGGAATGACGTTGCGCAGGAAGCTGGGATCCAGCATCTGCACCAGCGTCGCCCCCGCCGCCGCCCCGACGAAGGTGCAGGCGATCATGCGCCCCATGGTCCGCGGGTCCACCTCGCCCCCCCGTACGAATTTGAGGGTGGCGGAGAAGGAACCGAAGCAGGATTGCAGCTTGTTGGTGGCCAGCGCCTGGGCCGGCGACAGCCCCGCCCACAGCAGCGCCGGCACCGTCAGCAGCCCGCCGCCCCCGGCGATGGCATCGACGAACCCGGCCACCAGCCCCACGCCGAACAGCATCGCCAGCAGATCCAGGGAGGGCAGAAGATCCATGATGCCGGCATCCGTCGCAGAAAAGGGGGGATCGTGTTGAACCAGATTTTCCGCCGGCGGAACATCCCCCTTGCCGTCACGGCTGGGTTGCCGGTTGCGGCGGCGGTTCCGTCACCGCTTCTTCATCAAAGCAACACACCGGTGTCGGGGGCGGCGGGCGACAAGGGGCCGCCTTCCCGCAATCGCATAAGGATGTTCCCCATGCGCACGCTGCCCCCGACGCTTTCCCTGTTGGCGCTTGCCCTGACGGCGGGTGTCGCCGCCGCCGCCCCGGTGGAGGTCGGGGTCCGGCCCTTCTTCCTCATCGACCAACTCCGCAACCCCGACCTGAAGGCCAGGCTGGAAGCCTGCGCCGACAAGCCGATGGAGACGTCCACCTTCTCCATCGCCCACCGCGGAGCACCACTGCAGTTCCCCGAACACACGCTGCAATCCTACCGCGCCGCCGCCCGCATGGGCGTGGGCGTGCAGGAATGCGACGTGGCCTTCACCGCCGACCGGAAGCTGGTGTGCCGCCACGCCCAGAACGACCTGCACACCACCACCGACATCCTCGGCACCGAACTTGCGAAGAAGTGCACCAAGCCCTTCACCCCGGCCAGCGGCGACACGCCGGCGTCCGCCGAATGCCGGACCAGCGACATCACGCTGGCCGAGTTCAAGACCCTGACCGGCAAGATGGACGCGGCCAACACCAGGGCCACCACCGTTGATGCCTATATGAAGGGCACCCCGGCGTGGCGCACCGACCTCTATGCCGCGGCGGGCGGCACGCTCATGACCCACGCGGAATACATCCAGCTTGTGAAGGGCCAGGGGCTGAAGTTCACGCCGGAACTGAAAACGCCCGCGGTGCCCATGCCCTATGACGGCTGGACCCAGGAAAACTACGCCCAGGCCATGATCGACGAGTACAAGGCCGCCGGCATCCCGCCCGAGGACGTGTTCCCCCAGTCGTTCAACCTGTCCGACATCCTCTATTGGATCAAGGCGGAACCGGCGTTCGGCAGGCAGGCGGTGTTCCTGGACGAGCGTGACGAGACCGACAAGGGCTTCAACCCCATGGACGCCGCCACCTTCAAGCCGTCCATGAAGGAGCTGAAGGACATGGGCGTCAACATCATCGCCCCGTCCATGCCGCTGCTGGTCACCGTCGAGAACGGCCGGATCGCGCCGTCGGTTTACGCCAGGGAAGCCAAGGCGGCGGGGCTGAAGATCATCACATGGTCGCTGGAACGCTCCGGCCCGCTGCAAAAGGGCGGCGGCTACTATTACAAGACCATCAACGGCGTCGTGAACAACGACGGCGTGATCTATGAACTGCTGGACGTGCTGGCGCAGCAGGTGGGTGTGAGCGGCGTCTTCTCCGACTGGCCGGCGACCGTGACCTATTACGCCAACTGCATGAACCTGAAGTAAGGGCCGCGGTGGCCCAGGGGGGCGAAAGCCCCCTTGACGCCGGGCGCGGGGCAGGGCCGTATGCGGGCTTCCCAATCGGCTTTTCAAGAAACCGGAGCCTCTTCCCATGTCGATCAAGCGTTTCCACACCGGCCCGCGCATGAGCCAGATGGTCGTCTACAACGGCACCGCCTATCTGGCCGGTCAGGTGGCGGACAACCCCGTTGCCGACGTGACCGCCCAGACCGCCCAGATCCTGGCCCAGATCGACGCCCTGCTGGCCGAAGCCGGCACCGACAAGAGCAAGATCCTGTCGGCGACCATCTATCTGGCCGACATTGCCACCTTCGGCGCCATGAACGCCGCGTGGGAGCCGTGGGTGGATCAGGCCAACCCCCCGGCCCGCGCCACCGTGGAAGCCAAGCTGGCCGCCCCGGACTATCTGGTGGAAATCCAGGTTCTGGCCGCCGTCTGATGCTTTCCGCCCCCGCCGCTCAGCCGGCGGGGGCGGTCCCCTTCAGCGGGATGGAGGTGGTGTTCTTCACCTCCTCCATCACCACATAGGTGTGCGTCTCGCGCACGCCGCGGGCGGCGGTGAGGAAGGTGCCGAGGAAATCCCGGTACGCCTCCATGTCCCGCACCCGCGCCTTGACCAGATAATCGAAGCCGCCGGCCACCATGTGGCATTCCATCACCTGCGGCATCTTCAGCACCGCGCGCTTGAAATCCTCGAACCCGTCGGGGGTCGTGCGGTCGAGAACCACCTCCACGAACACCAGCAGCCCGGCCCCCAGTCTGCTGGGATCGAGCACGGCGGCATAGCCGGTGATGAACCCGTCCGCCGTCAGGCGCTTCACCCGCTCCAGGCAGGCGGCGGGGCTGAGGTTGATGCGGCGCGCCAGTTCCACATTGGTCAGGCGCCCGTCGTTCTGCAGTTCGCGCAGGATGCGGATGTCGGTGGAATCGGGGGCGTGGCCGGTCATGGTGATTCTTCGGCGATAATGGCGGAAACGTGCGGCTGCGTTTGGTTTTATGGATTTACTTCCGTACCACATACGGCAAATCCGCCGATAGAGTGAACGCCGTTCGCTCCACTCTTTCCCCGGATGCCCCCCATGCCCGCCATCCTCCCCCCCGCCGCCGAACCCATCCACGCCCGTGACGGCCGCGCCGCGGTCAACGCGCTGTACCGCGCCGACGAGGGGGCGGCGGTGGAGGAGCTGCTGCCCGTCGCCTCCCTTCCGGCGGAGGTGCGGCGGCGCATCGGCGCTGCCGCGGCGGGGATGGTGGAGCGGGTGCGGGCGTCGCGCACGCGGTTCGGGATGCTCGACGCCTTTCTGGCGGAATTCGGCCTGTCCACCAAGGAGGGGGTGGCGCTGATGTGCCTGGCCGAAGCGCTGCTGCGCATCCCCGATGCCGAAACCGCCGACAGCCTGATCCGCGACAAGATCGGCACCGCCGACTGGACCGCGCATCTGGGCAAGGCCGACAATCTGTTCGTCAACGCCTCCACCTGGGCCTTGATGCTGACGGGGAAGGTGGTGCGGCTGGACGACGCCGACGTGCGCCAGCCCCACGGCTTCCTCGACCGGCTGGTGTCGCGGGCGGGCGAGCCGGTGATCCGGCAGGCGATGATGCAGGCCATGCGCATCCTGGGCCGCCAGTTCGTCACCGGGCGCTCGATTCAGGAGGCTTTGGCCCGCGCGGTGGACAAGGAGGCGCTGGGCTACCGCTATTCCTATGACATGCTGGGCGAGGCCGCCCGCACCATGGCCGACGCCGACCATTATTGGGAGATCTATTCCGGCGCCATCGCCGCCGTCGGTGCCGCCATGAACGGGCGGGCCTTGCGCGACGGCCCCGGCGTGTCGGTGAAGCTGTCGGCCCTGCACCCCCGCTACGAGGAGGGCAACCGCGAGCGCGTCATCGCCGAACTGACCCCGCGCCTGCTGGATCTGGCGCTGAAGGCCAAGACCGCCGGCATCCACCTGACCGTCGATGCCGAGGAGGCCGACCGGCTGGACCTGTCGCTCGACGTGATCGAGCGGGTGTTCCTCAACCCCGCCCTTGACGGCTGGGAAGGCTTCGGGCTGGTGGTGCAGGCATACCAGAAGCGGGCCTACCCCCTGATCGGCTGGCTGGAGGGGCTGGCCCGCCGGGCCGGGCGGCGGCTGATGATCCGGCTGGTCAAGGGCGCCTATTGGGACGCGGAGGTCAAGCGCGCCCAGGAACGCGGGCTGGACGGCTATCCCGTCTTCACGCGCAAGGCATCCACCGACGTCTCGTATCTTGCCTGCGCCCGGCGTCTCCTGGGCCTGCGCGACGTGATCTATCCCATGTTCGCCACCCACAACGCCTATACGGTGGCTGCGGTGCAGGAGATGGCGGGCGACCGGGTGGGCTATGAGTTCCAGCGCCTGCACGGCATGGGCGAGCCGCTCTATCACCAGATCGTCAGCCCCGACATGCCGGTGCGCGTGTACGGCCCGGTGGGCACCCATGAAGACCTGCTGGCCTATCTGGTCCGCCGTCTGCTGGAAAACGGCGCCAATTCCAGCTTCGTCAACCGCATCCAGGACGAACATTTCCCCATTGCCGAGATCGTCGCCGACCCGGTGGCCCGCACGGCCTCGCTGTCGGCCAAGCCGCACCCGCGCATCCCCCTGCCGGTGCGCCTCTACGGTGCCGAGCGGCGCAACAGCGAGGGCCTGGACCTGAGCGACCCGGCGGTGATCGACACGTTGGCCGCCGACATGAGCGCTGCCTGGGACCGCCCGTGGGACGCCGCCCCCATCGTCGGCGGCGAGGCCCTGTCCGGCACTGCCCGCCCGGTGACCGATCCCGCCGACCACCGCCGCACGGTGGGGCAGGTGGTGGAGGCCGACGCCGGCACCGTCACCCGCGCCCTGGACCGTGCCACCGTCGGTTTCCGCATCTGGAGCGCGCGGGACGTGGCCGAGCGCGCCGCCTGCCTGGACCGTGCTGCCGATGCTATGGAGGCCCAGCGCGCGGCCCTGATGGCGCTTTTGGTGCGCGAGGCCGGCAAGACCATCCCCGATGCCCTGGCCGAAGTGCGGGAGGCGGTGGACTTCTGCCGCTACTACGCCGCCCAGGCCCGCAACGGCTTCGTGCCCCGCGTGCTTCCCGGCCCCACGGGGGAGCGCAACGAGCTGCGCCTGTCGGGCCGCGGGGTGTTCGTGTGCATCAGCCCGTGGAACTTCCCGCTGGCCATCTTCATGGGGCAGGTGGCCGCCGCCTTGGTGGCCGGCAACGCGGTGATCGCCAAGCCCGCCGAACAGACGCCGCTGATCGCCGCGCGGGCGGTGCGCATCCTGCTCGAATCCGGCGTGCCCGGCGACGTCCTGCACCTGCTGCCCGGCGACGGTGCGGTGGTGGGGGCGGCGCTGGTGGCCGACCGGCGGGTGGCGGGGGTGGCCTTCACCGGCTCCACCGGCACCGCGCGCACCATCGCCCGCGGCCTGCTGGACCGCGGCGGGGCCATCGTGCCGCTGATCGCCGAGACCGGCGGGCAGAACGCCATGATCGTGGACAACTCCGCCCTGCCGGAACAGGTGGTGGACGATGTGGTGACCAGCGCCTTCCGCTCCGCCGGCCAGCGCTGTTCGGCGCTCCGGGTGCTGTTCGTGCAGGACGGCATCGCGCCGAAGATCATCACGATGCTGAAGGGGGCGGCGGCGGAGCTGCGGCTGGGCGACCCCGGCCTGCTCGCCACCGACATCGGCCCGGTGATCGACGCGGACGCCCTGTCCGGCCTGACCGCCCATGTGGAGCGCATGAAGCGGGAGGCGTTGACCCTGATCGGCGGCACCCCGCCGGAGACGTGTGCCCACGGCACCTTCCTCGCCCCCCATGCCTTCGAGATCGACAGCATCGACCGGCTGGAACGGGAGGTGTTCGGCCCCGTCCTGCACGTGATCCGCTGGAGCCACGGCCATCTCGGCCGCGTGCTGGAAGCCATCGAGGCCACCGGCTACGGCCTGACGCTGGGCGTCCACACCCGCATCGACCGCACCGCCCGCACCATTGCCGCACGGATGCCGGTGGGCAACATCTACGTCAACCGCAACATGATCGGTGCGGTGGTGGGGGTTCAGCCCTTCGGCGGCGAGGGTCTGTCGGGCACGGGGCCGAAGGCCGGCGGCCCCCACTACCTCCACCGCTTCGCCGCCGAACGGACGGTGACGGTCAACACCACCGCGGCGGGCGGCAACACCTCGCTGGTGTCGCTGACGGAGGAGTGAAGGTGAAGGGGGAGAGCCGGCGGCGCCTCCCCCAGTGTCCTTATGAGGCGTCCTTGTGCAGAGAGTATCGGTGGTTTTGCCCGCATAGGCAGAGATAAGCAGGGAACAGTTATTGCCGTTTCTTCGGCCATGAGGGGGCAGGCGGGTTTTTGAAATAAATCTTCAATCCCTGAAAATTTTTCTTCCGATGAATTAAAATAATAATTTTACTGTCTCCTCTTTAAATTTCCAAGGCGGCGGCATTTAATTTTTAAGAATTAATGTGCATATCATTGTATTATTGTGTGATAATGAATGGGATGACGCATGGAGATGTCTATCTTGGTGTTTTGGTGAGCTATGAAGATAAAATCACTTCAAACAAAAATAGCCGGATTGGCAGGGATTTGCCTTGTCGGGACGGTTGTCGTTCTTGTGGGATTTGGTGTGTTCTCCGCAAGAAACACAAATGATTATGTCAACGGCGAGGTTTCGAAAATTCTGGAGGCAAAGACCAAGGAGTCCCTCCAGAATCTGGCCTCGACCCAGGCCGGGCTGATCCGTGCGGAGTTCGACACGGCCCTCAACACGGCCCGGACCATGGCCTACAGCTTTGCGTCCATGACCGATCCGAAGGACAAGGGCAACATTCCCGCGGAAAGACGGCGGGATGCGATCAACAATCTGTTGTTCAATGTTCTGCAAAAGAACGAGCTTTTCAACGGTACCTATACGGCGTGGGAGCCGGATGCGCTCGATGGCCGCGACGCGGAATTCCGCAACCGCCGCGAAACCGGGACGGACGGCACGGGGCGTTTCATTCCCTATTGGAACCGTGACCAGAACGGCCGCATCGCCATGCAGCCGCTGGTGGAATACGACAGCCGCGACCGCCATCCCAACGGCGTCGTCAAGGGCGGCTGGTACATCGGGCCGATGGAAACGGGCAAGGAAAGCGTTCTCGACCCCTTGCCCTACATCGTTCAGGGCAAGCAGGTCTTTCTGGCAACCCTGTCCGTTCCCATCGTCGTGGACGGAAAGTTCCGTGGCGTGGCCGGCACCGACTTCAACCTGGATTTCGTGCAGCAGGTCACGGCCAAGGTCAGCAAGGCCGTTTTCGACGGCCGCAACGAAGTCGTCATCATCAGCAACATGGGGCTGATCGTCGCGCACAGCGCGAAGCCGGAGCTGATCGGCCAGCCGATTTCGACCTTCGACGCATCCTGGCAACAGGATCTGGCCTTGGTGCAGAGCGGCCAGGCGCAGGTCGATATGCAGGAAAAGACCCTGCGGACCTTCGCCCCGATCACCATGGGCCGAACCGGCAAGCCGTGGTCGGTGCTGATCCAGGTGCCCAAGGATCTCGTGCTGGCCGATGCCTATAACCTGGGTGTGGTGCTCAACGGCCGGGCCGGTTCCACCGTCATGTGGCAGATCGCGGTCGGGCTGTTCGTCATCGTGGTGGCGGTGGGGGCGATGGGGATGATGGCCGGGTGCATTGCCCAGCCGATCCGCGCCAGCGTCCGTTTCGCCGAGGGGATTGCGGCGGGGGATTTCAACCAGACCCTGGACATCCGGCAGGAAGACGAAATCGGTGTTCTGGCCGGCGCCCTGCGCAAGATGGTGGCTGATTTGCAGCGCATGATCCATCAGCGGGCCGCCGACCAGCAGCAGGGCGAGGCCGAGCGGCGCAAGGCCATGTTCCAATTGGCCGACGATCTCGAAGCGCAGGTGATGAATGTGGTCGATGGCGTCGATGGCGCGGCGCGGACCATGAACGGCACCGCCCAGGGGATGACCGCCATCGCCGCCCAGACCAGCGAGAAGGCCAGCATCGTCGCCGCGGCATCGGAACAGGCCAACGTCAATGTCCAGACCGTCGCCTCCGCCACAGAGGAGCTGTCCGCCTCGATCCGGGAGATCGGCCAGCGCGTCAACCGCTCGGCGGAGATCGCCCGCGAAGCGGTGAGCGCCGCCCAGCAGGCCAACGGGCAGGTGCTCGGCCTGACCGAAGCGGCGGTGAAGATCGGCGCGGTGGTCCAGTTGATCCAGGACATCGCGGCCCAGACCAACCTTCTGGCGCTCAACGCCACCATCGAAGCGGCCCGTGCCGGAGAGGCGGGCAAGGGCTTTGCCGTCGTCGCCGGCGAGGTCAAGAGCCTTGCCAACCAGACCGCCAAGGCGACCGAGGAAATCGCCGGCCAGGTCAGCGACATGCAACGGGTGACGGGCGAAACGGCGACGGGCATCAAGAGCGTCGGGAGCATCATCGTCCAGATCGACGAAATCGCGACGAACATCGCCGCCGCGGTCGAGGAGCAGAGCGCCGCAACCCTGGAAATCGCCCGCAATGTCCAGCAGGCGGCATCGGGAACGAAAGAGGTGAGCGCGAACATCGCGGGCGTGCGCAAGGCCGCCACCGAAACGGGCAATTCGGCCGGCGAGGTGCTGGGCGTTTCCGGGCAGTTGGCCGAGGAGGCCGGACGCCTGCGGGGCGTGGTCTCCGCCTTCCTGTCGAAGATCCGGGCCGCCTGACCCAAGGAGCGCCCGCGGTTTCGCGTTTCGGGAGCCCGGCCCTCTGTGACGAGGGCCGGGCCGTGCTTTTACTGGGGGGCCAGGCTGTCGTCCCCCTCCATCTCCGCGCACAGATCCTCGATGGACACCAGCGGGAACCCGTGGGTTTCGGCGTAGGCGATCAGATCCGGCAGGCGGGCCATGGTGCCGTCGGGGTTGGTGATCTCGCACAGCACGCCGGCCCGCGGGCGGTCCGCCAGCGCCATCAGGTGGATGGTGGCTTCCGTGTGGCCGCGGCGGGCGCGCAGGCCCCCGGTGTGGGCGCGGATGGGGAACATGTGGCCGGGGCGGGCCAGATCCTCCGGCACCGCGTCCGGGGCGATGGCGGCGCGCACGGTGGTCACGCGGTCGGCGGCGGACACGCCGGTGGTGACCCCGCGCTTGGCCTCGATGGACACGGTGAAGGCGGTGCCGAAGCGGGCGCTGTTGTCCGCCACCATGGGCGGCAGGGCCAGCCGGCCGGCGTGGTCCGCCGTCAGGATCAGGCAGACGATGCCCGATCCGTCCCGGATCAGCCGGGCCATCTGCTCCACCGTGATGCTGTCGGCGGGATAGATGATGTCGCCCTCGTTCTCGCGGTCCTCGTCGTCCACGACGATGACGCCGTTGCCGGCGCGCAAGGCCGCCACGGCGCGGGCCACCCGGTCCCGGCGGCTGCCGAAGCGGGCCAGCGGAGACGCGGCGGTGGGGCGGTCGAGCAGATCAATCTGATTCATGGTTCTCACTCCGGTCTGGGGCGAGCCTGAATCAGGGCGCACGAAAAGAATCCCCGCCGGCCCGTGGGGCCGGCGGCGCAAGCCGCCACGGCGCCGCACCCCGGCCATGGGGTGTGACGGACGTGTGGCCCGCTCATCCTCTTCCATCCAGACTGTGACTGTCGGCCCCGGCTTTTCACCGGATCTGCTGACCCCGCCGCCCCCGGTTTCAGGGATGGCGGGCGCTCGCGGGCTTCCTCCGTCCACAGCCGGCGCGCAAGCCAGCCGGGGGGAGATTACCGCCGGTCGGGATTTTCACCCTGCCCTGAGAACAAGCGTCTATGGACCGGCCCCGCATGGGACCGGCGGGCCGCACGGTGGCGGATCGGGGGGCCGGGTGTCAAGCCGCCGGGCCGGGGAGGTGGTTTGCAACGGCAGCGGGACCGGCTAGTGTCATCGGCAAAACCAAAGGTCAAGGAGGACACGCCGTGCCGAACTTCGTCGATCCCTCGCCCCCCGGCGACTGTCTCTTCTGCCGCATCGCCCGGGGCACGCTGCCGGCGGCCAAGGTGCATGAGGACGAGCTGACGGTGGCGTTCATGGACATCGGCCAGGTCAACCCCGGCCATGTGCTGGTCGCCACCAAGCGGCACTGGACCGACATCTTCGCCATTCCCACGGACGAGGCGCAGGCGGTGATGGCCACGGCCCACCGCATCGCCGCCGCCGCCCGCCGGGCCTTCGACTGCCCCGGCCTGATGCTGTTCCAGGCCAACGGGAAGGAGGGGGAGCAGACGGTGTTCCACTTCCACATGCACGTGGTGCCGCGGCACGCCGGAGACGGCGCCGGCCTGATCTGGCCGCGCAAGACCCCGCCGTTCGCCGAACTGGAGCGCCACGCCGCGGCGCTGCGGAGCCGGCTGGACACCTGACCGGCGCCCCTCCCGCGCAGGCTTGCGGGCGGGCGGGGGATGGGGGACAACAGCGGCAGCGCAACCCCCACCGCCGGACCCCGCTCCCATGGCCACCATTGCCGAAGCCCTTGCCGCGGCCCTCGACCATCACATGGCCGGGCGGCTGGCCGAGGCGGAAATCCTCTATGGCCGCATCCTGGCGGTGGAGGAGGAGCAGGCCGACGCGCTGCACCTGCTGGGCGTGCTGTACGGCCAGACCGGGCGGCTGGTTCCGGGGATTGATCTTCTGCGCCGCGCGGTGCGGCTGCGCCCCGATGCCGCCGCCATGGCCGCCAACCTTGCCAACGCCGCCGAAGGGGCGGGCGACGACGCCTTGGCGGTGGCAGCCCGGCGGTTGGTGGTGCTCGACGATCCGGCCCATGGCGACGGCTGGGCCAGGCTGGGTCCGGCCCTGTGGCGGCTGGGCCGGGGGGAGCAGGCCGAAAAGGCTCTGGCCCACGCGGCGGCGCTGGTGCCGGGTGATGGAGAGGCGCGCGGGCGGTTGGGCATGGTGCGCCACGCGCTGGGCGGAACGGAGCACCGGGCCGGGCGGCTGGAGGCGGCGCGGGCGTGGCTGGCCGGGGCGGCGGCGGTGCTGCCCGCCGGGCACGATCTGGCGGCGGACGCGCGGGTGCTGCTGGGCCTTGCCCATCACGGGCTGGGCGAGCGGACGGCGGCGGAGCGGGATCTGCACACCGCCCTGGCCCTCGACCCGGCGCACGCCGACGCCCTGTCCGCCCTCTGCGCCCTGATGGGGGAGGCGGGACGGCACGAGGCCGCGGCGGCGGTGGGCCGGCGGGCGGTGCGGGCGGCCCCGCTGGAGCGCGGCGGCTGGGTCAACCGGGCGGCGGCGCTCGACCGCTGCTGGCGCTATGGGGCGGCGCTGGACGCGGGCGCCGGGGCGCTGGCGCTGGACCCGGCCCACGCGGGCGCGCTCGCCAACCGCGGCGGCGTGCTGCTGGCCCAAGGGGATGGGGCGGCGGCGCTGGTGTGGCTGGACCGGGCGGTGCGGGTGGCACCCGGCGATGCGGCCCTGGGCCAGCGGCGGCTGTGCGCCTTGCCCTACCGCCCCGGCCTGACGGGGGAGGATGTGCGGCGGGAATCGGCGGCGTGGGCGGTGCGGCACGCGCCCGCGGTCGCGGCCCGGCCCGTTGTGGGCGATGGCGGCGGGCGGCTGCGGGTGGGGATGGTATCGGGGGATTTCCGCAACCACGCCTTTGCCTTTTACATGGAACCGCTGTTCCGCGCCCTGGACCGGGGGGCGGTGGAACTGTGCCTCTATTCCACCGTCACCGCCCCGGACGCCAGGACCGAACGGTTCCGCGGGCTGGCGGACCGCTGGTGCGATGCGGGCGGCCTGTCCGACGCGGCGTTGGCGGCGCGCATCCGCGCCGACGGCGTTCAGGTGCTGGTGGACCTGTCGTCCCACACCGAGGGCAACCGGCTGGCCGTGTTCGCCCGCCGTCCGGCCCCGGTGCAGGCCACCATCGCCGTCACCGTGGTCACCACCGGGCTGGATGCCTTCGACGCGGTGATTCTCGACCCCTGGCTGGCTCCGTCGGGGGCGGAGACGCAGTACAGCGAACCCGTGCTGCGCCTGCCCCGCTTCGCCTGGGCCTACCGTGGGCCGGAGGAGGCGCCGGACGTGACGCCCCCGCCGTGCCGGGCGCGGGGGTATGTGACCTTCGCGTCTTTCAACAACCTGTCGAAGCTGACCCCGGAGGTGGCGGCGCTGTGGGCGCGGGTGCTGCGCGCGGCGCCGGGATCGCGGCTGCTGCTGAAATACCCGGCCCTGCGGGACGCGGGCGCGCGGGCCTTCGTCACCGGGCTGTTCGCCCCCCACGGGGTGGCGGACCGGCTGGAGTTGCGCCGCCCGCCGTCGGGAATCGCCGCCAATCTGGGGGATTACGCCGACGCCGACATCGCGCTGGACCCCTTTCCCTACAACGGCCACACCACCACGTGCGAGGCGTTGTGGATGGGCGTGCCCGTGGTGACGCTGGCCGGCGGGGAGCGGGCGCCGGGGGTGGCGCGGGTGGCGGCGGCCATGCTGGACAACGCCGGGCTGGCGGAACTGGCAGCGGGGGATGCGGATCACTATGTGTCCCTTGCGGCCGGTCTGGCCGCCGATCCGCGACGGCTGGCGGACCTGCGGGCCGGCTTGCGGCAGCGGGTGGCGGCCTGCGCGCTGGGCGATGTGGATGCCCTGGCACGGGCGCTGGAATCGGCATGGCGCAGGCTGTGGCTGCAGCGGCCCGTTGGATGAGGTAGAGTGACAGACCCGCCCCCTCCTCCAGGGGGGCCGGCAACAAGAATCCGTCCGAGGAACGCGCACCGATGGCCGATGAATCCGTCCCCACCCTGACCCTTGCCGGTCTGACCGACGTGGGGCGCGTGCGGCAGCGCAACGAAGACAGCTTCGCCCTGATCCCCGACCAGGGGCTGGCGGTGGTGTGCGACGGCATGGGCGGCCACGCCGGGGGGGATCTGGCCAGCCGCATGGCGGCAGAGGCGATTTCGGATTTCATCGCCGAATTCGGCGGCTCCCCGTCCGGCGTCACCGGGGATGCCGGGCTGATGGCCCGCACCCGCAACGCCATGTCGGTGGTGTGCTCGGCGGTGACCATGGCCAACCGGCGCATCTTCGCGCTCAACCGCGAACGCGGCTATGGCGAGGGGCGCGGCATGGGCACCACGGTGGCCGGTTTCTGGCATCTGACCGGCAGCGGGCGGGTGGTGGTGTTCCACGCCGGGGACAGCCGGCTCTACCGTCTGCGCGACGGGGTGGCGAAGCCGGTCACCCGCGACCACAGCCTGTATCAGCTCTGGCTGGACAACGGACGGCGGGGGGCGATGCCGCCCCGCAACGTGATCCTGCGCGCGCTGGGCACCGCCCTGGACCTGGAACCGGAAACGGCGCTGGTGTCGGCGCGGGCGGGCGACGTGTTTCTGCTGTGCACCGACGGGCTGAACGGCATGGTCCCGGACGAGGCCATCGGCGCGGTCCTGTCCACCGCCCCCTCCGCCGGTCCGGCCGCCGCCTGCCGTGCTCTGGTCGATCAGGCCAACGAGGCCGGCGGCCACGACAACGTGACCGCGGTGATCGGATGCTTCGGGGCGGGCGGGTGAGCCAGCCGCCGTCCCCAGCCGTCCCCGGTCAGGGGGCGCGGGTGCTGATGAACAGGGGCACGGCGACGGCACCCGGGGTGCCGGCCAGAGCCTCGCGCAGGGCGGTCAGGTAGGAATCGGCGGATTCGGTCTCCGCACGGCGGGGAATGGGGAACAGCGGGACCGGGCTGGCGTACAGGATGACAAGCTCCCGGCCATAGGGCGGGGCGACCTCCCAGTAACGGCTGTTGTCGCGGCGTTCGCCCAGGCGGCGCTGCTCGCCGGGGGCCATCTTCACCGCGGTTTCCAGCGGGTTGGGCAGCATGTGCACCACCATGCCGTCGATGGTGAAGTAATCCACCTGGATGTGCGCCGGCGCGTTGGGGGCGGTCAGGTCCAACAGCAGGTCTTCGCCGCCCACGAACGCCTCCGCCGCGCCCAGGACCGCGGGAGTGGCGGTGCCGGGGGGCAGGCGGAACGGGGCGACGGCCTGCAGCGGCGGGCACAGGGACGCCGCGGCCACCGTCAGATCCGCCATCCCGCGCAGGGGCGGGGGCACGCTGTTCACAAGATCCTGCACCCGCGTCCGTTCATCCTCGCCGGCCACGGTGCCGCTGACGGTCAGGGTGTTGCCGGCCACCGTCACCGTCACCAGCCCGCACACGTCGGCGTCCAGCGCGCCGGCCAGCCGGGCGCGCGCGTCCTCCGGTGATGGCGGGGAGGGCGGCGGCTCGGCGGGAGGAACCGCCGCCGGGGGAGGGGCCGGCGGTTCGGGGGCGGCTGCGGAAGGGAGCGCGGGTGGTTCCGGTGTGGGTGCCGCGGCCGGCGGCTCCGGTGCAGGAGACGGGTCCGGCGCCGGGGCTGGCTGGGGTTCCGGCTCTGGCTGCGGCTGCGGTGCCGGCGGCGGAGGCGCTGATTCGGGTTCCGGCGCCGGAACCGCCGGTGGGGGTGGCGGTTCGGCAGCCGGGGGCGGTTCCACGGGCGTGGGTGCGGGCGGGGGCGCGGGCTCCTGTGCCGGGGGGACCACCGCCGGTTCCGGCGGCGCCGGGGCGGGGACCGGCGGCGGTGCTTCCGCCGGGGGTTCGGGCGGGGGGGCCGGGGGTTCGGGGGGTGGGGGAGGAGCGGGCGGCGGCGGCGTAGGGACCGGGGTGGGCTGTGCCGGCGTGGAAGCGGGGGGTGCCGCCGGGGCCGCGGGCGGCGGAATACGCTGGGCAGGCGGCGGGGGCGGTGTTTCGGGCTGGACCGCCAGATACCAGCCGGCGCCGGCGGCCAGCAGGGTGGCCACCGCGGCCGCGGCCAGCAACGGGCCACGGCGGCTGGGCGTTTCTTCCGCACCGGTGGCTGCGGCTGGCAAGGCGGCGGCCAGCGCTTCGGCGAAGGCGGCAGCGGTGGGGAAGGTGGCGGCGCGGTCCAGCGCGGCGTCGAGAGCGGCGGGAATGCCGCTGTGGGTGGTGCCGGGGCCGTTCAGCATCCGCCGGACCAGGGCGGCCACGGCATCCAGGTCGCCGCCGATGCTGGCCGTCTTGCGCGGGGTCAGCGCCAGCGACAGCCCGTCCAGCATCGTCCGCCCGCCGGGTCCGGCGGACACCAGCCCCGGCCCGATGCCGCCGTGGGCCAGACCCGCCGCATGGATGACCGACAGCCCGTCCAGCAGGGCGGCCGCCGCGCGCACCGCTTCCGCCGGGGTGTAGCGGGTGCCGGCGGCGGCGGGATCGGCCAGGGTGGGGCCGGGGAACGGCAGGGTCACCACATAGAGCCACAGCCCGTCCGCCGTGCGCTCGGTCCCCGATCCCACCGGCGGCGCCAGATGGGAGTGGCGCAGGGTCGCGGCGGTGCGGGCAACCACCTGGAACGCCTCTGTCTCGGCCCGCAGAACGCTGTCCCCGTCTTCCCCGCCCGCGGCGGGCAGGCGGCGGGCGCGGATGCGGACGGTCAGGCCGGTGCGGTCCTGTTCGGCGGGAAAAACCAGGCACGGGCCGTCCACGGTGGGGCCGCCGGTGATGGTGAAATGGCCCAGTCGCTGGATCTGCACGCTGCCGGTTCCCTGTTGTGCGCCCGTGAGGCTTCTACCCCATCCGGTATACGCGACCTGTCCCCGCCGCGCCAAGCGGCGAAGGGGGCCGGACCCCGCTGGCCCTTGCACCCTTCGATACGAAAGCGCACAGTCCCCCGGCATTCACGGGCGAAAGGGCCGGCCTTGACCATGCGCATATTGTCCCCGGAGCTGAAGGACGCGCTGACCGAAGTCTTCAACATCGGCGTGGGCGAGGCCGCGGCGTCCCTCAGCGTCATGGTGGGTGAGGAAATCCTGCTCAGCGTGCCGGAGGTGGAACTGCGCACCCGCGCCGGCCTGATCGCCGAACTGTCCGCCGATATTCCGGGCCGCACCACCGCCATTTCCGAAAGCTTCTCCGGCCCCTTGAGCGGGGAGGCGATGCTCCTGTTCCCAGAACGCCGTGGGCTGGAGCTGGTCCGCGCCCTGCTGCGCGAGGATACCCCGCTGGAGGAGATCACGCCTCTGGAGCGGGACGCGCTGGTGGAGGTGGGCAACGTGCTGCTCAACGCCTGTCTGGGCGCGCTGGGCAACCTCTTGCAGGTCAGCATGGAAATCCGTGTGCCCGAGCTGGTGGTGGACACGGTGGAAGCCATCCTGGAAGGGCCGGCGGCCCAGACCATGACCGAGATCCTGTTCCTGCGCGTGCGCATGACGCTGGCGTCCAGCAGCATCAGCGGCCACGTGGCCATCGCCATGGACGTGCAGTCCTCCCGCCATCTGGAGGATCTGCTGAACACGCTGATCCGTTCGGTGTCGCAGGCGCCGTGACCGGGCTGCCGTCGTTCCCCTCCGCCGGCCTGCTGCTGGGTGTTCTGGACGGCACCCACCATGGGATCGTCGTGGTCGATGCCCAGGGCCGCGTGGTGCTGTGGAACCGTGCGGCCCACCGGCTGCTCCGCCCGGTTCGCGATCCGGTCCCCGGCACCGCCTTCACCGCGGCCCTGGGCCGCCCGCTGCACCCGCGGGTGGAGCAGGCGGTGGCGGCGGCGCTGGCCGGACGGTCCACCCTCTTGTCGGCCAAGCTCAATCCCGACTGCTTCGGTCTCGGTCCCCGCCGCGACGGGGCGGTGCCGCTCTACGCGGTTACCACCGCTCCGGTGACGGGGGGGGCGGTGACGGGGGAGGAGGGGGAGCGGTGCTGCCTGCTCCAGATCATCGACGAGACCGAAGCCGCGGCCCGCGAACGCCAACTGGTCGAGCACGCCGAGCGGCTGCGTGCGGGAGAGGCGCGGTTCCGTGCCCTGGCCGATACCGTGCCGGGCGTGCTCTATCAGTGGTTCGAGCGCACCGACGGCACCCGCGGCTTCACCTATGTCAGCCCCCGCGCGCAGGAGATCCTGGGCGTCGATCCCGAAGCGCTGAAGAACGACTGGACCCTGTTCCGCATCCATCCCGACGATGTGCCGGCATGGCAGGCGTCCATCGACCTGTCCCTGGCCACCGGCTGCGACTGGCGGTTCGAAGGGCGGATGCTGCGCCCCACGGGGGAAATGCGGTGGTGGCGCGGCCTGTCGCGCCCCATGCGGGTGTCGGCGGAGGAGATCCGCTACAATGGCATCATCCTCGACACCACCGACGAGCGCCGTGCCCAGGACGCCGTACGCGCCAGCGAGGAGCGGCTGCGGCTGGCGCTGGACGCCATCCAGGACGGGCTGTGGGACTGGCACATCCCCAGCGGCCATATCCTGCTGAGCGACCGGTGGGAGACCATGCTGGGCTACGCACCCGGCACCGTCGAACCTCATCTGCGAAGCTGGGAGCGGCTGCTGCATCCCGACGATGCCGCCGCCGCGGTGGCGGGGCTGGACGAGCATCTGGCCGGGCGGACACCCCTCTACACGGCGGAATTCCGCCTGCGCCGTGCCGATGGCGGGTGGGCATGGGTGCTGTCCCGCGGGCGGCTGGTGGAAAGCGGCCCCGGCGGCCAGCCCCTGCGCATGGTCGGAACCCACACCGACATCGGCGCCCGCAAGGAAGCCGACATGGTGCTGGCTCAGCGCACCTTGGCGCTGCAGCGGTCCAACGACGAGCTGGAAGCCTTCGCCTATGTGGCGTCCCACGACCTGCGGCAGCCCTTGCGGGTGATCGCCAGCTACCTGACGCTGCTGGAACGTTCCTTCCCCCATCCGCTGGAGGGGGACGCGCGGGAATGCCTGGATTTCTGCCAGGACGCCGCACGGCGCATGGACCGGATGATCGTGGATCTGCTGGATTATTCCCGCGCCGGGCGGGGCGGGCGGCCCAGCCGCCCCACCGATCTGGCCCGCGCGGTGGAGGCGGCGGTCGCCAACCTGCAGGTGGCCATCGGCGAGACCGGGGCGGTGGTGCGGGTGGCCGGTGCCCTGCCGGTCCTGTCCTGCGACGATTCGGAGATGATCCGCCTGTTCCAGAACCTGATCGGCAACGCGCTGAAATACCGCCGGCCCGGACAGGCGCCGATCATTATCGTCTCCGCCACTCCGGCGGACGGGGCGTGGACGGTGGACGTGGCCGACAACGGCATCGGGATCGACCCCGAGCACGCCGAGCGCATCTTCGGCATCTTCCAGCGGCTGCACCGGCGCACCGAATACGATGGCACCGGCATCGGTCTTGCCGTGTGCAAGAAAATCGTGGAACGTCATGGCGGGCGGATCTGGGTGGAACCGGCGCCGGGGGGCGGCAGCGTGTTCCGCTTCACCCTGGCGGCAGGGGGGCCGCCCGCGCCGTAACCCGCCGCTCTGAGGTGTCCTGTCCCAGCCGCGGCCCGTTCCAGGAAGCCGACGTCCGATGAAGCTGATCGCCTATCCCTTGTCCGGGGTCGAACCCGATATCCGTCCGGCCCGCCCGACCCGCGACTGGCTGGATGCGCTGCCGCAGCAGTTCGGTTACCGCTGCCTGCCGCTGAACATCGCCAGCCAGCATGGGTGGGAGGTGTGCGCCCCCACCCGCGTCACCGCCGAATGGGACAGCGGTACAGGCACCGAGGCCATCCGCGTCACCCCCGACGAACCCCACCCGCTGAACCCGGCCAGCCATTTCGGCCACGGTATCCTGACCTTCCACATCGGGGCGCTGCTGCGCACGCCGCCGGGGATCAACCTGCTGGTCACCGCGCCGTTCAACCATCCCAAGGACGGGATCTGCGGCCTGAGCGGCATCATCGAAACCGACTGGTCCCCTTACCCCTTCACCATGAACTGGAAGTTCACCATCGCCGGCATCGAGGCGACGTGGGAAAAGGGCGAGCCCTTCGCCGCCATCATTCCCATTCCCCGCGGGCTGATGGAATCCATGGAGCCGGAATTCCAGCCGCTGGACACCGACCCCGATCTTGCCGAACGCTACCGGACATGGGCAGTATCGCGAAGTCAATTCAACCATGACCTGCATGTTCCCGACAGTGAAGCGGCGAAGGAGCGCTGGCAGAAGGGCTATTACCGCGGCGTCAATCCCGATGGCTCCGACGGGCATCCTGAGCATCAGACGAAATCCCGCGGCAAGCCATTTATCCGATAAGTGGCAATTGCCGCGATTACCGCGTTTCGGTTGTTTTCCTTCGCGTTGACATACAACCGGGGCTGTGCCATCGTCCGTTAATGCGATTGCAAATTATCGAATAAGTGCAATTGCGAAGAAGGGCTTGGCAGAATGACCCCTGAGGAAACGTCCGGTATCGGCACCACGTCAACCGCCGGTCCGGCGGCGGTGCTGCCGGTAACGGCGGCGGTTGATGTGGACGTGTGCGAGGTGGGCCCCCGCGATGGGCTGCAAAGCCTGTCCGGCTTCGTGCCCACCGCGGCCAAGTTGGATTGGATCGTGCGGGAAGCCGCCGCCGGCGTGCGCGAGATCGAGGTGTGCTCCTTCGTTCCGCCCAAGGTGGTGCCGCAGTTCGTGGACGCCGCCGACGTGGTGGCGGGGGCGCTGGACATCCCCGGCCTGACGGTGACGGCCCTGGTGCCCAACGCCAAGGGGGCGGAACGGGCGGTGGCCGCCGGGGTGCACCGGCTGAGCTTTACCCTGTCGGTCAGCCGCAGCCACAGTCTGGCCAACGTGCGGCGCACGCCCGACGAGCAACTGGCCGAATTCGCCCGGATCACCGCCTTCCTCGCCACCGTTCCCGCCGAACATCGCCCGCTGGTGTCGGGGGGGCTGTCCACCGTGTTCGGCTGCGCCACCGAAGGCCCGGTGGACGAGGCGGAGGTGGTGCGGCTGGCCGTGGGGCTGGCGGAGGCCGGGGCCGACGACATCAGCCTGGCCGACACCACCGGCCACGCCAACCCGGCGCAGGTGCGCCGCGTGGTGACGGCGGTGTCGCGGGCGGTGGGGGACCGGCTGACGGCCCTGCATCTGCACGACACCCGCGGCCTTGGCCTTGCCAACGTGCTGGCGGGGCTGGACGCGGGCATCCGCTCGTTCGATGCGTCGCTGGGCGGGCTTGGGGGCTGCCCCTTCGCCCCCGGCGCCCATGGCAACATCACCACCGAGGATCTGGTCTTCATGCTGGAATCCATGGGGCTGCGCACCGGCATCGACCTCGGCCGGCTGCTGGACGCCCGCCGCGCGCTGGAGGCGGCCCTGCCGGGGGCTCCCTTCGCCGGTCATCTGCACAAGGCGGGCCTGCCCAAGGGGTTCCGTCCGGCATCCGGGGGGCGTTCGTGATGGCGTCGGCACATCCGGCGGACGCGGCCGTTCCGGTTCCCCGTCCGCTGGCGGGCGTGCGGGTGGTCGAACTGGACCATATGGTGATGGGCCCGGCCTGCGGCATGATCCTGGCCGATCTGGGCGCCGACGTGGTGAAGGTCGAGCCGCTGCCGGCGGGGGACAAGACCCGCACCCTGACCGGCTCGGGCGCCGGCTTCTTCGTCACCTACAACCGCAACAAGCGGTCGGTGGCCGTGGACCTGACCAAACCGGACGGGCAGGCGCTGGTGCGGCGGCTGGTGGAAACCGCCGACGTGCTGGTGGAAAACCTGCGCCCCGGTGCGCTGGAGCGCATGGGGCTGGGCTATGCCGCCCTGTCGGCGCTCAATCCCCGGCTGATCTTCTGTTCGCTGAAGGGCTTCCTGCCCGGCCCCTACGAGCACCGCACCGCGCTGGACGAGGTGGTGCAGATGATGGGGGGGCTGGCCTATATGACCGGGCCGCCGGGCCGGCCCTTGCGCGCCGGGGCGTCGGTCAACGACGTGATGGGCGGCTTGTTCGCCGCGGTGGCGGTGCTGGCGGCGCTGCGCGAGCGGGACATGGACGGGCGCGGGCGGCAGGTGCGCGCCGGCCTGTTCGAAAACAACGTGTTCCTGATGGGGCAGCACATGGCCCAGGCGGCGCTGACCGGACGGCCCGTGGCGCCGATGCCGGCGCGTCAGGCGGCGTGGGCCATCTATGACGTGTTCACCACCGGGGATGGCGAACAGCTTTTCCTGGGCGTGGTGTCCGACGGCCAGTGGCGCGCCTTCTGCACGCGTTTCAAGCTGGAGTCCCTGCGCGACGACCCCGAGCTTGCCACCAACCCCCAGCGTGTGGCCGCCCGCCCGCGGATTCTGCCGGCGGTGGCGCGGGTGTTCCTGGATCATTCCGCCCGCGGCCTGGTCCCGGTGTTCGAAGAGCTGGGGTTGCCCTATGCCCCCATCGTGAAGCCCGAGGATCTGTTCGACGACCCCCACCTGCGCCAGTCGGGCGGGCTGATGCCGGTGACCCCGCCGAACGGCGGGCCGGCCATTCCGCTGCCGGCGCTGCCGGTGGAGATCGACGGCGCCCGCCCCGGCCTCTACCGCGACGTTCCCCGTTTCGGCGAGCACACCCGCGACCTTCTGGCCGAACTGGGGCTGGACGATGATGCCATCGCCCGGCTGCTCCAGGACGGCATCATCGCTGCCCCATCCCCCAGCCTGCCTCAGGGAGATACCGTGCCGTGACCGCTGTCTTTGCAAAAGCCGTCCTGCTGCTGGCCACCCTGGCCGCCGGCCTCAACGCCGTGCTGCCCACCCGTGCCGCCGCCGCCGACTCCTCGGAACTGGTGATGGCCACCGTCTCCCTGACCAGCGAGGATTTTCAGCTTGCCATGGCGTGGTCCACGGTGCTGTCGGAAACCCACACGCCGCTGCGCATCACGCCGGTGGCCACCGGCACCGTCAAGGGCCTGCGCAATCTGGTGCAGAAGCGTGCCGACATGACCTTGATCGGCGCGCCCCACTATCTGGACGCGGTGAAGCGCGAGGGCAGCTTCAAGGACGATCCCCCGGCGCTGGTGGAGGCGTACAAGACCCTGCGCGTGCTGTTCGCCATCGATACCGGCATGGGGCAGTATGTGGTGCGGGCCGACGGCCCGGTCCGCAGCTTCGCCGACATCAAGGGGCGGAAGGTCGGCATCGGGCGTCCCGGCGGCAACGCCGGGCGGGTGTCCATCGCGCTCTTCAAGGTCCATGGGCTCGACGCCGACAAGGGCGACGTGCGGCCCGAGTACCTGGACTACGGCACTGCCCTCGACCAGCTCTCCAACGGGCAGCTCGACGTGGCGACCGTGTGGGGCGGGGTGCCGCAGCCGGGGCTGGATCAGGCATCGCGCAGCAACACGCTGCGCCTCATCTCGCCGGCGCCCGACAGCCTGCCGGCGTTGCAGGCGGCGCTGACCAACGGTCAGCACTATGTCTACCGCACCATTCCGGCGGAACGCATCCGTGCGGCGTACGAGGGGCGGGTGGTGACCGACGGGCCGGTGCGCATGTGGACCTTCCCCTTCATGGTCATGGTGCGCGCCGACATGCCGGACGAGCAGGCATATGCCCTGTGCGCCCGTTTCTGGGATCATGTGGATGAGGTCCGCGGCAGTTCCGCGGCGCTGGCGCTGATCGACGTCGCCAACGCCGCCCAGGGGCTGTCGGCGGAACTCCACCCCGGCAGCAGCCGCTGCCTGGCCGAACGCAAAGCTTTATAATTCCGCCCATTGCCTGAGAAGCCGGAGAGCCGTCCATGTCCATCGTCTCCGCCGATACGCCGGTGCTGGAAACCCCCATCGGAGCCGGGCGCCGCACCGCCGGTCTGGCCCTGTGCGGTCTGCTCGCCGCCTTCGTCGTCTGGACGACGCTGACCGGGCGGCTGGCAAGCTGGGTGCAGCTCGAAACGGTGTTGATGTTGGCATTGGGGGCGGTGTTCCTGCTGAAGCCCGGACCGCTGGCATCGCGTTCTCCCGCGCTGGACCTGCTGCTCTCGCTGGTGCTGGTGGCGGGCGGGGTGTTCGCCGGCTCCTACATGATCCTGAACAACCAGGAGATCGCCGCCTTCCGCGAAGGGCTGCCCAACGATTGGGATCTGGCGTCCTATGTCGTCGGCACGCTGGTGGTGCTGGAAGGCGCGCGGCGGGTGGAGGGATGGACGCTGCTGGCCGTGGTGCTGGCGGGCATCGCCTATCTGCTGTTCGGCAACCTGCTTCCCGGCTGGGCCGGGCACCGCGGCATGTCGGCGGCGGAGATGTTCGAACTGGCCTACAGCCCCAACGGCATCTTCGGCGTGGCGCTGGGGTCGGTGGTGGAGATCGTCTACATCTACGTCATCTTCGGCGTGGTGCTGCGGCTGTCGGGGGCGTCGGACTTCTTCGACTGGATTTCCGGGGTGTTGTCCATGGGGCGGCGGTCGGGATCGGCGCAGTGCGCCATCATCGCCTCGGCGCTGTTCGGGTCGATCAACGGGTCGGCCCCGGCCAATGTGGTGGCCAACGGCGCCATCACCATTTCCATGATGCACAAGGCGGGCTTCACCAAATCCTATGCCGGGGCGGTGGAGGCGTCGTCGTCGGTGGTGGGGCAGATCATGCCGCCGGTGATGGGGGTGGGTGCCTTCATCATGGCCGACATCACCGGCGTTCCCTATGCCAACATCATGCTGGCGGCCATCGTGCCGTCGTTCCTGTTCATCATGTCGTTGTCCTGCGTCACGGCGCTGGAGGCGGCCAAGCTGGGCATCCAGCCGCCCGAGGGGCTGGACGGCACCTGGACCCGCGAGCGGGTGCTGCAGGCGGGCATCCTGATCGCCGCCTTCGGCGTGTTGCTGACCATGCTGTTCGCCGGATATTCGGTGGACCTGTGCGGGCTGGGGGCCATGGTCTCGCTGCTGGTGCTGTCGTCGCTGTTCCGGTCCACCCGGCCCACGTGGCGCAAGCTGCGGGACATGCTGGTGGAAGGCGGGCTGGAGGGGCTGAGCGTCGCCGTCGCCTGTGCCGCCATCGGCATCATCATCGGTGCGGTGTCGGCCACCGGCCTGGGCATCAAGATCAGCCAGGGCATCACGGCGCTGGGCGCCACCCATCTGTTCCCGGCCCTGCTGGCGGCTGCGGCCTGTGCGCTGCTGCTGGGCATGGGGCTGCCGACGGCGGCCTCATATCTGCTGGTGGTGTTCACCGCCGGACCGGCGCTGACCCATCTGGGGCTGCCGGTGCTGACGGCGCACATGTTCATCTTCTACTTCGCGGTGATGTCGGCCATCACGCCGCCGGTGGCGTTGGCCGTGTTTGCCGCCGCGGCCATAGCCCAGGAACCGGTGGGCAAGATCGCGTGGCATTCGCTGCGCCTGTGTCTGGTCGCCTTCCTGTTCCCCTTCCTGTGGATCTACCAGCCCGAACTGATGCTGCAGGATCTGTCGGTCATGACGCTGCCGCAGACGGTGGCGGCCATCCTGGCGCTGATCCTGGCCGTGATCATGCTGTCGGCGGTGCTGGTGGGGTATTTCCGCGGACGGCTGCCGCGGCTGGAACGGTCGGTGCTGGCCGTGTCGGCGGCGCTGATCTACATCCCGGAACCTCTGACCACGGCGGTGGGGTTCACCGTCGGCGGGGCGCTGCTGGCGCGGCGCCTGATCTTCCTCCCGCCAAGCTGAGCGGGGCATGCCGGGCCCGGGCAGGGGCCTGCCCGGCGTCACCGGCAGATGTCATGGTTTTGCAGGCTTTCCGGTTCCGCCCACCGTTGGGGCGGAAGCCGGAAGGGGCTGCCGAGTTTCCACCCGAACCAGACCGGAGAGAATCCGATGAGCCTGTACCCACCCCCCCCGCTCGTGGATGCGGAGGTTTTCGCACGCCTGCCCGACCATTTCCGCCGCGCCGGGCGCCGCAGCAACTGGGCCGATGTGAACAAGCGGGGGGAGACGCTCCACTCCTTCCTGGAGGGGCCGGCCTTCGATTCCGCCGGCAATCTGTGGCTGGTCGATATTCCGTGGGGCCGCATCTTCCGTCTGTCGCCCGAGCGGGAATTCACCTTGATGGCGGAATACGACGGGGAACCGAACGGCCTGGCCTTCCATCCCGACGGGCGGCTGTTCATCGCCGACTATAAGAACGGCATCATGGCGATGGACACCGCAACCGGCCGAATCGAGCCGGTCCTGGAACGCACCCATGGCGAACGTTTCAAGGGTGTCAATGACCTTGTGTTTTCCGCCGATGGTGACCTCTATTTTACAGACCAGGGACAGACGGGGCTGCACGATCCCACAGGACGGCTGTTCCGCCTGTCCGGCGACGGGCGGCTCACCTGCCTGTTCGACACGCTGCCCAGCCCTAATGGGCTGGTGCCAAATCTTGGCGAAACAGCCATTTACGTGGCTGTAACCCGCGCGAATGCCATCTGGCGCGTGCCGCTGGCGGCCGACGGCACCACGTCGAAGGTGGGGCTGTTCATCCAGATTTCCGGTGGTTTGTCGGGGCCGGACGGGCTGGCCATGGATGCCGAGGGCGGGCTGTGGGTCGCCCATGCGGGGAACGGATGTGTCTGGGGCTTCGACCGATTGGGTGTGCCAAAATGTCGCATCATGTCACCGCAGGGGTTGTTTACGACCAACATCGCTTTCGGTGGGGCTGACGGGAAGACTCTCTTCATTACCGAATCCGAGAGTGGGACGATCTTGACTGCAACCCTGCCGGTGGCTGGTAAGCCATTGTTTGGCAGTGCAAAAATCTGACTGAAAAACACCAGGCGCCTGCGATGGCGCCTGGTTAATTTTCGTTTGTGTGCACTGCATGATATTTATTGTCTTAAATTTTAGAAAAAATTAACAGTCAATTTTTGATCAGCATCTGTATGCAACCGCGGATTATCACACAAGAGTATGATTAATTTTCTGTTGAATTCGCTACATATGTGACATAAACAATTTTCATCACGACGACGGGAAAACATAACAACCCGCGGTGTGACAAAGCAGACAAAATAACAGGAGTAACCGAACGCAGCGCCTACCCTTTTACAAGGGTTGGGATAAGCTTTCGCTTTCTCTTTATTGCGTTTTGAAACAAACGGGAAAACCGCTTTCCCGTAATGAATAACCATGTTCGGTGTTCCCTTAACCGGCGCAAGAATGCGCCCCGGAACGCTGAACATTTGCCCGAAACTCTGTGTCCGGAGGCACATCCGATGTCGTTAGCAAACTGCGTTATTGTCGATAGCACCTTGCGCGAAGGTGAACAGTTCGAACACAGCCATTTCTCTCTTGCCGACAAGATCGAGATCGCCTGTGCGCTGGACGCCTTTGGTGTCGATATGATCGAGATCACCTCTCCCGCCGTGGGCAGCGCGGCGCGTGAGGCGTGCGAGGTGCTGACCTCCCTGGGCCTGAAGGCCACCATCGCCGCCCACATCCGCTGCCACATGGACGACGCCCGGCTGGCGCTGGATTGCGGCGTGCGGGCGCTGAACCTGTTCATGGCCGCTTCGCCGATCCTGCGCAGCATGAGCCATGGCCGCGGCGTCGATGAGATCGTCCGCCAGGCGACCGAGGTCGCGCGCTACATCCGCTCCCGCGCGCCGGACGCCATCATCCGTTTCTCGTGCGAGGATGCGTTCCGCAGCCCGCTGGCCGATCTGCTCAGCATCTATGAACCGCTGTCGCGCACCGGCCTGTTCCAGCGCTTCGGCATTGCCGATACCGTGGGCGGTGCCAGCCCGCTGCAGGTGATGGAAACCGTCCGCACCGTGCGCGAAACCCTGGGCCCCGACATCGACATCGAATTCCACGGCCACAACGACACCGGCTGCGCCACCGCCAACGCCTGGATGGCGGTTCTGGGTGGCGCCACCCACATCGACACCTGCGTCCTGGGCCTGGGCGAGCGCAACGGCATCACCCGTCTGGAAGAGCTGACCGCCGCCATCTACTCCCAGGATGCCGAGGCGGCCAAGGCCCGCTTCGATCTGCCCATGCTGATGCAGCTCAGCGAAATGGTCGCCCAGCGCGTGGGCGTGGAAATCCCGTTCTGCCGCAGCATCATCGGGTCCAGCGCCTTCACCCACAAGGCGGGGGTGCACAGCAAGGCGATCATCGCCAACCCGAAATCCTACGAAATCCTCGATCCCGCCGATTTCGGCCGCGAGCGCAACGTCATGATCGCGCACGCGCTGGTGGGGTGGAACGCGGTGCGTGCGCGTGCCGACCAGCTCGGCTACAGCCTGAGCCAGGACACGCTGAAGGCGGTCACCGCCACGCTGAAGGAAATGGGCGCCCAGCGCCGGCTGTCCAACAGCGACGTGGACGCGCTGATCACCGCTGCGGCCAACGGCTCGATGCCGGCCGCTGTCGGCGCCAACGATGCTGCGGCCCTGCGCGCCGCCGCCTGACCGCTTCCGCCGCCGTTTCCCCATTCCGTTCGTGTGAAGTGATCCCGTACCATGAGCATCACCTCCTCCGCGTCCCGTTTTCATGACATCGCGCCGGGCATCGGTGCGGGCGGCCCGCTGCCCGCCGGCTGGCGCTCCCTGGCCGAACTGGACCCCATCGTCCTGGTGGGCGTGACCGGTGCCGGCAAGTCCACCGCCCTGTCGGCGCTCGACGCCCGCGGCATAGCCTATACCCTGCTGCCCGACCGCCGCGTGGTCACCGATCAGGTCATCATCCCCCGCTACGCCGATGGTGACGTGCGCGACCGCGTGCAGCGTTTCGCCATCACCCAGCGTTTCACCCGCGATGTGCCGGGCGGCATGGCCGCGGTGCTGGCCGGGCTGTCCGCCGCCCCGGCGCTGCAGCAGCGCCCGCTGGTGTTCGACGGCCTGCGCGGGGAAGCCGAGGTGCGCCACGCCGCCGCCGTGCTGCCGCGTGCCCGTTTCCTGGTGCTGACCGCGCCCGACATGGTGCGGCTGATGCGGCTGCTGGGCCGCGGCGATGCCTTTGACCGGGTGGCGCTGGCCGGCGGCAACGGCGGTTCGGACGATGGCTTCTCCCTGCCCGACGCCGACGGCATCCTGACGCCTGCGGAGCAGGCCCGTCTGTACGCCGAGGTCAACGCCGGCCGCCTGAACGCCGACGACGTGCGCGGCAAGTTCACCATCATTGCCGCCGAGCGCCGCAACTACGACCCCGACCGTGCCGTGGATGCCCTGATGGAACTGGCGCCGGAACGGACGCTGGTGATCGACACCACCCGAAGCGGCCCGGCGGAGGTGGGGGAGGCCCTGGCCCGCCTCCTGCCCGAGGCGCCGCACGCCGCCGCTGTTGCCGCGTAACGGTCAGTCGTCCGCCGGTCATGAAAAAAGCCGCCGCCATCTCCCGATGGCGGCGGCTTCTTCATCTTTTCATGGGTGCCGGCTCTCAGCCCTGCAAAAGACCGTTCAGCCCCGCCAGCAGCACCGCCGCGGCCACGGCCACCACCACCGTGCCGGCCAGGTTGCGGCTGAACAGCAGCCGGGGGAAGGGGACGGCGAACATCTGCGCCGCCACCATCATGGTGACCCCCACCGGCGACACCGTGACCGCCAGGCTCCACCCCATCACCAGCGCCACCGCCAGACACAGCGGTTCCACCGGCGCCGGCTGAACCGCGAAGATCCCCAGCAGCACCGCGGCGGAAATGGCGGGGTGGAAACCGCAGGCCCCCGCCGCCAGCATGATGGCGAACACCGCCAGCAGCAGCGGCAGCGGCGGCAGCCCGGCCAGGAACGGCGCCACGGTGGCGGCGAATCCCGGCACCTCGGTCAGCACGGCGGCAAACACATTGGCCGCCGCCACCAGAAGCAGTTCGTCGCTGCCATAGACCAGCCCGGTCAACGCCGTCTTCAGCGCCTTGGGGGCCTGACGGATGCCGTTCACCAGCAGCAGGCCCGCCGAAACGAACGGCACCCCCACCACCACCGCACCCATGGCGCTCATTCCGGTCAGCGCCATGATTCCCAGGAACACCGCGGCGATGGCGGCTCCCAGCGGCGCCAGCGGCAAGAGCGCGTGGATGATTCGCCCCAGCGAGACCGGCCCCGTGCGCCCCAGCGCCAGATCGGCCCCCAGCGCCAGCAGCGACAGCACCAGACCGGTCAGAATCACCATGCCGGAATCCGTGCCGTGCATCTGGTGGGTGACATAGGCCACCCCGACGAAGAACGGCGACCAGAAGGCGGTGAAGCAGATGCCGCGCACCGATGCCAGCGCCGCCGCCCGTTTGTCCGCCGCCGCCGCATCGGCCGGCAGCAGCGGCGCCAGCACCGCGTGCGCGCCGAACGACAGGAAGCTGCCCAGACCAAAGGCGCCGACGGCGAACCCCCCCTCCACCTCCCGCGGGCGCAGGCGGGCCAGGCGGCGGCGCACCGCCAGGATCGCCGGGCCGCCGTGGGCCACTGCCCGCAAAAGTTGCAGAACCGACAGGAACGCCCCCAGCAGCATGGCGTTGTGCAGCCCCCGCCACACCGGCTCCAGGCTGCCGGTCAGCAGGGTGGCGCCCACCACCGCCGCCGCCAGCAGCCCGAACAGAACCCGCGTGGCCGTGCGGGCGCGCAAGAAGGCCGGCGGCAGGAACACCGCCACCAGCACGGCCGCGATATCCCCCAGAAGCGGAGCCTGGGCCGGTGACAGAAGCGCGACAAATTGCAGCGCCGTCAGGGCCAGAAGCAGCGCCTGAATAAGAACACGGTTGCCCGCGCGCAGCAGGCCAGCGGCGCCGATAGAGAGGGATGTCTCGCTCATGAGGAATTTACCGTAGAAGATTCAAGGGGTTGGCAAAAGTGGGCAAGCCACCCGCCAGTGTCTTTACATATCTGCGTATTCAATCAATTTAAGACATCATAACCGAATATGCATCCTTTCAGATACAATGAATTAAGACTCTTGTCGTCAGAGTGGTTTTGAACGAATACTGCTTTCGGATGGGAACGAACGAACCTGTTCGCTCTCACCGTGTTCCGGCCGAATGAATAAAACGCTACGTAAGAGGGAAGCATGTTGAAGAACCAGAAGTGGACGAACGCACTGGATGCCATGCTCGCAAAGGGGCGCCAGACGCTCGCCATTGCGCTGGTTGGCGGTGCCGTGGCCATGGGTGCGGCGGCTCCGGCTTACGCGGACGTTGCGCGGGTGGTCACCGCCAGCTTCGCCCCGCTTACCGACGAAACCGGCGCCAAGAAGGGGCTCCTCTACGATCTCGTCGCGGCGATGATGAAATTGCAGAACGAGGCCAAGCCCATCGAATTCATGAGCTGGGCCGATGCGGTGAAGGTTTCCAAGGACCAGAAGAACGTCCTGATCTTCCCCATGACCCGGACCGCCTCGCGGGAAGCCGACTACGTCTGGTTGACCAAGATTTTCGACATGGACCGTTCCTATGCCGGGCGTCCGGGCAGCACGGCGGTCAAGGATACCGCTGGCGCCAAGGCGCTGGCGGGTGTCGGCACCACGTCGCCCAGTGCGTCGCTCGATTATCTGAAGAAGCAGGGGCTGACCAACATCGTCGAGTTCCCCACGTCCCGTGAGCTGATGAAGGCGCTGCTGGACGGAAAGATCGACGTGGCCTATCAGCCCAATCCCTTCTCCAAGTCCGACTGGAAGGCGGTTGGTGGCCAGGGCGCCCTGGTTCTCGGTGAACCGCAGGAACGCTCCGCCGCGTATCTGGCGGCCAGCAAGGGGTCGGACGTGAAGCCCGATGACTGGCAGGGTGCTCTCCAGGTGCTTGAGCAGGAGGGCACGGTGGAGAAGCTGGTCAGCGAATACGGCATGAACTGATCCAGGCCGTGACGTTGCGGACGGGCTGGGTTGGGGCGTGAGAACGGCATAATCCTTGAGTGGCGGTGTTTGCTCCTTTTTGGTGTTTTTCCTGCCATGACTCAGCTTTTCCGTAGCGTAACGGATCATTTGCAATTCGTTTGGTTGATTAAGATTTACCTTTCCCGATTATCGCGGGTTAAGGTGTGTGGAAATTCGCCCGACTGCGCGCGCGTGTAGCCGGTGCCGCCCGTGGCGGTCTGCGTGGTTCCCCTGCCGTGCGGGCGTTTCCTGCGTAGGATGGAGAGCATCGATGCCGGTGACTGGAAGAGCCCATGAATCGCGCCCGCAGGGGTTCGCCCTGCGCAGCGTCAGCCAGAAGATCATCGTGTGGGTGGTGGTGCTGCTGGCGCTGGGGCTGGGTGGCCTTGTTTCCTATCAGACGGTCCAGACGGAAAGCTTGGCCATCCGGGCGTTCGACAACAGTGCGTTCCGGCTGACCGCGCTTCTGGCCGACAATATGGCCCCCGCCGTCCGCTATGCCCGCCTCGAAGCGCTGAAGGGCGCTTACGGCGAAACGGCGCAGGACCCCTCGACCAACCTGGAAGGGGTGCTGATCCTCGACAAGACGGGAAAGGTTCTCGACACCTTCAACCGCGGCAAGAGCGACGAGGCGACCCTGAAGCGTTTTGCCGAGGAGGATCGGGCCACGGCCGACAGCGGCCGCGCGCTTCGTGCCCTGGATGGGCATACGCTGGTGATGGTGCCGGTGCTGAACGGCCAGCAGCGTGAGCGGGTGGGGTATCTGGCCGCCGCGTGGAGCCGTGAAGCGACCCTGAACCAGATCCGGTCCGACACCCAGACCTCGATCCTGATTTCGGTGGGCGTGGTGGCGGTCCTGGTGGTGGCGCTGTTCTGGCTGGTGGGCCGGGTGGTGATCCGGCCGACCCAGGAAATCTCCGCCGCCATGCAGAAGATTTCGGGCGGCGACCTGAACATCGTCCTGTCCTGCGGCCACCGCGCCGACGAGATCGGCACCATCGCCCGCGCGGTGGAAGTGTTCCGCGACAGCACCGCCCGCGTGCGCGACATGGCTGCCAACGAGGAACGGATGAAGGAGGAGGCGGAGGCCAACCGCCATGCCCTCATCACCCGCCTGCTGGCCGATTTCGAAGCCAACGTGTCGTCGGTGCTGGAAAGCTCGCTGAAGGCGGCGGCGGAAATGGGTGAATTCGCCCATGTCATGGCCCGGCGCATCAGCGAGGCGGAAAAGGGGGCGGTGGACATCGCGTCCGCCACCACCGGCACGCTGGACAACGTGGGCAGCATCGCGTCGGCGACCGAGGAACTGTCGGCGACCACCGCGGAGATCTCCCAGCGGCTGAACCAGTCGGCGGAGGTGGCGCGCAACACCGCCGACGCGGCCGACCAGACCAGCCACACCATCGAGGCGCTGGCGACCCAGGCCCTGCGCATCGGCGACATCGTGAAGCTGATCAACGACATCGCCACCAAGACCAACCTCTTGGCGCTGAACGCCACCATCGAGGCGGCGCGGGCCGGCGAGGCGGGCCGCGGTTTCGCCGTGGTGGCGAGCGAGGTGAAGCAGCTCGCCAACCAGACGGGCCAGGCGACCGAGGAGATCACCCAGCAGATCAACAACGTCCAGCAGGCCACCCACCGGGCCGTGGACGAGATCAAGTACATCTCGAAGGTTGCCGAGGGCGCGCGGGAAATCGCCACCGGTATCGCCGCGGCGGTGGAGGAACAGACCATCACCACCCAGGAAATCTCCCGTGCCGCCGGCCATGCCGCCAACGGCACCCAGGCGGTGGCCTCCAACATCTCCATGGTGACCAGCGAGGTTACCGACGCCAGCCACATGGCGCAGGATCTGCTGACCGCCTCGCAGCGGCTGTCGGAGCAGTTCCGCCAGTTGAAGCATCAGGTGACGGTGTTCGTGGACCACGTTCGCGCCGCCTGACGTTCCACACACGCACGATCATCGAAAGGGGGAAGCCGGGAGACCGGCTTCCCCCTTTTTATTTGAAAATTTCATGTGAATCTTTAAATATCTGAAAGAGTATTTGTTCCTATCCTCAAGAAAAATTATCTTTTATATCGTGACATAACGGAGATAAATTCCCCATACTTTTGTGTGTGCTATGAAATTTTTCTTGCCTTTCCTTGTGGCTGTATTGGCATCGCTTTCGGTGTGGGCGGCGCCCGCGCGGATGTCCTGGCAGGATGGGGTTGCCCGTCTGGGGCAAGAGCGGCACCAGGCGGAAACCTGTGCCGCGGTCATCAAGGCCCGTGGCAGCGTGGCCATGATTGACAACGCCCTGATGACCTATTCCGGCGCAAAGGCCGAGATAGACGGGATCATTGCCGGTCTGGTGGTGGCCTTGGCAAAAGACGACGAGCCGGGCAGTCTGTCGTCGCTGAACCCCCGTCTGGAGCGCGCCACCGCGGGCCGTGAAAGCCTGTGCCGGACCGCGCGCTCCCTTCTTGCCCCCGATCCCGGTGCCAAAGGCGGTGAACTCGCGGCAATCGTCGAGGGGGTTGTGGGATCGCTCATCGACGCCGCCAGAGCGCTTATCATCGATAGCCGGGAGCGGGATGCCCAGACCCGGAAAACCATTCAGAATCAGATCGAGGCCCAGGCCTGGGCCCCTTTCGATGCCATTGTGCCGGCACGGTTATGAATGGGCTTTTTTCCCGTTGTGCCGTCAGGGTGCTGGTGGCGGTCCTGTTCGTGGCCGGCGGGGCGCCGCTGGCCGCGGCTCAGAGCAAAAAGGATATTTTCGACGGTTCGGCGCCTGCGGTCGCCCCGGAACGGCACATAGGTTCCATCCGTCAGATCGCGGTGGATGCCGACGGGCGTTTCGCCGTCATGGCCGCCGACGACAGGGTGGTTCGGATCTGGTCGCTGGAGACCGGAAAGCAGGAAACCCCGATTTTCGTGCCGATGGGCAATGGGGCTTCCGACCGGCTTTATACCGTTGCCATCAGCCCCGACGGCACCCTGATCGCTGCCGGGGGGCGGGCCGCGGGGGAAAAGATCGAGCAGTTCATCTATCTGTTCGACCGGCATGGCAGGCGCCTCGTCAAGCGGTTCTCATCCCTGCCGACGGCGACATTCCATCTTCTTTTCTCACCCGATGGCAGGCATCTGGCTGCGGCCTTCGGCGGTGAAGCGGGGCTGCGTGTGTATGGCCGTGATGCCAAGTGGGGTGAAATCCTCCGTGTTCCGGCAGACAGGGACGATGCGGAGATCCGCGCGGCAGCCTTCAGCCGTGATGGGCGGCTGGTGACGGCCAACGGTGATGGGGCGATCCAGCTTTATGACCGTTCCTTCGTTCAAAAGGCGGCTCAGGAAACACACAAGGGGCGGGAGCCGTCCTCGATCGCCTTTTCCCCGGATGGCACCAAGCTGGTGATCGGTTTTACGGATTCGGCCGGGTTGGAGGTGCGTGACGGCCAGACGCTTGCTCCGTTGCCGGCACCGGATACCAGTGTCATCACGGGCGGCAACCTGCCGAGAACCGCATGGTCGATGGATGGCCGTGTGATCCTGGCCGGCGGGCGCCTTCGGCGCGAAGACCCGGACACTGCCGGGGTCTGGGGATGGAGCGGCGCGGAATCATCCAAGCAGCAGACCATTCTGGCTGGAAAATCAGATCTGAAGACCCTGATTCCGTTAAGCGATGGCGGCATCCTGGTTGCGGACGCCGAAGGGTATCTGGCGCGTTTGGGCGCGGATGGGCGCGTGCGGTGGGATCATCACTTTCACAAGGCCGACTTCCGTGGCCAGCACGGGGCAGTGGCCGTTTCCCATGACGGCATGACCGTTGCTTTCGGCTTCGGGGCCGGCGGGCAGGATCAGGCGCGTTTCCATATGGCGGGGCTGACATGGCTGCCGCCTGGGGACGCGCCCGCCGTTTCGGGGCTCCCCTCCATCGGGAGCGATCCCATGCCGGCCCAGGTTCGCAAAGCGGTGAACCGTTATCTCAGCCGCTTTGAAAAAGATGCCGATCCGGTGGCCGTATCATGGCGGCATGGCTTCATCGTCGGGACCGAATGGGCGTTGCGGCGTCATGATCCCACCGGAAGGCAGGTATGGAAGCAGGCCGCCCCCGGCCCGGTTCTGGCCGTGACGGTCAGCGGCGATCAGCGGATGGCGGTCGCGGCCTATGGTGATGGCAGCATCCGCTGGCATCGGATGGACGATGGCGGTGAGCTGCTGGCTTTCATGCCGTTGGGAAGCCGCGCCGTCTGGGTGGCCTGGACCCCCCAGGGGTTTTACGCCGCCTCGGCAGAGGCGCGGAAGATACTGCAAAAGCCGGTCAGCCAGGTCCGGGGGATGGTGGCGGAAGGCGTGCCGGTGGCGGATTTCCCGAATCTGTACCAGCCCGATGCCATCAAGCTGGTGCTGCAGGAAGGAGAAACCCCGCGTGCGCTTGGTCTTGCCACGATGAAGGCCGCGCGTGACGCGATTCGCCAACGCTCCAGTGCAGCCCGTGATGCCACGCTGCATGTGCTGACCGTCGGGATCAACGAGTATGGGGAACAGGCTCAAAGGCTGCGGCTGCGTTTTGCCGAGCAGGATGCCCGTGATATCGGCGCCGCTCTGGATGGCGAACAGGGAGCCCCCTACCGAAGCATCCGTTCCTTCTTCCTGTCCAATGAGATGGCCGGGCGGCGCGGCATCTTGGATACCCTGTATCTGATCGAAGAGGGAATGACGGGGGGAAGCGATCAGAATCTGGCCGTCCTTATGTTCTCCGCCCACGGAGCCATGCGGGGAGGAACCTATTATCTTCTGCCCTATGGGGTCGATATCCTGTCCCGCTCCGCCTTTTCTGGAACGGCTTTGTCCCTGCCGGAACTGCAGACCCATGTGAGAGCCCTGGCGAAAAAGGGCCGTGTGCTCCTCCTTCTCGACACCTGCCATTCCGGCGCGGCGGGGGAGGCATCCGACGCCAACACCCTGATCACGGGCTTGGCCGAGACCAACATCACCGTCATCACCTCTTCCTCCTCCGCCGAGAAATCCTATGAGACCGAGGCGTGGGGGCACGGTGCCTTCACCCTGGCCCTGCTGGAAGCCTTTGCGGGGAAGGCCGATACCAACCGCAACGGCATGATCGGGGTTGGCGAACTGGTCTCCTATCTGAGGGGCCGCGTCGGCGCCCTGACCAATGGTGCCCAAACGGTGGGCGTCAAGACGATGTTCGAGGGGGATCTGTTCGCCGCCGGCCTGTGATGCCGGCATGCCCGGCCACTTCCTTACCCACACAGGCCGAACCGGGTAATAAAAACGTAATAGTGTTTGACGCTGGAGTCCCTTGTCAGCATAGTCCTGCATGTCGCAGCGCAACATTCCGCTGCCTCCGGTTCACGGCCCGAGGTGCATGATGGACAATTTCCGGTTTCAGCCGGGTGAGACACCGGTCCTGTTGTCGATCCCCCATGTCGGCACCGCCCTGCCCGACGACCTGAAGCCGCGCCTGACCGATGCGGCTCTGGCGGTGCCCGACACCGATTGGAATCTCGACCGGCTCTACCACTTCGCCCCGGCACTGGGCGTGGGGTTTCTCAAGGCCACGTGGTCGCGCTATGCGGTGGACCTGAACCGCGATCCGGCGGGGGCGGCGCTCTATGCCGGCGCAGACAACACCGAACTCTGCCCGCTGTCCACTTTCGACCGCGAGCCCGTCTACCGGCCGGGGCAGGAGCCGGACGCCGATGAGGTGCAGCGGCGCATCGACGCCTATTGGCGCCCCTACCATGAAAAGCTGGAGGCGGAGCTGCAGGCCATGCGCGACCGCTTCGGCGTGGCCGTGCTGTTCGACGCCCATTCCATCCGCTCGCGGGTGCCGCGGTTCTTCAAGGGGCGGCTGCCGGATTTCAACATGGGGACCGGGGGCGGCGTCACCGCATCCCCGTCGCTGGTGCACCGGGTGATGACGGCGCTGGGCGCCGACGAGAAGCACTCCGCGGTGCTCAACGGGCGCTTCACCGGCGGGTACATCACCCGCACCTATGGCCGCCCGGACCAGAACATCCACGCCATCCAGCTCGAACTCAGCCAGATCACCTATATGGACGAGGAAGCCCCCTTCCGTTTCCGCGACGACCGGGCGGACGTGGTGCGCCCGACGCTGCACCGGCTGATCACCGCCCTGGTGGAATGGGCGTGGAAGAACGCCGAGGGGCCGCGCCGGTCGTTCCTGTAACGGCGTCCGGCGCGGGCCCGGGGCGCGCTCAGGCGGCGCCGGCAAATTCGAAGCCGGCCTTTTCCACCGCGGCCTTCACGGTGCCGGCGTCGGCACCGTCCACGGTGACGGTGGCGGTGGGCAGGTCCACGGTGACGCTGGCGCCCGGTGCCGCCTTGGTGATGGCGTTGGTGACGGAGCGGGAGCAGCCGCCGCAGGTCATGCCGTTCACCTTGTACTGTTCAGCCATATCGATCACTCCTTACCGGTTGAATTTAGCCGCCGACGCCGCGGGCGCGGACGACGGCGCTGATGGTGACCAGGGTGAAGCCGCGCTTCTGCACTTCGGGCAGCCACGCGGCCAATGCGTCGATGGTGGCGTCGTGGGGATGGCCGATGGCGATGGCCACACCCTGGTGACGGGCCACCGCCTCGGTCCGCGACAACTGCGTGCGCACGGCCGTCACGGTTTCCACATTGTCCAAAAACACGTCCCGCCCGGCGAAGGGCAGGTGCAGCGGGCCGGCCAGCCCGCCGGCCGCGCTGTTGGGGGTGGTGCGGCTGTCCAGCCACAGCAGGCCGCGCTTCTGGATTTCCGCCAGGACCGGCGCCATCAGGCTGCGGTCGGCGGTGAAGCGGCTGCCCATGTGGTTGTTCACCCCCACATAGCCGTCGAAGCTGGCCAACGCCGCCGTCAGCCGCCGCCGGATCTCCTCCGCCGGCAACGAGGACAGCAGGGCATTGGGGCCGGGGTCGGCCTTTACGCTGGGCTCCATGGGCAGGTGGACCATCAGCTCGTGCCCCGCCGCCCGCGCGGTCTTGGTCTGGGCGGGCAGGTCGTGGGCATAGGGCAGCCACGCCAGCGTCAGCGGCGCCGGCAATCCCACCACGCGGGCCGAGCGCTTGCGGTCCAGCCCCATGTCGTCGATGACGATGGCGATGGCCGGACGGTCAGGCAGAACCCGCGACGGCACCGCGTTGCGCTGCCATGCCGGCGTCCCGCCGCGGGGCGGCTGCGGCGGGGGCAGCAGGGCGGTTTCCACCGGTTTTTCCGGCTGCGGGGGAATCGCCGCTGCCGGGGCGGGCGGGGCGGCGTCGGGGTTGGTGCCCGGTTCCGGCTCGGTGACGCCCAGGGGCGGCGGGTCCGCCGGCTCGGGCACGGCCTCGGCAGCCGGGGGCGGTGGCGGCGGCAGGGGAGGCGGCTTCACGGCCACCTGCGCCACCGGCGTCTGCACGGCGGGGGCGGGGGGTGTCATGGGCCGGCTGAGGAAATGGTTGGCGGTGATGACGGTGGCGGCCAGCGCCACCAGCACCGACAGGGCCAGCCCCACCGGGTGCGACCCCAGCCGCTGGGCGGCGGCAAAGGCACGCCCGATGGCCCCCGGCAGGGTGGCGCTTTTGCGCTTCCGGCTGCGGGTGCCGGTCTTCTTCGCGGGGGTCTTGCGGGACGGGGCCATCAGTGCACCCCTTTGCCGTGGCAGCAATCCCCGGTGGCAAGGCCATCGAGAATCGGGCAGTCGGGGCGGTCATCCCCGGCGCAGCGGTCCACCAGCGCCATCAGGGTGCGGCGCATCGCCTGCAACTCGGCGATGCGGGCGTCGATTCCCGCCACATGATCCAGGGCCAGGGCGCGCACGTCGGCGCTGGCGCGGCCGCGGTCGTGCCACAGGGCCAGCAGTGCCGACACCTCCCGGACCGAAAACCCCAGGGTGCGGGCGCGGTGGATGAAGCGCAGGGTTTCCACGTCCGAATCGGAATAGACCCGGTAGCCCGCCGCCGTGCGCCCGGCGGAGGGAATCAGTCCGACTCCTTCATAATAACGGATGGTCTTGGCCGGAACGCCGGAGCGTTTGGCCGCGGTGCCGATGTTCATCTGGTCCTGCCCTGCCCATCACCCGTGCCGCCGCCACCGGCCCGCACGGCGCCCAAGGTGGCACCGGGGCCGTGCGGCTGCAACAGGATGCTTGCCGGGACATGGTGTAAGCCTTCCAGCGGCGGGAAGGTCAAGAGGGTGCCGCATCGCCACGGCGCTGGAAATCCGCGCCGTGCGGGGATAGGGTAGCCGGCATCTGGAACGGGGCCGGAACGCCGGGAACACCGCAATGCTGCTGCTCATCGACAACTACGACAGCTTCACCTACAACCTCGTCCATTACCTGGGCGAACTGGGTGCCGAGGTGGAGGTCCGCCGCAACGATGCCCTGACGGTGGAGGAGGCGCTGGCGCTCCGTCCCGACGGCATCGTGCTGTCCCCCGGCCCCTGCGACCCGGACAAGGCCGGCATCTGCCTGCCGCTGATCGCGGCGGCGGCGGAACACCGGGTGCCGCTGTTCGGCGTGTGCCTGGGCCATCAGGCCATCGGGCAGGCGTTCGGCGGGCGGGTCATCCGTGCGCCCGTGCCCATGCACGGCAAGGTGGACACCATGCACCACGACGGCCAGGGCGTGCTGCGCGGCCTGCCCAGCCCGTTCCGCGCCACCCGTTACCATTCGCTGATCGTGGAGCGCGACACGCTGCCCGATTGCCTGGAGGTCACCGGCTGGACCGAGGATGGCCTGATCATGGCCATGCAGCACCGCGACCTGCCCATTCACGGCGTGCAGTTCCACCCCGAAAGCATCGAGAGCGAGCACGGGCACGCCATCCTGGATAATTTCCTGTCCCTTACTCTCGAAACCGCCGAATAACGGAGACCGCCCGCATGAGTGCCCCCGCCGCCGGTGACATCACCGATATGAAGGCCGTTCTGGCCCGCGTCGCCGCCGGCATGGCGCTGAGCGAGGCGGACGCCGGGTTCGCCTTCGACACCATCATGTCGGGCAACGCCACCCCGGCCCAGATCGGCGGCTTTCTCATGGCGTTGCGGGTGCGCGGCGAAACGGTGGACGAAATCACCGGGGCCGCCCGCGTCATGCGCGCCAAGGCCGTGCCGGTCGAAGCCCCGCCGGGCACCATCGACACCTGCGGCACCGGCGGCGACGGGGCCGGCACCTACAACATCTCCACCGCCGCGGCCATCGTGGCGGCGGCCTGCGGCGTGCCGGTGGCCAAGCACGGCAACCGCGCCATGTCGTCCAAATCGGGGGCGGCGGATGTGCTGGGGGCGCTGGGCGTCAATCTCGACTGCGACATGTTCCTGGTGCGCAAGGCGCTGTGGGAGGCCAGGATCGGCTTCCTGATGGCGCCGCGCCACCATCTGGCCATGCGCAACGTCGGCCCGGCGCGGGTGGAACTGGGCACCCGCACCATCTTCAACCTGCTGGGGCCGCTGTCCAACCCGGCGGGGGCCAAGCGCCAGTTGCTGGGTGTGTTCGCCAAACAATGGGTGGAGCCGCTGGCCCATGTGCTGCACCGGCTGGGGTCGGACGCGGCGTGGGTCGTCCACGGTTCCGACGGGCTGGACGAGATCACCACCACCGGCCCCACCACGGTCGCCGAACTGCGCGACGGCACGGTCCGGGTGTTCGAAATCGTGCCGGAAGAGGCGGGCGTGTTCCGCGCCCGGCCCGAGGACCTGCGCGGCGGCGACCCCGCTGCCAACGCCGCGGCCATCCATGCCCTGTTCGACGGCGCCCACGGCCCGTACCGCGACATCGTGGTGCTGAACGCCGGGGCGGCGCTGGTGGTGGCGGGCAAGGTCACGGCGTTGAAGGACGGTGTGGAACTGGCCCGTGCGGCCATCGACAATGGCGGGGCGCGCACGGTGCTGCACCGTCTGGTCACCACCACCAACGAGGCGGTGCCCGCATGAGCGACGTTCTGACCCGCATCTGCGACGACAAGCGCGCCCATGTGGCCGCGTGCAAGGCCGCCCGGCCCGTGAGCGTGGTGGAGGAGGCCGCCCGCGCGGCCTCGGCCCCCCGCGGGTTCAAGGCGGCGCTGAAACGGGCGGTGGCCGAGGGGCGCTATGGGCTGATCGCCGAGATCAAGAAGGCCAGCCCGTCCAAGGGGCTGATCCGTGCCGATTTCGACCCGCCGACGCTGGCGCGGGCCTATGCCGCCGGCGGGGCCTCGTGCCTGTCGGTGCTGACGGACGAGCCGTATTTCCAGGGCCGCGACGACTATCTGGTGGCGGCGCGGGCGGCGGTGGATCTGCCGTGCCTGCGCAAGGATTTCATGGTGGACACCTATCAGGTGGCGGAGGCGCGCGCGCTGGGCGCCGACTGCATCCTGATCATCATGGCGGCGCTGGAGGATGCCCGGGCGGCGGACCTGCTGGCCGCTGCCCGCCAGTGGGGCATGGATGTGCTGGTGGAGGTCCACGACCGGGCCGAGACCGAACGGGCCTTGCTGCTGGACGCCGAGCTTCTGGGCGTGAACAACCGAAACCTGAAGACCCTGGCCGTGGACATCGCCACGACGGAGGAACTGGCCGCCCTGGTTCCGGCGGGCAAGATGCTGGTGTCGGAAAGCGGCCTCTACACCCCCGCCGACCTGTCCCGCATGGCCGCCGTCGGCGCCTCGTGCTTCCTGGTCGGCGAATCCCTGATGCGTCAGGACGACGTGACCGCCGCCACCCGCGCGCTGCTGGCCCGATAGACGGGATGCAAGGGCCGTCGGCCCTGGCCCGGGGTATCGGGGGCAGCGCCCCCGACCGTGTTCGACTGAGGAGACCTTCGCCATGGCGCATTTGGTGATCGAGGCCGCCGACCCCCGCTCCCCCGATGCCCGGCGGCTGATAACGGCGCTGGACGAGGCGCTGAACGCCACCTATGACCCGTCCGAGAACTATCTGTTGGACGTGGACCGCCTGGCCGCGCCGGACATGCGTTTCTTCCTGGCTCTGGCCAACGGTGTGGCGGTGGGCTGTGCCGCCCTGCGCATCGACGCCGACGGGTATGGCGAGGTCAAGCGCATGTTCGTGGACCCGCCCGCCCGCGGCACCGGCGTGGGCCGCCGCCTGCTGGAACGGCTGGAGGGTGAGGCGCGCGGCCTCAATCTCCCCCGGCTGATGCTGGAAACCGGGGTGAAGCAGCCGGAGGCGCTGGCCCTCTACCGCGCAGCCGGGTTCCACGAGCGTGGCCCCTTCGCCGATTACCCGCCGCTGGAGCGCTCGGTGTTTCTGGAAAAGAGCCTGACGGGCTTCAGCCACTTCGACACCGAGGGGCGCGCCCTGATGGTGGACGTGTCGGAAAAGACGGAAACCGAACGCACCGCCACCGCCCGCGGCAGCGTCATCATGCAGCCCGCCACCCTGCGTCTGATCCACGAGGGCGGGGTGAAGAAGGGCGACGTGCTGTCGGTGGCGCGTTTGGCCGGCATCATGGGGGCCAAGCGCACGCCGGACCTGATCCCGCTGTGTCATCCGCTGGCGCTGACGGGGGTGACGGTCGATCTGACGCTGGATCCCGACCGCAACGCCGTGGACATCACCGCCACCTGCAAGCTGAAGGGCCGCACGGGCGTGGAGATGGAGGCGCTGACCGCCGTCTCGGTCGCCGCGCTGACCGTCTATGACATGTGCAAGGCGGTGGACCGCGGCATGGTGCTGACCGACATCCGGCTGGTGCACAAGGCCGGCGGCAAGAGCGGCGAATGGGTGGCGGCGTCATGATCCCGGTGGCCGAGGCGCTGGCCCGCATCCTGTCGGCGTGTGCGCCGCTGCCGGCGGAGACGGTGTTCGTGACCGAGGCGCTGGGCCGGGTGCTGGCCGAGCCGGTGGCGGCGCGGCTGACCCAGCCGCCGTTCGCCAACGCCGCCATGGACGGGTGGGCGGTGCGCGCCGCCGATCTGGCGGGGGCGCTGGCGGACGCGCCGGTCATGCTGACCCGCATTGGCGAATCCGCCGCCGGTCATCCCTTTGCCGGGCAAGTGGGGCCGGGGCAGGCGGTGCGGATCTTCACCGGAGCCGCCATTCCCGACGGCGCCGACGCGGTGGTGATGCAGGAGGACGTGACGGCGGAGGGTGGCAGGGTGCGCATCCCGGTGGCACCGCGTCCGGGCCGCTTCATCCGCCCCGCCGGGCTGGATTTCACCGCCGGCGACGTGCTGATCCCCGCCGGGCGCCGGCTGACCGCCCGCGACGTGGCGCTGGCCGCCGGGGCGAACGCCGCGTGGGTGCGCGTCCACCGCCGCCCGCGGGTGGCGGTGCTGGCGACCGGCGACGAGATCCGCCTGCCCGGCGAACCGCTGGAGCCGGGGCAGATCGTCAGTTCCAACGCCATCGCCCTGTGCGCGCTGGTGACGGTGGAGGGCGGGGTGGCCCACAATCTGGGGGTGGCCGCCGATACGCCCGGCGCACTGGCCGAACTGGCCGCAGGCGGCGCCGGAGCCGACCTGCTGGTCACCGCCGGCGGGGCGGCCCAGGGCGACCACGACCACGTGCGCGCCGTGCTGGGCCGGGATCTGACGGTGGATAGTGTCGCCATGCGCCCCGGCAAGGGCGTGCTGTTCGGCGCCGGCGGGGGGCAGCGGTTTCTGGGCCTGCCCGGCAACCCGGTGTCGGCGGCGGTGGCGGCGGTGGTGTTCCTGCGGCCCATCCTGCGGGCGTTGCAGGGCATGGCGCCGGGGGATGACGGCACGGTGCCGGCCACGCTGGGGGCTTCCCTGCCGCCGTGCGGCGAGCGGGCGGATTTCGTGCGCGCCACCCTGACGCGCGGCGATGACGCGGGGTGGGTGGCGACGCCCTTTTCCCGGCAGGACAGCGCCATGATGTCCCGGCTGGCCCGCGCCGACGGGCTGATTGTGCGGGAGCCCTTTGTCCCCGCCGCTGCGGCGGGGGAACGGGTGGCGGTGCTGCCCCTGACGGGTGGGGCCGTGGGACTCTGACAGCCGTAAATTTTGCGCGGGAGATACGCTTCCGGCTTGACGGGGATGCGGAACCAAACTAGAACATATGTGTGTGGTTTGTTCCAGTTTTCGGGGCCGGAGGCGACAATGCTCACGCGCAAACAGCACGAATTGCTGCTTTTCATTCATGAGCGGCTGGGCCAGGGCGGGGTGTCGCCTTCCTTCGACGAGATGAAGGACGCGCTCAATCTCAAATCCAAATCCGGCATCCATCGGCTCATCACCGGGCTTGAGGAACGTGGTTTCATCCGCCGCCTGCCCCACCGCGCCCGCGCGCTGGAGGTGCTGCGTCTGCCCGAAGGGATGGAGAACGGCGCCGCCGCCAAGGCCGGGCGCAGCCGGTTCCAGCCCAACGTCATCAAGGGCGATTTCGCCAACGCCCTGATGGGCCGCGCCACCGACGGGGCGGGGGAGGCGCTGTCTCTGCCGCTCTATGGCCGCATCGCCGCGGGCACTCCGATCGAGGCGTTGCGGGACACCAGCAATTTCATCGACGTACCCACCGCCATGCTCTCCCCCGGCGATCACTACGCGCTGGAGGTGGCCGGTGATTCCATGATCGACGCCGGCATTCTGGACGGCGATACCGTCATCATCCAGCGGTGCGATGCCGCGGAAAACGGCGTCATCGTCGTCGCCCTGGTGGATGACAACGAAGTGACGCTGAAGCGTCTGCGCCGCAAGGGCAACACCATCGCCCTGGAGCCGGCCAACACGGCCTATGAAACGCGCATCTTCGGTGCCGACCGCGTGCGGGTGCAGGGCCGGCTGGCCGGGCTGATCCGGCGGTATTGAGCGGGCAGCGGAGCTTTCCCATAAAGACGATGTGTTGTTGCGGGTGATTTCCGTTGCCGGTGCGCGAAATCACCCATGGTGCCGCCTTGGTTCGCCATGGCGAAAAGAAACGGTTTTCCTGAAGAAAAATAGGGTTTTACCCGGCGCCACTGCGGCATTTCCTGCCATTGCCAAAGTGCTGAGGCCCCGCTAAGATCCGTCCCGCATCAAGAGTTGGGCCGACGCCCAACGCCAACCTGCCGTTCCGGGCAAGGTGGCGCTTCCATTCGGGAGGATGTGGCCCAAGCCGGCAACCAAACGGACAAAGCCACACGACGTCGGACCCGCCAGAACAGGACCGACGGACCCATGCCGATCAAGATCCCCGACAATCTGCCCGCCCGCCGCACCCTGGAAGCCGAGGGCGTGATGGTCATGCGTGAAGCCGACGCCGTGCGGCAGGACATCCGCCCGCTGCGGATCGGGCTTTTGAACCTGATGCCCAACAAGATCAGCACGGAAACCCAGCTTGCCCGGCTGATCGGTGCCACGCCGCTGCAGGTGGAATTGTCGCTGGTGCGCATCACCAACCACGTGGCCCGCCACACACCCGCCGATCATATGGCGTCGTTCTACCGCCCATGGGACGACGTGCGGGCCGAACGGTTCGACGGCTTCATCATCACCGGCGCCCCGGTGGAACGGTTCCCGTTCGAATCCGTGACCTATTGGGACGAGTTGCGGCGCATCTTCGACTGGACCCAGACCCATGTGCATCACTGCTTCACCATCTGCTGGGCGGCACAGGCGGCGGTGCATCATTTCTACGGCGTGCCCAAGCATGAACTGCCGGCCAAGGCGGCGGGCATCTTCCGTCACCGCAGCCTGGTTCCGGCCTCGCCGTTCCTGCGCGGCTTCTCCGACGATTTCCCCATCCCGGTGTCCCGCTGGACCGAGGTGCGGCGGCGGGATCTCCCGTCCAACGCCGGGCTGACGGTGCTGGCCGAAAGCGACGAGACGGGGCTGTGCCTGCTCGACGATCCGGCGCACCGCATGCTGCACATGTTCAACCACCTGGAATACGACACCACCACGCTGGCCGACGAATACAACCGGGACCGGGCGGCGGGCATGGAGATGCCGGTGCCGAAACACTACTTCCCCAGCGACGAGCCCACCCACCGGCCGGTCAACAGCTGGCGCGGCCACGCGCACCTGCTGTTCGGCAACTGGATCAACCAGATGTACCAGACCACGCCGTTCAACGTGGACAGCATCGGCCTGGCCGCGTAAGCGGTCGGGGAGGAGAGGGGCGGAACCGGTTGATGGCTCAATCCGGTGTCGGTGCCGCAGGTTCCGGCCGGATGGTCGCCGTCGCCCCGGTGGAGGCGGCGATGACCGCGGCGATGGCCAGCCATTGCAGCAGGCTGAGGTTTTCCCCCAGCAGCACCAGCCCGCACAGGGCGGCGATGGCCGGTTCCGCGCTCATCAGCGTGCTGAACGTGGCCGACGGCAGGCGCGACAGGGCGGAGATCTCCAGCGTGTAGGGCAGGGCGGTGGACAGGACCGCCACCGCCAGCCCCGGCAGCAGCACCGCCGGGGACAGCAGGGCGGAACCGGCGTCGATCACCCCCACCGGCACCACCAGCACGGCGGCCAGGGCCACCCCCAGCGCGCTGCCCCGCGTGCCGAGATCGGTGCCGGCCTTTTTCCCGAACAGGATATAGACGGCCCAGAACAGGCCGGCGGTCAGGGCATAGCCCGCGCCCACCGGGTCCACCCCCGATTCGAGCCCGTCCAGCGGCAGCAGCAGCAGCAGCCCGGCCACCGCCAGCACCACCCACAGCACATCCAGCATGCGCCGCGCACCGGCCAGCGCCACCGCCAGCGGGCCGACGAATTCCAGCGCCACCGAAATGCCCAGCGGCACCGTGCGCAACGACAGATAGAAGGTGAGGTTCATCACCCCCAGCGACGCACCATAGACGGCCACCGCCCGCAAGGTGGCGCGCGGCACCCCGCCGTTGGCGAACAGCCGCCAGGGCCGCAGCACCACGCACAGGATCGTGGCGCCCAGCCCAAGCCGCAGGGCTACCGTACCCGGCGTTCCGACCACGGGGAACAGTCCCTTGGCCAGCGACGCGCCGGTCTGCAGCGACACCATGGCGGCCAGCACCAGCAGCACCGGAACCAGGACGGACGATGGGGTGGCGCGGGCGCTCTGGCTCATCGGCAGCACCTTGACGTTGAAAAGCTATACGGGGAGGTGGACCCGGATCTTTGCCGCCGGGCGCCGGAACTGCAAGCCATTGGCCGAAATCTGCCCATGCGATGGGCACAGGACGGCCCTGCGGGCTGGGGGGGTGCTCGAACGGGGTGCCAGAGCTTAGCTTCTCGGCCCTGCTTCCCCTTGGGTCAGATCATGAGCGCACCCGCCAACAGCCTGTCGCCCGCGTCCTCGTCCGCCGCATCGGCCCGTGCCGGCATCCTTTTGATGCTGCTGGGCATGTCGCTGTTCACCATCAACGACGCCCTGGGCAAATGGCTGGTCACCGACTATCCCGTGGCGATGCTGCTGGCGGTGCGCAGCCTGTTCGGGGCGGTGCTGCTGCTGCCGCTGATCCTGCGCGACGGGGTGGGGCGGGTGTTCGCCGTGCGGCGGCTGCCGCTGCATCTTTTGCGGGTGGGCTGCGTCACGACGGAAATCGCGTGCTTCTATTGGGCGGTGCGGTCGCTGCCGCTGGCCGACGTGATGACCATCTACATGGCGGCCCCGCTGATCGTCACCGCCCTGTCGGTGCCGCTCCTGAAGGAAAAGGTGGGCTGGCGCCGCTGGGTGGCGGTGCTGGTGGGTTTTGCCGGGGTGGTGCTGGTGCTGAACCCCACGGGGGCTTTCGATCCCATCCCGTCGCTGGTGGCGCTGGCCGGGGCCACGGTGTTCTCGCTGGGGCTGGTCACCACCCGCATGCTGCGCGCGGACGGCACCCTGACCCTGGTGTCGTACCAGACCATCGGCACCGGGGTGATCGGCGGGGCGGTAGCCTCTTCCGGGTGGGTGATGCCGGGAATGATGGATTTCCTGCTGCTGGGCCTGCTGGGGGTGGTGGCCCTGGCCGGTCACGCGGCCATGAACCGGTCGCTGGCGCTCAGCCCGGCGGCGGTGGTGGTGCCGTTCCAGTACATCGCCATCGTGTGGGCGGTGATTCTGGATCTGGTGGTGTGGGGAACCGCCCCCAGCGTGCAGGTGCTGGCCGGTGCGGCGCTGATCATCGGCAGCGGGCTGTTCGTGTTCTACCGCGAACAGCGGACCGCCCATGGGGTGGCGGCGGAAAGCAACCCGAATTTGGGGCCGGGTTCGTAAAGACCGTCACTGCATGTTGAACGCCGTCCGCCGCCGGATGGTGGCGAGCGTCAGGGCATGGTGGCTGATCTGTGCCCGGTAATCCCGGTCCACCTTGCTGAAGGCGGCATAGGCGAAGCGGATGGAGGCGTCGGTCTTCAGCCGCATCGCCTCCTCCAGGGCGTTGCGCAGGGTGCGCAGTTCCACGATGCCGTGCACGTACACCATGTCCACCGCGGCGGCCAGAATCTCCACCGAACAGAGGGTCGCGCGGTCATCCAGGGTCAGCGGCACGGCTGGAACACGGGCAGTTTGAAAGTCTGGAGTCATTCTAGCAGGCGGATGGCTGCAATTCCAGCGCCCGCGCCCGCTCCAGCCGGTCCCGTGCTGCGGCAAGCTGAAGCCGCGACCGGGCGAAGGCGTCGGCAAAGGTGGGGGAGGAATCGCACAGCCGCATCTGCGTCAGCGCTTCGGACGCTTCATCCAGCAGGTTCAGGCGCTGAAACAGGATCGTGTGGGTGTCCATGGCCGTGCTTGTCCTCTCCGTCATGATCAATGGCTTTATGCTTTTATTAACGTATCATTTATTGTGCATTTTAAACACATCCCATGCGTCGGGCTATGCCGCCGTCTCGGGACAGAAAACCGTTTAAGATCTTATGGTTGTGAAAACGGCTGACAGGTGCGTCACACCGCCACAGGCGGCGGCCGGCATCGAAGCCGCACCCAGTGGTTACACCGAGCGGCCCGCCATGGCGGTCAAAGGGGCCGTGTGGCGTTCAGGATTCCCGTCATGATGCGGTTGGCTTCCGCCGGTCCGGCGATCAGCTCGACCATACGGATGGCCTGGAATCCCACCGGTCCGGCCTGCATCGGTTCTCCGCCGCTGGCGGCAAAGGCGGTGCGGGCGGCGTCGGTCAGGGATGCGACGGTGCTGTCGGTTACCGTCCGCATCTCGGTGCGCATGCCCAAGCCCTCGGCCACGGTGCTGCATTTGCGCAGGGCGCGGGCGTGACCCTCGGCCTCCAGCAGCCGTTCGCGCCCGCTGTCGGTTTCGGTCGGCGGGGTCAGGGCGGCCAGGATCGACGGACCGGCCCCGTCCAGAACCTGGGTTCGGATCAGGTCGTGCAGGGCGGCGCGCACCCGTTTCAGCCGCGGCTCGAACTCCGGGCGGGGGGTGGCGCCAAGGGCGGTGCGGGTGGCCTCCAGGCCGGCGGCCAGATGCACGGCCAGATCAGCCACGGCCAGCCGGCTGCCGTGCCCGGTTCCTTCCGTGGCCATGCGGGTCGCCTGATCCTCGATGGACGCGACGATGCCGTCGCTGAGGGCCAGGAACACACCGGCCCGGTCGGCGCCCCGCAGCCCGAAATCCAGCCCCGGCAGGGCCGGCAGCAGCCGGGCCGGGTCGGCCAGCCGGGCGGAGGCGGCCAGGACGAAGACGGCCAGCGCCGCCGGCCGTTCCCGCACCACCCGCCGGCCCAGCCGCTGGATGCCTTCCAGGTGTTCGGGGTGCAGCTTGGGCAGCGGCTTGGGCGCCAGCAGTTCCTGAAGCTCGTGCAGTTCGGGGGCCACCGCCATCAGGTGGGCCACGTCGGTCACCGCCGCCACCCGTCCGGGGTTGATGCGGGCGTCCAGCTCCTCCATCAGCCGGCCGATTTCCGCCTGCCGGGCGATGTGGTCGGTGGCCTCCGCCCCGATGGCCCACAGTTCCTGGCGGATGGTGGCCAGCGCCACCGGATCCGCGCCGGCACCCTGGAGCCGGGCGTTGAGGGCGGAGATCCGCTCCGGCCCCGCGTGGCGTTCCACCAGCGGCCACAGGCGGTTGACCAGATCCCGCTCGATCACCCGCGGCGGCCTGGGCGCCTTGGGGTCGAAGGGGGAGAACAGATCCTCGAACGGCTGGCAGAACAGCCGTTTCAGCGCCGGGCGCCGCCGCGGGCGCACCGCCGCCAGCCGCGGGCGGATGAGGGAGAAGGTCTTGCGCACCTCCGGGTGGTCGGCCATGTGCTCCAAGAGGCCGACGACCTGCCGGAACCGGCCCTCGTCGATGTCCATCAGCGTGCCGCCCAGCGCCAGCAGGGATGCGGTGTCGCCCATGCTCATGCGGCGTGCGCCTTCACCGCTTCGATCCGCGCCACCAGATCGGCGTCGAGCTGCCCGGTGCGCCAGTCCACATAGGCGCGCACCGACCGCCGGTTGGCCGCCAGGATGCGGTCGGCGGCCAGCGTCAGGTCCATGCGGTCCTCGTCCTTGGGCAGCAGCGGCAGCACGCGGAAGATATCGTTGACCGCCATTTCCTGTTCCGCCCGCCCCTGGCCCTGGGCCTGCTCCCAGGTGGCGATCAGGAAATCCCACCCGTCCAGCAGCCACGCCATGCGGGTGCAGGCGCGGCGCAGGTCGCCGCGCCGCTCCTCCCACCCGCGCAGCAGCGCTTCGAACGCCTCGATCCCGCCGTCGATGCGGCCGGTGACGCCGCGGGCGTGGTTCAGGGTGTGTTCGGCCACCTCGGCGCAGAAACCGGCGATGGGGGCGGCCTCCGACACGTTGCCGGTGGACCACGCGGTCAGCCCGTCGCGGAACCCCGCCAGCCCGCGCATCAGCCGCCGCAGCCGCGCCGGACGGGGGGAGGTGACCAGCCCGATGGGTTCCATGAAGGCGGCGATCTCGGCCACCCGCAGATACAGCTCCTTGGCCTCGATGCCCAGCCGCTGGGCGGCCTTCAGCATGTAGCCGCGGGTCAGTTGCTGCCCCTGCGCCGAGGCCAGGCCGGCGCGCAGGATGTCGGCGGATTCCAGCCCCACCGCCCGCAACACCTCGGTGATGAGCTGGAAGTTGATGAGCAGGCGCTGTTCCGCCTCGTCGGCCAGGGCGGTAGCGGCGGCGTCGGCGGCCAGCGGTCCGGCCAGCCCGGTCCGGGCGGTTTCCAGCGCCGCCTTGCGGATATCCTCCGGCGAGCAACCGCCGGTGTTGACGATCAGTTCCTGAAGAAAACGGTCGTGAACCGTCATGGGAAAGGCCAGCGGCAGCGACGCCCACCCCACCACATAGACCCCGCGCCCCTCGGACAGGTTGGGGATCAGCACCTCCAGCCCACCGCGCTCGTCCCGCCGCACCCGCGTCTGGGCCAGGGTGGGGGTGGTGAAGGGCACCGCGGCCCCCCGTTCCTCGAACGTCGATGGAGCGTAATTGGTCAAGGACCGCATCGTCGCAACCTTTCGGTGACGGTGGCCGGAGAAGGCGCGGACAGGTTTCCTTCAGAGAAGCATAAAATTTTATGGACTTCAACGCGCGTCTCGGGCGGAGGGGGTATGCGGCGCATCGGGGGTGCCCCGTTCCAAACGCCCGGCCTATCCGTTGACACCGGCAAGGGAACGGATGGGGGACGGACCATGAAGATCTTGAAATGGGCCGCGGTCGCGGTGGTGGTCCTGGTTCTGCTGGCCGGGGTTGCGGTGGCCGGGCTGCTGTGGGGGGCGAACACGCAGACCGGGCGCCACATCATCGCCCGGCAGGCATCGGGCCTGCTGGGGCGGGACGTGGCGCTGGACGGGCCGCTGCACATCACGCTCGGCAACCCCCTCCTCATCACGGTGGAGGGGCTGCGCATCGCCAACCCGGACTGGGCCGCCGACGATCATCTGGCGGAGGTGCGGCGGCTGACGGTCAACCTGCGGCCTTGGCCGGTGCTGCACGGCGACTGGAATTTCCCTCTGGTGCGGGTGGAGGGGGCGGCCCTGTCCCTGGAGCGCAACGGCCAGGGTGCCACCACCTGGGCCTTCGGCACCCCCGGTGCGGCGGTGGCGGAAGACGTGGCCACGCCCGAGACCCGCCGCGACGCCCCCGTCATCGGGCGGCTGGAGATCGACGGCAGCCGGGTGCGCTACCGCGACGCGCTGACCGATCTCGACCTCGACACCACCGTGTCCACCGCCACCGGCGACAACCACAGCGACCGCATGGCGATGGAGGGCAAGGGCACCTTTGCCGGCGAAGCCTTCACCCTGACGGCGCAGGGGGGATCGCTGCTGTCCCTGCGCGACGGCAACGCGCCTTATCCGGTCAAGGTTTCCACGGTGGTGGGCAAGGCCCGCTCCACCGTCGAAGGAACGCTGGACGAACCGGTGCTGTTCCAGGGCGTCAATCTGGCGGTGCACCTGCAGGGCGACGACCTGTCCCGGCTGGTGGGGCTGTTCGGGGTGGTGTTCCCCAAGACCCGCGCTTACGACCTGTCGGCGCAACTGGCCCGCGACGCCGCCGTCTGGACCCTGACCGGCATCAAGGGGCGGGTGGGGGAAAGCGACCTGTCGGGGGACGTGCGCATCGATACCGGCGGCTCCCGGCCCCGCATCAACGGTGATTTGACCTCGCGCCGGCTGGCGGCGGTGGATTTGGCCGGCTTCGTCGGTGCGTCCCCCCGCGGGCGGGGCGATTACGACACCAAGAACCCCGCCCGCGTCCTGCCGGCCACCCCGGTCAGCCTGGAAAAGCTGCGCACCGCCGACATGGACATCCGCTTCACCGGCAAGCGGGTCGAGGCGCCGGGGACGCCGCTGGACGACCTGTCCATGCATCTGGTGCTGGAAGATGGACGGGCGGTGTTCGACCCCCTGGCCCTGGGCATGGCCGGGGGCCGCATCGAAGGCACGGTGGAACTGAACGGGCGGGAAAACGTGCCGGCCCTGGCCGCCGATCTGGCGATTCGCCGGGTGGATCTGGCCGCGTTCTTCCGCGGCACCGACTTCGCCCGCCAGATGGGGGGGACCATCAATGGCAGCGTGCGGTTGAAGGGCCACGGCCCCACCGTGGCCGACATGCTGGGGGTGGCCGACGGCAAGGCGGGCATGGCGGTGGACGGCGGGCGCATCAGCCTGCTGGCGGTCAAGGGGCTGAAGACCAACATCCTGGAAACATTGGGCATCGCCCTGTCCGGCGACCGCTCGGTGCCCTTCAATTGCATCGTCGCCGATCTGGAGATCCAGCGGGGGGTGGTGCGGTCGAAAGCGCTGGTGCTCGACACGCCCGAAGCGGTGGTGACCGGCGGGGGCGTGCTGAACCTGAAGACCGAAGCCATGGATTTCCGCATCCGCGGAGAGGCGAAGGAGGCGCAGATCTTCGCCACCCATGTGCCGGTGTCGGTGCAGGGCACGCTGCTCAACCCCGAACTCAGCTTCGATCCCACGGAATCCATCGCGCGGGGGGCCGGGGCGGTGGCGCTGGGGGTTCTGCTGACACCGCTGGCTGCGGTGGTGCCGTTGCTGGACGCCGGCAGCGACGAGCAGCCGCGCTGCAAGGCGCTGGTCCGTAATGCGAAAGACCCGGCCAAGGCTGGTAAGACCGGTTCCGGGGACAACCAAGGGAAGAGGCAGGAGAGCGGCAGTGGACGATAACCCGAAGTGGGTCTGAAAATAAGGTGAGTGGAGATCTTTCGTTTCGCCATTCATTTTTATTAGTCTTCGCTGTTGACGGAACGAGCGTTTCGCGTCATCGCTTACATATTCGTGTATTCTGTAACGCGCACACCCGTATGACACGCGGGGTGTGCCGGGGGCGGTTGCGGAAGGGGCGGATGGGGGCGAATGCGGACGTTCAGCGATCTTCCACTTTTTGTGCGCCTGCTGGCCGCCTTTCTGGTGGTTCTGGTGTTGTTTTCCGCGCTTGCCCTGTTGGGGTACCGGAAGATGGAAAGGATCGGTGTCCTGGCCGATCAGATCTACGATCATCCCTTCACGGTCGGCACCGCCATCCGCGACATCCGCAACGCCGCCGACCAGGCCCACGCTTTGGCGGAGAACCTGCGGTGGGAGGCGGGCGGCAAGCCGCCGGAGGTGATCCGCGCCGGCATCCAGGCCAGCCGCAAGGCCGTCGCCGCCGCCCTGGAGCGCATATCCGGCCATTACCTCGGACCGGCGGAGGATGTGGAATCCCTGCGCTGGGCGCTGGATGGGTGGGCGGCGGCGCAGGATCGTTTCCTGGCCATGGCCCCCGGCGGTTCCCCGGGCATGCGCGTGGTGCTGCTCCAGGACGAAGGGGAGCGGTACGGCACGGTCAGCGCCGCCATCGGGCGCATCGTCGCCTTTTCCGGCAACAAGGCGCGGGAACTGCACAGCCAGTCCCAGGCCATCATCGCCGACACCTTGCGGAATTGGGGGCTGGCGATCGCCGGCATCGGCGTGTTGCTGGTGCTGCTGGCATGGGTGGTCACCCGCAGCCTGACGGCTCCTTTGACACGCCTGTGCGGGGTGATGCGGGATCTGACGGCCGGGCGGCTGGAGGTGGACATTCCCTACCGCGGCGGACGGTCCGAGATCGGTACCATCGCCGATACCCTGGCCGGGTTTCAGGGAACCGCCCGCCGGCTGTCGGAACAGGGATGTCTGGACGCGCGGGTCGCCGCCATCGCCGCCGCGCTGCAAGCGCAGAGCACACACGCCGGGCTGGCGCGCGTCCTGCTGCCGTACCTGACCGATGGCTTGCCCGAGGGGTCATGGGCGGCGCTCTATGTGCGCCGCGGGTCCGGTTGGATGCTGGCCGGCGCCGAGGGGGGGGATGGGGGCCGGCACCTGCCGGAGGTTCTGGATCCCGCGGTGGTGGCCATGGCGGACGCGGCGGCGGAACGGGCGGTGGATCATGTGGCGGCGGCCATGGACGGGACCATGCCCCTGCGTCTGGCGCTGTCGGTGCGCGGACAGGCGGTGGGGGTGCTGCTGATCTTTTCGCCCGCCGACATCCCGCGGAAAGCGATGGACCTGCTGGACCGGGTCAAGGATCTGCTGGCGCTGGGCATCGAGGGGCTGCGCCGCCGTGAGCAGGCGGAAATCCTCCTGGCCCGCACGAGCGAGCAGGCGTGGGAGCTGGAGGTGCGGGCCGAGGCCCTGCGCGGGTCGGAAGAAAAGCTGCGCATGGCGAACGAGGAACTGTCACAGCAGGCCGCGGCGCTAGCCGAACAGCGCCAGCAGATCGAACTGGCCTGGGCGGAGGCCGAACAGAAGGCGCGGGAAGCGGAAAACGCCAACCGCCACAAATCGGAATTCCTGGCGAACATGAGCCACGAGATCCGCACGCCGCTAAACGCCATCCTGGGCCTGACCTATCTTTTGGAGCGGACCGCCCTCAACCGTGAACAGGACGGGCATGTGGGCAAGATCGGGCTGGCCGGACGGTCGCTGCTGTCCATCGTCAACGACATCCTGGATTTCTCCCGCATCGAGGCGGGGCGGCTGGAGTTGGAATGCACCGCCTTCAACCTGCCGGGGGTGATGGAGGCGATCACCGCCATGGCCGGGGTGAACGCCCAGGCCAAGGCGCTGGATTTCCGGGTCGATGTGGCGCCCGGCGTGCCGGATGATCTGGCCGGAGACGGATTCCGGCTGCAGCAGATTTTGGTCAACCTGACCGGCAACGCCATCAAATTCACTGAAACCGGCTCCGTCCGGCTGTCGGTGGAGCAGGTTCCGGCGGAGGGGGAGCGTGTGATGCTGCGCTTCACGGTCAGCGACACCGGCATCGGCATCCCGCCCGATGCGTTGCCGGGGCTGTTCCGGGCTTTCAGCCAGGCCGACACCACAACCACCCGCCGGTTCGGCGGCTCGGGCCTGGGGCTGGCCATCAGCAGGAAGCTGGTGGAGATGATGGGGGGCAGCATCGCCGTGGACAGCACCCCCGGCCAGGGCAGCCGTTTCACGGTCGAAATCCCCTTTGCCGCCGCCGCTCCGGCCAATCCGGTGCCGGTGCATATCCCGGCCGCCGCCCCGGCGCCGCTGGCGGGCGTGCGTATTCTGCTGGTGGAGGACAACAGCATCAACCGGCTGGTCGCCAGCCGCATCCTGGAAGGGAAGGGGGCGGCGGTGGTCTGCGAAGCCGACGGGCAGGCGGCGGTGGACCGGCTGAACCGTGCCCCCGGCGCCTTCGACGTGGTGCTGATGGACGTGCAGATGCCGGTGATGGACGGGTACGAGGCCACGGCGGTCATCAAGAAGGATCTGCGCTTGCGCCATCTGCCGGTCATCGCCCTGACCGCCGGGGCCCTGGCGTCGGAACGCAAACAGGCGGTTGACTGCGGCATGGACGGGTTTATTTCTAAACCGTTCGCCGTGGGTGAACTGGTGGATACCGTCGCCCGTTTCGCCCCGGTGTCCACGGCTGTCTAGCGGGCCGCTTGCCCGCTTCATCAAATATCGCTAATGTAGAGCCATGGCACCCAAGGAAAAAGAGGCCCTGGTCTTTCTGGCCAAGCATCTGGCCGTCGGCGTCACCGCCGGGCTGGTGTTTTGCGCGGCGGCGCTGGCCACCGACGCCGCGGGACTGCGCACGCTGCTGCTTGCCGCCGATTCCGTGGGCGTGGGGCTGTACCTGCTGATCGGCTCCGTCTGCCTGACCTTCGGCAGCGTGGCCATGGGGGTGGGAATCATGAGCCTGGGCGACCACGCCGACCATCCCGACCGGGATTATTGAGGGATCGGCGGAGCCCTGCCGCCGGGGGGGCGCCATAATCAGTCGTATCCCGCGGGGGATTCGATTCTTCTTTGACTTCCCGGCCCGGTTCGCGCGACATCTGGCACCCTTATCACCAAGAAACTGGTCAGGGAGACGCCTGTCATGTCGCATACCATCACCCGCCGCGGCTTCGGTCAGGGGGTTCTGGCCGCCGGTGCTCTGGCGGCCTTCGGCAAGGCCCCCGCGTTCGCCCAGGCGGCTTCGCTGAAGGTCGGCGTCCTGCTGCCGCGCTCCGGCCTGCTGGCCCAGGCGGGTCAGGCCTGCCAGCGCGGCGCCGACATCGCCCCCGCCGTGCTGAGCGAGCTGGGCTATAAGGTCGAAATCCTGTCGGCGGACACCGAATCCAACGTGGACGTCGCCCGCAGCCGTACGGAAAAGCTGATCAACGACGGCGCCAACGTCATCGTCGGCGCCTTCGACAGCGGCCAGACCGCCGCCGCCGCCCAGGTGTGCGAGCAGCGCGGCGTGCCGCTGGTGATGAACATCGCCGCCGCCGACAAGCTGACGGAGCAGGGTTACAAGACCGTGTTCCGCAACTTCCCCACCAGCACCATGCTGGTGAAGAACGGCATGGCGCTGATGAAGGATCTGTTCGCCGCCACCGGCGCCACGCCGAAAGCGGCGGTGTTCCTGCACGCCAACGACACCTTCGGCATGGGCAACAAGCAGGCGATGGACACCCTGTTCCCCACGTTGGACATGCCGTTCAAGATCGTGGAATCCATCGCCTACGATCCCAAGGCCCAGGATCTGGCGGTGGAAGTCGCCAAGGCCAAGGCCACCGGCGCCGATCTCGCCATCGTCACCACCCGCGCCAACGACGCCATCATGCTGGTGCGTGAAATGGTGAAGCAGAAGTGGGAGCCGATGGGCATCGCGTCGCCCGGCTCGCCCGGCCTGTACGACGAGCAGTTCTACAAGGCGCTGGGCAAGTATTCCGACTTCGCCATCACCAACCTGCCCTGGTACGACCCCAAGGCCGAGCTGTCGCAGCGGGTGATGGCTGCCTTCAAGAAGGCGTTCCCCAACGACCGCTTCGAAGGCTACGGCTTCAACGTCGCCTTCACCCTGGAAGCGATCCTGGTGGCGGCGGATGCGTTCAAGCGCGCCGGCTCGCCGGAATCCGCCCCCATGCTGGAGGCGCTGCGCACCACCAACCTGTCGAACAAGATGATGGTCGGCCCAGCCATCACCTTCGACGAGAAGGGGCAGAACGTCAATCTGGCCTCCGCCTGCATCCAGAACCGCGGCCTGCGGCCCACCGTGGTGCTGCCCAAGGGGGCGGCGGAAATGGAGCCGGTGTTCCCCATGCCCGGCTGGCAGAAGCGTTCCTGACCACGGACGGCCCCGCCCATTCCCTTCCGGGGGTGGGCGGGGTGCCCGAATTAAGAAAGCGTTAGGGAGATTGGCGCTTCACTGCCCCCCAGGACCGTGGGGTCTTTCCGTGCCGTGGGGGAAGGTCATGGGGAAGGGGTTGCACAGCGCCGTCGTCCTGATCCGCCGTTTCGTCTGTGCGGCCTTTACCATTCTGGCGCTGCTGGTGCCGGCGTGGGCCGGAGCGGCCGAGCCCGGCAGGGCAAACGACACCGCCTATGTGGTCATCAGCCTGGCCGACCGCCGGCTGTATCTGGTCGGCGGAGCGGGGGACACGCGGGCATCCTTTCCCGTCGCCATCGGGCGGCCCGGCGTGGAAATCCCGCTGGGTGTGACCACCATCGTGCGCAAGCGGGAAAACCCCACCTGGCATCCCACCGCCAACCAGCGGCGCAGCAACCCCAGCCTGCCGGCCAGCGTGCCGCCGGGGCCGGACAATCCCTTGGGCCGTTTCGCGCTGGATCTCGGCTGGCCCACCTATGCCATTCACGGCACCAACGATCCCGAGTCCATCGGGCGCCGGGCATCGGGGGGCTGTTTCCGCATGGGCGATGACGACATCGAAACCCTGTTTTCCATCGCCGCCGTCGGCACCCCGGTGCGGGTGATGGCCGAGGCTTACGCCGCCCCCCAGATCGCCGCCGCCCCGTTGGACGAGCGGGGCGTGGTGCAATTGCTGGTGCCGCTGTCCGGCTCACCGAAGCCTCAGCCCGCCAAGCCGGGAGCGGAGGTGACGGCGCGGATCCCGGCCCCGCCGGCCCCGCCGATGGCCGGACCGCCGATGGCCGCGGTGCCGGTGCCCAAGGTGATCCCCGCCGCCGCCCCGGCGCTGGCCCCCCTGGCCGATCCGCTGCCCGCCGATCCGCGGTGCGCCCGCACGGTGCTGCCGGTGCTGCGGGTGATCTGCGACACGCCGGATCTGGCGCAGTTGGACGGGCGCATCCGGCAGAAGACGGAACGGCTGTTGTCCGCCGTCCCGTCCGACCGGCGGGCCGGGGCCGCCGACGCCATGACCCTGGACCGGCGGCGGTTCGAGGAACGCATCAGCGCGCTCTGCTGGGTGCGGGCCGGCACCGAACGGGATCAGGCCGCCACCGCCACGGCGCGGCTGTGCCTGAAAGCGTCTCTCGAAGGCCGGCTGGAGGATCTGGACGGGCGGACGGCTTATTAGAGTCCTTCAGGTGCTTATTGAAGCACCTGAAGGACTCTAAGCTTTTGGTTTTCCCGTGTGATTCACGCTTCAAACGATTCCGTTTGAACCGATCACACTCTAGCCGATCAGGGATTCGAAATCCGCCGCCGCGTCGCGCCACAGCCGTTGCGGAAAGGTGCGGCAGTTTTCGTGCAGGCGGCGCCACAGGGTGTCGTCGGTCAGAATCTGGATGCAGGCGCCGGCGAAACCGTCGGCGTCCTCGCGGATGAAGCCGGTGCGCCCGTCCTCCACCCGCTCCTTCAACGACCCGATGCCGGCGGTGACCACCGGCAGGCCGCAGGCCACCGCCTCCGCCGCCGACAGGCAATAGGTCTCCCCCAGATCGCCGCGGTAGGCCATCAGCCGGCCCGCGCGCAGCCGGCCGGCCAACTGGTCCTTGGCCAGCGGCCCCATCAGCCGCACGCCCAGACCCGCCATGCGCTGGGCTTGCTCCATGGGTGCGCGCATCTTTTCCGCCATCTGCCCGCCATAGACCGCCGGGCCGCCGTAGATGTGCAGTTCCGCCGCCGGCACCGCCGGGTGGATGCGCCGTTCCCACAGGTCGAGCACCCAGTCCAGCGAGCGTTGGAAATTGGAGGTGAACAGCACGTGCGGCGGTGGGGCCACGGACAGGGACGGCGGATCGAGGAAATCGGCGCTGATGCCATAAGGGAACACATAGCGCCCGCGGAAGGGGATCCACCCCGGCACGGTGCCCGCCTGATACGTGCCGATGCACACGCAGGATGCCGGCTGGCGGAACAGCGGCCACGCATGGCGGGGCTTGCGCAGGTACTGCCCCGGCCCGTGCAGCCACACGGCGCGGCGGCGGATATGGCGGTAGCGGGCCAGATTGCCGGGCCGCCGGCTGACGATCACCAGATCGGCGTTTTCCCGCACCGAGCCGGCGGGGCGCCACAGCACGCCGTTGTGCTCCACCGGTTCCGGCGTCAGGGTTTCCACCACCACGCGGTTGCCGTGGGCGGCCAGTGCCTCGGCCAGCTTGACCGTCGCGGTTTCGGTGCCGCCCAGGGGGCCGCGTTCATAGCTGCGCCCGTCATAGGCGAACACGTCATCCCCGATGATGATGCGCGGCATCGGCGTTCCTGCTGGTCAAGGCGTTGAGAAAGGAGCGGTTGGAAAAAACACAAGCGGCGGACGATGCGTTTTTGCATAATGCCGCCCGTTTTGAAAACCCCCGTTCGCCGGGGTGGTGGAGGGACCGTATCTCATGACCAGCGGCACCGTGTCTCAGGCCCCGGTACAGGACCGGACGGACGGCGCGTCCGTCGCCCTGTCCGCCCTGGTCGTCGCCCGCAACGAGGAAGAGGCGCTGCCCGCCTGTCTGGAGGCGCTGGGGTTCGCCGACGAGATCGTGGTGGTGCTGGACCGCTGCACCGACCAGTCCGAAGCCGTCGCCCGCCGCTACACCGGCCGCGTGCTGGCCGGCGGCTGGCCCATCGAGGGCGACCGCCGCAACGCCGGCATCGACGCCTGCCGTGGTGCCTGGATCGTGGAGGTGGACGCGGACGAGATCGTCAGCCCGGCGCTGGCCGCAGAGATCCGCGATGTCATCGCCGCCTCCGCGTTCGACTGGCACAGCGTGGCCATCGACAATTACGTGGGTGACCGCCACGTGCGCAACGGCTGGGGGGCCTATTTCGGGGTGGGGTCGAAGAACATCCTGTTCCGCAAGGGTGCCAAGCGCTGGGGGGCGCAGCGGGTGCATCCGTCGCTGGACTGGACCGGCACCGGCGGCCCGCGGCTGTCGGCCACCCTGACCCACCGGGTGGACCGCGACATCTTCGACATGGTGGACCGGCTGAACCGCTACACCTCCGAACGGGCCGCCGACATGCGGGCCGAGGGCCTCAACGAGACCCTGGGCCGTAACCTGCGCCGCTTCGTGTCGCGCTTTTACAAGGTCTACATCCGCCGCAAGGGCTACCGCGAGGGGGAATGGGGCTTCCTGCTGGCCCTGATGACGGCGCTGTACCCGCTGCTGTCCTATCTCAAGGCGCGGCTGGAGGACGGGAAGACGGGCCGTTAACCGGCCCCGGTCCCGCCGCCGAACACCTCGTCCATGGTGCGGGCGTCGAGGATGCGGTCGCACCATTCGTCCAGGGCGGGGTTATCGGCGGCTTGGATGCGGGCTTCCATCCCCGCCCGCTTATCATCCAAATATATTCATTTGCCATCATGACGGGAATTTCTGTTTTTCGAAACGCAAAATCGATGGGGTCCGGGGCCGCCGGCCCCGGCCGCCGGAGGCTTTCTTTGTCCCCCTGATGGTTCTCCCCTCTTGCATAGCCCCCGGTCTGCTGCTAACGCCAAGTCTGCATTCATGGAACCCGTCCGATGCCGCTTGATTTCATCCTCAACATCATCGCCTCCGGGCTGCTGAACGGCTTGGTGTACGGGCTGGCGGCCTTGGGGCTGTCGGTCATTTTCGGGGTGGTGCGCGTGGTCAATTTCGCCCATGGCGAAATGATGGTCGCGGGCATGTATGGGGCCGTGCTGCTGTTCGGCGCCTTTCACCTGGACCCGGTGCTGTCGGCGCCCATCGTGGCGGTGGTGCTGTTCGCGGTGGGGTGGGCGATGCAGCGCGGGCTGGTCAACCGTTTCGTCGGCAAGCCCGAGCACATGCAGTTCATCCTGCTGCTGGGGGTGGCGACCATCCTGGTGAACGGGCTGCTGATGATCTTCGGCCCCGATTCCCGCGGGCTTCAGGTGGATTACGTGTTCGACACGGTGGAGATCGGGCCGTTCAGCCTGGATGCCGTGCGGCTGCGGGCCGGGCTGGGGGCGCTGGTGGTGACGGCGGTGCTGTTCGCCTTCTTCCGCTTCAGCCGGACGGGCAAGGCCATCCGGGCCTGCGCCGACAACCCGCTGGGGGCCAAGGTGGTGGGGCTGAACCTTGACGGGCTGTACGCCTTCACCTTCGGCATCGGCACGGCGGTGGTGGGGATCGCCGGCACGCTGATGGCGCTGGTGGTGGACACCCGCCCGCAGTTGGCCAGCGAATACACGCTGCTGTCGTTCATCATCGTCATCATCGGCGGGCTGGGCAGCCTGCCCGGCGCCTTGCTGGGCGGCGTGCTGATCGGCATGTCGGAGGCGCTGGCGGGCTTTCTGCTCACGCCGTCGCTCAAGTCGCTGTTCAGCTATGTGGTGCTGATCGTGGTTCTGCTGCTGCGCCCGCAGGGGCTTTTGGGGAAACGCTCGTGATGCTGACGCGGCGCGCAATCGTTCTGGCCGTCCTGATGGCGGCGGCGCTGGTCCTGCTGCCGCTGGTGGGGGACCGCTATGTGGTGTCGGTGGTGACCACCGTCCTGTGGTTTGCCTATCTGGGGCAGGCGTGGAACGTGATGATGGGCTTTGCCGGCCTGCTGTCGCTTGGGCACGCGCTCTATGTGGGGCTGGGGGCTTATGTGGCGGGGGCGCTGTTCCTGCACGGCGGCGTCACGCCGTGGGCGGGGATGCTGGCGGCCATGGTGGCGGCGGCACTGGCCGGCGGCTTCATCGGCGTGCTGGGCTTCCGCTTCCGGGTCAAGGGGGTGCATTTCGCCCTGCTGACCATCGCGTTCGCCGAGGTGGCGCGCATCGCCTTCGACCATCTGACGTTCCTGGGCGGGTCGGGCGGCTTTTTCCTGCCGGCCCACGATCCCAGCACGCCCGACGACCTGCTGAACCTGCGCGGGTCGCCGGTGATGTTCTATTACGTGATCCTGGCGCTGACGGTGGCGGCGCTGGCGCTGGCGCGGGTGCTGCTGCACAGCCGGCTGGGCTATCAGTGGCTGGCGATCCGCGAGGAGCCGGACGCGGCGGAGGCGTCGGGCATCAACCTGTTCCGGGTGCGGATGCTGGCGGTGCTGATCTCGTCGGCGCTGGCCGCGCTGGGCGGCGTGTTCCAGACCTTCTACTTCAGCACCCTGTTCCCCGAGCAGGTGTTCTCCATGGGCCGGTCCATCGAGATCATCCTGCCGGCCATCGTCGGCGGCATCGGCACGCTGTTCGGGCCGATCCTGGGGGCCTTCATCCTGACGCCGCTGGGCGAGCTTCTGACCTTTCTAGTGGACAAGGCGGGGATGGACGCGCCCGGCATGAAACAGCTTTTCTACGGGGCGGCGCTGGTGGTGATCGTGGTGTTCCGCCCCGACGGGGTGTGGCCGTGGATGGCCGGCAAGCTGCGGCTGGTCCGCCGTCCGGGGGAGGATGAGTGATGGCGGCTCTGCTGTCGGTTTCCAACCTGTCCAAGCGCTTTCGCGGCCTGAAGGCCGTCTCGGACGTCAGTTTCGAGGTGCCGGTAGGCACCATCGTCGCCCTGATCGGCCCCAACGGCGCGGGCAAGACCACCACCTTCAACCTGATTGCCGGGGTGTTCCCGCCCGATGAAGGCTCGGTGGTGCTGGATGGGCGCACCATCACCGGCTTCCGCCCCGATCAGGCGTGCGCCGCCGGCATCGGGCGCACCTTCCAGATCGTCAAGCCGTTCGGCGAGCTGTCGGTGGAAGAGAACGTGCTGGTGGGGGCGCTGGCCCGTGAAAAATCGGTGGAGGCCGCTCGCTCCCACGCCCGCGGCGTGCTGCGCCGGCTGGGTCTGGACGGCATGGCCCAGCGCCCGGCGCGCAGCCTGACCCTGCCCGACCGCAAGCGGCTGGAGGTGGCGCGCGCGCTGGCCACCCGTCCGTCGCTGCTGTTGCTGGACGAGGTGCTGGCCGGTCTGCGCCCGACCGAGGTCGATCAGATGGTGGAGGTCCTGCGCGACCTGAACCGGCGCGAAGGGCTGACCATCCTGATGATCGAGCATGTGATGCGGGCGGTGATGGCGCTGTCCGACCATGTGGTGGTTCTGGAACATGGCGAGAAAATCGCCGATGGGACACCGGCGGCGGTTGTGTCCGATCCGCGGGTGATCCATTCCTATCTGGGTGCGGAAGACATCTGAGGCCGCACGTCGAACGAGCGGGGGCGGGACATGCTGGGAACCAGGGGCCGCACGGCGGCGCGTATCGGTCTGTTGGCATCGGGTCTGGCCGGTTTGGCCCTGCCGGCCTGGGCCGCATCGGACAGCGCGTGCGGCGAGATGCCGAAGGCCGGGTACATCACGGTGTCCTCACCGAAGGAGGCGGGACGCCTGCCCGCCGATCATCCGGTGGTGGCGTGGATCGGTCCCGCCCTCGACCAGGCGGTGGGAGGAGAGCCGCAACCCTGGCCGGCGGCGGTGCTGGCGCGCATGAAGCTGGCGCCGGGGTCGGTGGTCAACAGCGTCGGCGTCACCAAGGATTCGCTGGCCGGGTGGCAGGCGCCGGGGGTGCGCTTCCTCGACGTCAGCTTTGCGGAAAGCAATCTGGCCGGCACCAATTTCGCCGGTGCCTGCTTCGACCATGGCGTTTTGACCGGGGCGGACTTCAGCGGCGCCAACCTGTCCGGGGCGCGGCTGGAAAGCACCACGATTGCAGGGGTGCGTTTCGACCGCGCCAACCTGTCCGGGGCGACCATCGCCTGCCCCCCCGGTATCGTGGGCGAGGGATGCGACGGGTTCGAGGGCGAGAAGCCGGTCAGCCTGCGCGACGCGGACCTGCGGGGTACCGATCTGGCGGCCCCGCTGTCCACCTTGGATACGGTTCTCGACGGGGCGCGGGTGGAGCGCACGGTCCTGCCGCTGATGCCCGATATCCTGGACGCGTTGGCCAAGGCCCAGGTGACCGACGTGCGCCTGACGCCCCCCCCCTTGCGCAGCGGAAACGGCGAGGTGTTCACCGCCGCCGAATTGGACCAGCTTCGCCAGTTGGGCGGTGGCAAGCCCCTGTCGTTGATGACGCGCATGGGGACGGTTCCGTCCTTCGACTGCTCTCCGCCGAATTTGAGCGTGGTGGAAAAGGCGCTGTGCCAGATGGACGATCTGGCCGCCCTCGACCGGGTGATGGGCCTGACCTACCGCCGGGTCATCGACGCGGCGGCGGACAAGACGCTGGTGAAGACCGCCCAGACCACGTTCCTCAAGACCCGCAACGGCTGCGCCACGCTGGGGGAGGACACGCGCTATTCCTGCATCGCCAACGCCTATGTGACCCGGCTGGCGGAACTGGGGCGTGAGACGGTCAAGGCGGCTTCCGCCCCCGGCACGCGCCGTTTCAGCGGCGGCCCCGCCCACCCCAAGGCGGCGGTGGCGAACGACCCGCTGGTGGCCAGGCTGGTGCGTGCCTATGGCGATTCCCCCGACATTGCCACCATCACCGGCGCCGGCGGCACCCTGACCGTCACCGCCGAGGCCACGGGTGGCAACGGCCATGCCTGCGGGTTCGAAGCGCCGGTGCGTTTCGACACCGTGCGCGGTGTGTGGGTCGGGGAGGTCGATGGGGAGAAGATGGCGTGGGTCATCCTGCCCGAAGGGCTGGTGCCGGCGTCGAAGCCGGAGGAAAGCCACTATTTCTGCGGAATGCGGGCCATGTGGCCGGCGGTGTATTTCCAGGTTCCGTAAACCCGGGCTTCCGCAAAGCCGGCGCGAAGCCCCCGCCATCCGTAGCGGGGGCTTTTTCTTTCCCACCGTCAGGCTGCGTAACCCTTGCGTGGCAGGCCCTTGACCAGCCGGGCGAACTGGTCGGCGAAGCGCACCGCCTGTTCCGGCGTCAGGTCGAACTGCACATGGATGCGCCCGTGTTCGATGCTGCGGACGGCCAGCGGCAGGGCAGGGGCCAAGCCGTCCACCCGCAATTCCCCGCGCGTGCCGTCGCGGGCCGAAGCCGGGCCGTTCAGCAGCAGCGCCCCCCCTTCGGAGAAATCCTCCACCGACACCGTGTGGGGCTGCCCGCCGAGAATCAGGGTGGCGGAGCGGTTGAGGGCGTAGCGGGGGGTGACGCGGCGGTCCACATCCTTGGTCGCGGTGCGGACCACGCGGATCAGCACGGTGCGCAGGGCGTCGATGCTGTCGGACACGGCGCCGGACAGGCTGCTGACCTCGGCGGCGCGGGCGCCGGTGGCGTTGGCCTCATCCGACACGCCGGCGATGCGGGCCGCCACCTCGCGGGCTGCGTCGGAGGTCTGGGCCACGTTGCGGGCGATTTCGTTGGTGGCGGCTCCTTGCTCCTCGATGGCGGCGGCGATCATGCCCGACAGCCCCTCGATGTTGCGGATGGCGCCGGCGATGTCGGTCACCGCCTGCACGGCCCCGTCGGTGGTGCTTTGGATCTCGGTGATCTGCTGGCCGATTTCCTCGGTGGCCTTGGCGGTCTGGGCGGCCAGATTCTTCACTTCCGTCGCCACCACGGCGAATCCCTTGCCGGCCTCGCCCGCCCGGGCGGCCTCGATGGTGGCGTTGAGCGCCAGCAGGTTGGTTTGCCCGGCGATGGAGTTGATCAGGCCCGCCACCTCGCTGATGCGGTTCACGGCCCCGGCCAGTTGCGCGATGGTGGCCTGGGCACGGTCCGACGCCGCCACGGCGTCGCGGGTGACGCCGTTGGCCGCCCCCACCTGGCTGGCGATTTCGCGGATGGAGGCGTTCAACTCTTCCGACGCGCTGGCGACGGTCTGGGCGTTGGTCAGGGCCTGATGGGCGGCGGCGGCCACCGACTGGCTGTTGTGGGTGACGGCATCGGCGGAGCGGGCCATCTTTTGCGCGTTTTCGGCCATGCGGCCGGTCTGGGTCGCCACGCCTTCCACCGCCGTGCGGGCCTCGCGCTCCACGGTTTCGGCCATGGTGCGCAGGGAGGTCAGCCGTTCCTGTTCGGCCTGACGGCGCTGGTTTTCCTGTTCCGCCCGCAGCCGTTCGGTTTCGATGGCGTTGGCGTGGAACACCTGCACCGCCTGGGCCATGTCGCCCACCTCGTCGGCCCGTCCGGTGGATGGCACGATGATCGACAGGTCGCCGTCGGCCAGACGGGTCATCACCGCGGTCATGCCCACCACCGGGCGGATCACGCCGCGGGCGATGCCGATGATGCCGCCCACCAGCAGCACCAGAACCACCCCCGCCACCGACCACAGGATGCCGAGGAACAGCGAATCGCGTTGGTCGGCATAGCGTTCGGTGTCGGCGTTCATCGTCTCGGTGGCCTTGACGATGCTGTCCACCACGGCCCGGTGATCGTTGTACGCCTGGGCCAGCACGCCATAGGCCGCCTTGGCCGCCGTCAGATCACCCCGCTCCAGCGCCGGCAGGAAGCGGGCGTCCAGTTCCGTCCAGAAACGGGACACGGGGGTGTGGGATGTGCGGGTCAGCATGTCGCGCACCGACAGGTCCATCTCGCCCGGCTGGCGGGCTTCCCAATAGGCGTGGCGCTCGTCGTATTCCTTGCGCAACTGGGCCAGCCGGCTTCGCCGTGCGGTCACGGACGCCGGGTCGTTCAGGGCCAGGGTGGCTTCCAGGTAGGATTCGATGATGTATTCCGGCGGCGGCAGGATGTCGGCCACCAGATCCTTGCCCAGCACGATGCGCTGGTACAGCGGCCCGCCCACCTTCAGCTCGGCGATGGCGGACACGCCGGCCACGGCGGCGGCCAGGAAACCCAGAGTAATCAAGACACCGAACAGAGTGACGAGGCTTGCGATCTTGAGGCGTGCAAACATGGGGGGAAAGGCCCGTTCAACGGATGATCCTGTTGCGGATTATACGGGCTTCCCAATGTGTTTGGATTTGCATTTCTCATGGGAGAGCAGATTTTCCGCCCGGTGCCGGACAAACCACCCACCTTCCGGAGCGTATCTTTCTGCGTGCCGGATTCTTTGTTTCGCCAGCCGCGCCACGAAACGATGCAAAGAACGCAAGATTGTTCCCCGCCGGATCCCGGACCCGGCGGGGAAGGGGGGTCAGGCGTCCAGCAGGGCCTTGACCATGGCCGGCAGGTCGGCCAGCGCCACCTCGCGCTGTTCGCCGCGCAGCAGGTGCTTGACGGTGGCGGTACCGCGGGCCTTCTCGTCGCTGCCCATCAGCACGGCCACGGGGATGCCGGCCTTGTCGGCGTATTTCATCTGTTTGGCCAGCTTGCCGCCGTCGAGCTGGATTTCGGTGTTGAGACCGGCGGCGCGCAGGTCGGCGGCCAGACGGAAATAATCGGATGTGAGCGCCGGGTCCATCTGGGTCACCAGCACCTGGGCGGTGGCGGACCCGTCCTTGATCAGTCCCGCTTCCATCAACTGGTAGAACAGGCGGGTGGCGCCGATGGAGATGCCGACACCCGGAAGCCGCGACTTGGTGTAGTGGCTGGCGAGGTTTTCGTACCGCCCGCCCGAACACACGCTGCCGATGCCGCGGTGGTCGTTGAGGAAGGTCTCGTAGACGGTGCCGGTGTAGTAATCCAGCCCCCGCGCGATGGCCAGATTGATGCGCACCGCGTCGTCGGGCACCTGGAAGGCGCGCAGGCCCTCCATCACCGTGGACAGTTCATGGATGCCGGTGCGGAAGGTGTCGTTGTCCACATCCATGGCGCGCAGGGCGGCCAGGGTGTCGTCGTTGCTTTTCTGCTCGGCGATCAGGGCCAGAATCTGGTCGGCCACGTCGCCGGGCACCCCCAGGTCGTCGGCCGTCAGGTTGGCGCGCACCTTGTCTCGGTCCAGCTTGTCCAGCTTGTCGATCTCGCGCAGCACCAGCACCCGGCGTTCCGGCTCGCCGATGCCCAGCCCGTCCAGCAGGCCCAGCAGGATCTTGCGGTTGTTGATGTTGATGGTGAAGCCGCCGAAGTTCAGCTCGCGGAACACGTGGTGGATCACCGCCGGCATCTCGGCGTCGTAGTGCAGGCCCAGCGTGTCCTTGCCGATCACGTCGATGTCGCACTGATAGAACTCGCGGAACCGGCCCCGCTGCGCCCGTTCGCCGCGATAGACGCGCTGCATCTGGTAGCGGCGGAAGGGAAAGGCGAGATCCCGTTCATGCTCGGCGACATAGCGGGCCAGCGGCACCGTCAGATCGAAGCGCAGCGCCATGTCGGGCTTGTGCCCCTGCTGGATGGCGCCGGTGGACTGGACGAAATAGACTTGCTTTTCCGTCTCGCCCCCCGATTTGGTCAGCAGCACGTCGGCGGTTTCGAACACCGGGGTTTCCACCGGCACGAAGCCGAACCGCTCGTAACCGCGGCGGATGGTGTCGAGCATGCGCTGAAAGGCCACCTGCTGGCGGGGCAGCAGTTCCATCACGCCAGGGGGGGTGCGGGGGTTAATCAGGCTCATGATGCGGGCTTTGCCAAACGGTGAAGGGACGATCCACCGCCGGTTCTAGCCCGTTTTGGCGGCGGCGTCATCCCCTCGACAACAGCCGGAAAAGCGGGAACACTCCATGGTGCCGTATGCGGTTTAAAATCAGCCTAAGAGACCACGGGAGAATCCCTTCGTGACTCAGTTCGATTTCGATCTCTTCACCATCGGCGCCGGATCGGGCGGGGTGGCCGCCAGCCGGCGGGCCGCCGGGTTCGGGGCCAGGGTCGGCATCTGCGAGGGCAGCCGGGTCGGCGGCACCTGCGTCATCCGCGGCTGCGTGCCGAAAAAGCTTCTGGTCTACGCCAGCCAGTTCCGCGACGCCTTCGCCGATGCGCCGGGCTACGGCTGGGGGGCCTCCGTCCCCGCCTTCGACTGGGCCACGCTGATCGCCAACAAGGACAAGGAGATCGACCGTCTGAACGGCATCTACATCGGCATGCTGGAACGGGCCGGGGTCACGCTGTTCAACGGCCATGGGCGGCTGATCGACCGGCACACGGTGGAGATCGGGGACCGGCGCGTCACCGCCGCCAAGATCCTGATCGCCACCGGCGGCTGGCCGTCGCTGCCCGCCATTCCCGGCATCGAGCACGCCATCACCTCCAACGAGGCGCTGCACCTGGGCCGGCTGCCCCATTCCCTGATCATCATCGGCGGCGGCTACATCGCCGTGGAGTTCGCCGGCATCTTCGCCGGACTGGGCGTGGACGTCACGCTGATGATCCGCGGCGAGGAGCTGCTGAACGGCTTCGACGACGACATCCGCGTGGCGCTGGCCCAGGAGATGCGCAAGCGCGGCGTCACCATCCTGGCCCGCACCAAGCCGGTGAAGGTGGAGGAAAGCGCCAGCGGCTTCACCGTCACCGACCATCTGGGGCGGGAGCATTCGGCGGGGCTGGTCATGGCCGCCACCGGGCGCCACCCCAACACCCGCAATCTGGGGCTGGAAGAGGTGGGCGTGGCCCTCGATTCCAAGGGAGCGGTGATCGTCGATGACGGTCTGCGCACCAACGTGGAGACCATCTATGCCCTGGGCGACGTGACCGACCGGGTGGCGCTGACCCCGGTGGCCATTGCCGAGGGCCGGGCCTTTGCCGAGACCCACTACAACAACAACCCCATGCGGGTGTCGTACGACAACATTCCCACCGCTGTGTTCTCCCAGCCGCCGCTCGGCACCGTCGGCCTGACCGAGGCCGAGGCGCGGGCGAAGTATCCCAAGGTGGACATCTACCGCACCGGCTTCCGTCCCATGAAGCACACCCTGTCGGGCCGTGACGAGCGGGTGCTGATGAAGCTGGTGGTGGATGGTGACAGCCAGAAGGTTCTGGGCTGCCACATGATGGGCATGGACGCGCCGGAAATCATCCAGGCTCTGGGCATCGCCATCACCTGCGGCGCCACCAAGGCCGATTTCGACCGCACCATCGCCCTTCACCCGTCCACGGCGGAAGAGTTCGTCCTGATGCGGGACAAGGTTCCCGATCCGGCGTAAGCCGGATCGGAGCGGGGGGCATCAGGGGGCGGGGCAGCGGTCCACGGTCACTTCGGCATAGGACCGCTGCCCCGGCACCACGGTGATCCGGTATTCGGTGTGATCGACGATCATCGCATGGTGCAGCGGCAGCATGCCGCTCAACTCCTTGGGCTCCTTGGCGCCGTGCATGCCGATGCGCAGGGTGACCGGCTGGGCCGGATCGTACCAGCTTTCCTTCTGGCCCTGCGCATTCTGGGCCGACACCCCCTCGCCGGTCACCGTCACCGCACCGTTGCCGAAGCTGGCGACGCGGGTGGTGGATTTCAGCAGCGGGGTGGACAGCACGATGCGCTTGCTCTCGCCCGGCTGGCAGTTGCGCGGGTTCTGCGCCTGTTCGATGACGAAGGTCAGCCGCGCCGGATCGACTCCCGCCGCCAGCCGGTCGGCCACGAGCCGCGACAGGTCGGCCAGCTTGCCGGTGGGCAGTTCCTTTTGCAGCCGGGCTTCCAGTTCCGTCGCGTGGACCTGCGCCTTGCTGGCGGTATTGCGCAGATTCTCGATGGTCAGCTTCTGGGTTTCGATGGTGCGGGACAGGGTTTCGATCTGTTCGCGCAGGGTGGCATCGCGGCCCTTCAGCTGCTCGATGCCCATCTGGTACGAAAACAGCCCGATGCCCAGCAGCACACCGCCGGCCAGGGCCACTTTGGCGAAGCCGGTCCAGAAACGGCGCCGGTAGCGGCGCTCATAATCGTAACGTCCAAGGCCCATCTGCTGAGACGCCCACAGGTGATGGAGAAAGACGGGGAGACAGGACCACGGACGCGGCCCCGCAAGGCCCCTTATGGCTAACGGCATCAGCCGCCGGTTTCAAGCGCTTGTGGTGGCGGGGTTGCGCATGAGGGGCGGGGCTGCTACGCCCGTGGGTGTTCTCTTTTCCTGTCCGGGCATCCCACCGCCATGCAGCAGCCGGCCCTTTTCCTCGACCGCGACGGCGTGATCAACATCGACCACGGCTATGTCAGCCGGCGGGAGGATTTCGCCTTTCTCGACGGCGTGTTCGCCCTGGCCCGCCGGGCCGTGGACCGGGGATACCGCATCGCCATCATCACCAACCAGTCGGGAATCGGGCGCGGCTATTATGCCGAGGAGGATTTCGCCGTTCTGTCCCGCTGGATGGCCGGGCGTTTCGCCGCACACGGGGCCGATGTGGCCGGGGTGTTCCATTGCCCCTATCTGCCGGGGGCGCCGCTGGCGGCCTATGACCGCGACAGCTTCTGGCGCAAGCCCAACCCCGGCATGATCCTGGAGGCGCAGCGGCGGCTGGGTCTGGATCTGGCGCGGTCGATCTTCGTCGGCGATCAGCCCACCGACATGGCGGCGGCACGGTCCGCCGGAATCGGTACCCGCGCGCTGTTGGGGGATAAGACCTCCGGTGATGCCACCTTGGCCGCCCCGGACCATGAGGTTCTGGGGCGGCTTCTGTTCGGCTGAGGTCAGTTGGTGGACGTTCCGCTGCCGAAGATGGCGCTGCCGAAGTTGGGGGAGTTGAACTCGCCCAGGTTCTTGAACACCATGCGGAAATAGACGGTGTTCCCCTCCACCTCGTCCCCCACCGTGGTGGTGAAGTCGCGCAGCGCGATGACCTGGAAGGTGAAGCACTCGTCCTGATAGGTCAGCGTGGCATTCGAGTTGCGCGGCCCGGGGACCGGCTTCATCGCCTGCTGATGGCTGACGGACAGGCTCCACCGTGGCGACAGGCGGGCACCCACCCCGACGGTGCCCTGTTCCACCACGTTGCGGGATACGGCGTAGCGGTCCACCGTCTGGTCCACATAGGTGTACGAGGTGAACAGCCGCAATTCCCCCGGCCCGATGGCGGCGGTCACGCCGTGGCGGCGGGGCCGCAGGGTTTCCTGGTCGATGCGCAGGCCGTAGTTCAGGTCGAACCACGACACCGGTGCCACGTCCAGCCGCCCGATGTAGTCGGACTGGCGGTTGGTCAGGCCCGACCCGTTGGGATAGTCCTCGTCGCGGGTGAAGCGGTAGCTCTGCCCGGCGAACAGGCTGGCCCAGCCGCCCTTGTCGCGGTACAGCGCCGTGCGCAGGCCGTAGGTGACGCGCGATCCGCCTTCCAGCCGGTCGATGCCGCTGAAACGGTTCAGCGCGAACAGGTTGGTGTCGTCCAGCTCGTAATCCTGGCTGTCCTCGTTGGGCAGGGCGGCGTTGTTGTTGACCCGCGGCGCCATGGTGAAGGACACGACCGGCTCGATCACCTGCGAGTAGCCGTCGGCGTAGCGGACGAAGGGGTAGCGGACCTTGATATCGGCCTGGGGGAAGAACCGGCCGCGGCTGACGTTCTGGGTGGATCCGCCGGTGACCGGCTGATAGTCCTCCGCACTGTAGCCCGCCATCAGCACGCGGGTGTTCAGCGTGGTGACGAAGCCCATGTCGGACACGATTTCCCGTTGCCAGCCGGGCTGCACCATGAAACGGCGGGTGGAGGTGCCGTCACGGCGGATCACGCCCAGAATGTTGCTGTCCAGCGACCAGCGCCCGCCGAGCAGGCTGCCCGGCTCGCCCAGCGCGCTGTATTGCGCCATGGGCAGCACCTGGGGCTGGCGGTCGTAGCCGTACCGCAGATCCTGGAACGAATAGGCGTTGAGGCCGGCGTAGTTCCGCCCGCTGAACCCTTCGATGAAGGCACGGCTGGTCAGAACGTCGTCGCGCACGCCGTAATAGCGGCGCAGATACGAAAACTCGCTGGCCCGCCGCAGATCGAACCCCCAGCGCCACGTGTCGTCGATGTTGAACAGGCCGCGGGCGAAGATGTGGCCGCGCACGGCGTTCTTGGTGTTGGTGGTCGGATTGGGCTGCTTGGGAATCTCGCCGTCGGCAACGCTGGCGTCGAGCTGAAGGATGCCCTTTTCGAAGCGTTTGCGGTACTGCCCACCCAGGAAGGGGCCGACCTTGCTGTAGAAACCCGGTTCCACCGTCGCATCCTGGTCGGGCGCGATGTCGATGTAATAGGGGGTGCGCACGAAGACGCCCAGCGTGCCCTTGTTGCCGTAGGACGGGGTGAGGAACCCGGTCTTACGGTCCACCGTCGGGTCCGGCTGGGACATGTAGGGTGTATAGGCCACGGGAAAGCCGAACAGTTCCAGCGTGGCGTCCTTGTAGCGGATTTCCTGCGCTTCCTTGTCGTGGACCACGCGGACGGCGCGGATCTGCCACAGGGGCGGGTTTTCCGGATCCTTGCTGCACAGTTCGCAGGGGCTGTAGACGGCGCGGTTGACACGCATGATATCGCCGCCGCGCCGTTCGCCCTCGTTCCCCGCCATGCGGGCGTTGTCGGTCATCAGAACACGGATGTTCTGAATGAACGCATCGCGCATGTCGTCGGTCAGTTCGGCGTAATCGGCGAACACGATGTCGCCCGACGGCTCCACCACCCGCACGCGCCCGCTGGCGGTTACCACCGTCGAGCGCTTGTTGTAGGTCATGGTGTCGGCGTGAACCGTGCGCCCCCCGTGCGACAGCTCCACGTTGCCGCGGGCGGTGACCAGCTCCTGCTGCTCGTCGTAGGTCACCTCGTCGGCGCTCAGCAGGACGGGCTGATTATCCTTGCTGGCCGCCGGGGCGGCGGTCTGCGCCAGTGCCGGCACAGCGGTGGCCATGGCCATGGCCAGCCCCAGCACGCCCAGGCCCAAAAGCCCCGGCTGCGTCCGCCCCGGAACGGGCGGACGGCGCTTGGAACGGCGGGTGCGGACGGGGCGGGGGGACGTGTTGGGCATACCCGAACCTTTGGGCGAAGGCCACGGCCAAGTCAACGCTTTCGGCACGCCCGTCCGGCAAAGGCCACAGGGCGTCGCGCCGGGGACACAGACCCGCCCGGCGGGCGGACCCGTGCGTGTGGGTTCAGGCGAACGCCTTGAAGGCGATCAGGGTGAAGGTGTCGCGGACGCCCGGCAGGGTCTGGACCTGCTCGGTCACGAAATGCCCCAGATCATCCCCGTCGGGCAGGCAGCATTTCATCAGCAGGTCGTACTGGCCGGAGATGGAATGCACCTCCGACACCGCTTCCACGTCCTGGACCGCCCGGTCGGCCACGTCATAGGCACGGCCCAGGTCGCATTTGACCATCACGAAGATCGTCTGCACGGGCGTCAGCCCTCCTGCGTGCTGTCGGTGGCGGTGTCCACGGGGGCCGGGGTGGCGGGGCGGGCGCGGCGTCCGGTGCGCATCATGAACGCCGGCATGTGGTCGCCGAAGCCGACGACCACCACATCGTCGTCGTCGTCCCGGCGGCGGCGGCTGCGGTCACGGTCGCGGTCGTTGCGGGGGGCTTCGCTGCGCGGAGCCTGGGCCGGCGCGGTGTCCGCCGCCGCCGGCCGTTCGGCGCGCTCGCTCCGTTCACTGCGGTCCCGTTCGCTCCGGTCGCGGTCGCTGCGTTCCCGGCGGCCCGAAGACCGGCCCTCGGCCTTGGGCTCGCGGCCACCCTCGTCGCGCCCGCGGCGGCGTGCGCCGCCCCGGCGGCGTGCGCCGTCCTCCGATTCTTCCTCGAAGGCGGGGGACTCAAGCCCGTCAATGGCGATCAAGGGAATCTCCCGCTGAATGAGTTTGGTGATCGCGGCCACCGCCTTGCCGTCATAGGGCGACGCGATGGAAAACGCCCGCCCGCTGCGCCCGGCGCGGCCCGTGCGGCCGATGCGGTGAACGTAATCGTCGGCGTGGATCGGGACGTCGAAATTGAACACGTGGCTCAGCCCCTGCACGTCCAGCCCGCGGGCCGCCACGTCGGAACAGACCAGCAGCGAGATCTGCCCGGCCTTGAACGCCTCCAGCGTTTCCGTGCGCTTGGACTGGGGCATGTCGCCGTGCAGGCAGCCGACGTTGAAGCCGTGCTTCTCCAGCGACTTCTGCACCACGGCCACGTCGCGCTTGCGGTTGCAGAAGATGAAGGCGTTCTTCACGTCCTCCGTCCGCAGCAGATGGCGCAGCGCTTCGCGCTTGTCCTCTTCATGCACCACCACCAGGGCCTGGGTGACCGTGGCGGCGGGGGAGGCCGGCGGGGCGACGGTCACTTCCTTGGGGTTGTGCAGGAAGGCATCGGCCAGGCGGCGGATCTCCGGCGGCATGGTGGCCGAGAAGAACAGCGTCTGGCGCATCTTGGGCAGGGTGGCGACGATCTTCTCGATGTCGGGGATGAACCCCATGTCGAGCATGCGGTCCGCCTCGTCGATCACCAGCACCTTGATGTCGTTCAGCATGATGTTGCCGCGGCCGAACAGGTCCATCAGACGGCCCGGCGTGGCGATCAGCACATCGACGCCGCGGTCCAGGCGCTTCACCTGCTCGGTGAAGGTCTCGCCGCCGATCAGCAGCGCCATGGACAGCTTGTGATACTGGCCATAGACCTCGAAGGTTTCGGCCACCTGGGCGGCCAGCTCGCGCGTCGGCTCCAGGATCAGCGACCGCGGCATCCGCGCCCGTGCCCGGCCCGTGGCCAGGATGTCGATCATGGGCAGGGTGAAAGAGGCCGTCTTGCCCGTTCCCGTCTGGGCACAGCCGAGCACGTCGCGCCCCTGCAAGACCCAGGGAATGGCTTTTTCCTGGATGGGGGTCGGTTGGGTATAACCCTTTTCCTCGACCGCGCGCAGGACGTCAGCTCCAAGCCCAAGTTCCGAAAATAGCATCCAACCGGTGTCTGTCTGGAGAGGGGAACCCGGAATCCCGCGGATTCCGGTTTTAGTTAGGGCGCAGCATATGAACGGGGATGAGACTGTCAATAGCCACGGCGGCTAACACCGGGTTTTCGTGCCATTTTTCCGCCGGAACCCGGGGTTCCGGGCGGCGGTTGTGGCGGTTGGCGCCCGGTTGCGCTACCGTTTGCCCCTGCACAGGCCATCGGACGGGGAGGGCGGCGCCGTGAACGGCCCATCATACACCATTCGCACCATGACTCGCGCCGAGGTGGACGAGACCCTGGACCGCGCCGCGGCAGAGGGATGGAATCCGGGTCTGCACGACGCCTTGCCCTTCCATCTGGCCGACCCCGCCGGCTTTCTGGCCGGCGTGGCGGACGGGCGGATGGTGGCCAGCCTGTCGGCGGTGCGCTACGGCCACCGCTTCGGCTTCATCGGCCTCTACATCGTCGATGCGGCCGCCCGCGGGCGGGGGTACGGCTGGGCGCTGTGGCAGGCGGGCATGGCGCGCCTGGACGGCGCCGTGATCGGGCTGGACGGCGTGGTGGCGCGCCAGGACGATTACCGTTCTTGCGGGTTCGAGACGGCCCACCGCAACATCCGTTACCGCGCCGGGCCGGGCACCGTGCCGGGGCCGGGGAGGGATGTGGCGGGTGTCACCGTCGTGGATGCGCGCACCGTGCCGTTCGACGTCCTTCTGGACCTGGACGCCCCGGTGTTTCCGGCCCGCCGGGCCGCGTTCCTGGCGGCGTGGCTGACCATGCCCGGCACCACGGCACTGGTGGCGCTGCGCGACGGGCGGGCCGTGGGCTTCGGGGCCGTCCGCCCGTGCCGGGAGGGGGCGAAGATCGGCCCGCTGGTGGCCCCCGACGCCGCGGTGGCGGCGCACCTGCTGTCGGTGCTGGCGGCGGCGGCCCCGGACGGTCCGCTGTTCCTCGACCTGCCGGAGGTGAACCGCCCGGCGGTGGCCCTGGCCGAGGGGCTGGGCATGGTGCCCATGTTCGAGACCGCCCGCATGTACCGCGGCCCCGCCCCGGCGCTGGCGTTGGAGCGGGTGTTCGGCATCACCACCTTTGAATTGGGCTGACGCCCGCCATAAGACCAAGAGGGAACGCCTTCATCATGCTGCTTTCCGCCCAACGGTCGGTTCTGGTCGTCGTGGACGAACAGGAACGGCTTCTGCCCGCCATCCATGACAGCGAACGGGTGGTGCGCAACACCGGCATCCTGCTGGACGCTGCCGCCGCGCTGGGGGTGCCGGTGCTGGTGTCGGAGCAATACCCCCGCGGGCTGGGCCCCACCGTCCCGGCGGTGCGCGAACGGCTGGCCGCCCGCACGCCCGACGGCGTGGCGGTGGTGGAGAAGATGCATTTCTCCTGTGCCGAGGAACCGGCGTTTCTGGAACGTCTGGCCGCCTTTGGCCGCGACCAGATCATCCTGACGGGGACGGAGGCGCATGTGTGCGTGCTCCAGACCGCGCTGGGGCTGGTGGACAAGGGCTTTGGCGGCGTGGTTCTGGTGGCCGACGCCACCTCCTCGCGCACGCCGGCCAACGCCGAGCGGGCCATCGCCCGCATCGAACGGGCCGGGGTGGAGATCGTCACCACCGAAATGGTGGTGTTCGAATGGCTGCACCGGGCCGGAACCCCCGAGTTCAAGAGCGTGAGCGCCCTGATCAAATGACCAGATCCGCCCTGATCCTGCTGCCCGGAATGCCGCTGGATGCGGCCATGTGGGAGCACCAGCGCCGCCATCTGGCCGCCGTCGCCGACATCGCCGTTCCCGACCTGACCGGGGCCGGCACCATTGCCGCCCTGGCCGACGGCGTGCTGGCCGCGGCACCCGCGCGGTTCGCCCTGGCCGGGCTGTCCATGGGCGGCTATGTCGCCATGGAGATCATGCGCCGCGCCCCGGAGCGGGTGACCCGGCTGGCGCTGATGGACACCAACCCGTTCCCCGACACCGCCGAACAGACCGCCAACCGCCGCGCCGCGGTGGAACTGGCCCGCCAGGGCAAGCTGCGGCAGGTGGTGGCGGCGAACATGCCGCGGATGATCCATCCGCTGCACATGGGCGACCAGACCCTGGTGGACTCCATCCACGCCCAGGCCGAACGGGTGGGGGTGGAGGGCTATGCCCGCCAGCAGGCGGCCATCATCACCCGCGCCGACAGCCGCCCCGGCCTGCCGGCCATCGCCTGCCCCACGCTGGTCCTGTGCGGGGAGGCGGACGCCCTGTCGCCGGTGGAGGTCCATGCGGACATGGCCGCGGCCATCCCCGGTGCGCGGTTCGTGCCGGTGGCCGAGGCCGGGCACATGGCCCCCATGGAACAGCCCCAGGCGGTGACCGCCCTGATGTATGACTGGCTGGTGAACCGGTAAGCGCTCTATAAGCCGTCGTCCCGCCGAGCTGTGCGCGGGAGGACGGCGGCGAGGGCGCGGAAAGAGCGGATGGACCCGACAGCGATGGATGACGGCAAGGCCGGCGGCGACGCCGGCCCGCAGCCTTCGGTTCTGGTGGTGGACGATGAAGAGGGGATGCGCAGCTTCCTGTCCCGCGCGCTCGCCCGCCGCGGGTGCCTGGTGGAAACGGCGGGCAGCGTGGAGGACGGCATCCTGGTGCTGGAACGGGTGCCGGTGGACCTCATCATCCTCGACATTGCGCTGCCGGGCCGCTCGGGCCTGGACTGGCTGAAGGAGCTTGAGCAGTCGGGCTTCACCGGCGAGGTGATCCTGATCACCGCCTTCGCCGACATGAACACCGCCATCGATGCCCTGCGCGCCGGGGCGTCGGATTTCCTGCTCAAGCCCTTCCGCATCGAGCAGATCTTCAACTCCATCAACCGCTGTTTCGAGCGGGCGCGGCTGGCGCGCGAGAACTTCGTGCTGCGCCGGCAATTGTCCACCAAGGGCACCGGGCGGGACGCGATCGTCGGGCGGTCGGAGGGCATGACCCGCCTGCGCACCCTGGTCCGCCGGGTGGCCCCCACCCCGTCCACCGTGCTGATCCAGGGGGAATCGGGGGTGGGCAAGGAACTGGTGGCCCGCGCGCTCCATGAACAGTCGGCGCGCGCCGCCGCCCCCTTCGTCGCCGTCAACTGCGCCGCCATCTCCGCCGACCTGATCGAAGCGGAACTGTTCGGCCACGCCCGCGGTGCCTTCACCGGCGCGCGGGAGGCGCGCAAGGGCCTGTTCTACTACGCCCACGGCGGCACGCTGTTCCTGGACGAGATCGGGGAGCTGTCCCAGGCGCTGCAGTCCAAGCTGCTGCGCGTGCTGGAGGAACGCCGCATCCGCCCGGTGGGCAGCGAGCAGGAGGTGCCGGTGGACGTGCGGGTGGTCACCGCCACCAACCGTGACCTGCGCGCCGAGGTGGCCCAGGGCCGGTTCCGCCAGGATCTCTATTACCGGCTGGAGGTGATGACCCTGACCATTCCCCCCCTGCGCCAGCGCACCCAGGATCTGCCCGAGCTGGTGGCGCTGTTCATGGGGTTCCTGTCGGTGCGGCTGGGGGTGGCGCCGCTGAGCGTGACGCCGGAGGTGGAGCGGGCGATGATGGCCTATTCCTGGCCCGGCAACGTGCGCGAACTGCGCAATTTCGTCGAACGGTCGCTGCTGCTGGGGGAATTCCCGCTGGATGATCTGGCCGGCGGGCCGGCGGACGGCGCCGTCCCGGCCGGGCAGGATGCCGATGCCGGCGTGCTGACCCTGGCCGAGGTGGAGAAGCGCCACATCCTGGCGGTGCTGGACCGCTGCGACGGCAACAAGACCCGTGCCGCCGACCTGCTGGGCGTGTCGCGCAAGACGCTGGAGCGCAAATGCACCGAATGGGGCGTGGTGTGAGGGCGCTGCCCCTGCGGCTGGTGCGCGTGCGCATGGCCTTTGCCGAATCCGTCCGGTTGAAGCTGACGGCGCTGGTGCTGGCGCCGCTGCTGCTGGGCGTGCCGGTGCTGCTGGTGATCGTGTGGGTGTGGGGAACGCAGGGCTACGACCAGCTTCTGCGCACCAAGGTGGGCGCCGATCTGGGCACCGCGCGGCAGTATTTCGACCGGGTGCAGAGCAGCGTGCGCACCGGGGTGACCGGCTTCGCCGAATCCCACTGGTTCTCCATGGCCCTGCAGCGGGAGCAGCCGGAGGGGCTGGACGCGCTTCTGGAAACCGCGGCCCGCGATCTGGGGCTGGATTACCTGCTGCTGATCGGGGCCGACGGCACGGTGACGGCGGGGGCGGCCCGCCAGGACCGCACCGGATACCGGGTGGTGCGCGAGGCGCTGGACGGTTACGGCTCCCACAATCTGACGGTGATGGCGGCGGCGGAGCTGGAGCGCGTTTCCCCCGCCCTGCGCCAGCGGGCGCGGCTGCCGCTGGTCCGCTCCCCCCGCGCCCACCCCGACCCGCGCCCGGCGGAGGACCGCGGGCTGATGATCCAGGCCGCCGTGCCCATCCCCGGCGCCATGGGCGAGGGGGTGCGGGTGCTGGAAGGGGGCGTGCTGCTGAACGGCAACCAGGGCATCGTGGACCGCATCAATTCGGTGGTTTATCAGGACGCCTCCCTGCCGCTGGGCAGCCAGGGCACCGCCACCCTGTTCCTGGACGGGGTGCGCATCGCCACCAACGTGCGGCTGTTCGAAGGCTCCCGCGCGCTGGGCACCGTGGCGTCCCAGGCGGTCTATGATCTGGTGATGGGGCAGGGGAAGGTCTGGCTGGGCTCCGCCTTCGTCGTCAACGACACCTATGTGTCGGGGTACGAGCCGCTCTATGACGGCAACGGCCAGCGCATCGGCATGCTGTACGTGGGCTTTCTGGAAGCGCCGCTGCAAAACGCGCTCTATGGCGCCATGGCGGTGCTGTTCCTGCTGTTCCTGCTGGTGTCGGGGCTGGGGACGCTGGTGGATCTGCGCTGGGCGCGGGCCATCTTCCGCCCGCTGGAGCGCATGAACGGCGTCATCCACCGCATCGAGGCGGGGGAGGAATGGGCGCGCGTCGGCCCGGTGGGCAGCCGGGACGAGCTGGGCCGGCTGGCCCGCGCCTTCGACCAGCTTCTGGATTCGCTGGCCGCCCGCCGGGCCGAGCTGCAGCGCTGGGCGCAGGAACTCGACCGCAAGGTGGCCGAGCGCACCGCCGCCTTGGAGGAGGTCAACACCACCCTGCGCCGCGCCCAGCAGCAGCTTGTGATGAACGAGAAGCTGACCGCCATCGGCGAGCTGACCGCCGGCGTGGCCCACGAGATCAACAACCCGGTGGCGGTGATCCAGGGCAATCTCGACCTGTTGCAGGAGGTGCTGGGTGACGACGCCGAACCGGTGCGGGAGGAGATCCGCCTGATCAACGCCCAGACCCGGCGCATCCAGACCATCGTCACCCGCCTGCTGCAATTCGCCCGCCCCGGCGATTTCGCCGGCTATACGGAGGCGGTGGACGCCAACGCGGTGATCGCCGATTGTCTGGTGCTGACCCGCCACAACCTGACCCGCGCGGCCATCACGGTGCAGACGGCCCTGACCGCCACCGGCACCGTGGAGGTGAACCGCGGGGAGCTGCAGCAGGTGCTGATCAACCTTATCATGAACGCCATGCAGGCCATGTCCGGCGGCGGCACGCTGACGCTGGGCAGCCGCGACATTCCCCCCGGCGATCCGTTCGGCGACGGCGTGGTGCTGGAGGTGCGCGACACCGGCCACGGTATCGCCCCCGGCGACATCGCCCGCATCTTCGACCCGTTCTTCACGACGAAGAAGCATTCGGGCACCGGGCTTGGCCTGTCCATCAGCTACGCCATCATCCGCCGCTACGGCGGCGACATCGCGGTGGAAAGCCGTCCGGGGGCGGGCACCGTGTTCACCCTGCGCCTGCGCCGGCAGGCGGTGTTCACCGACCAGACCTCCACGGCACCGGTGTTCGCCGCCCGCTTCCTCGACGGCAAGCCGCCGGGGTGAGACTCACCCCGCCAGCGTCAGCAGCGGGTTGACGTTGATCCGCCGGAAGCCTTCCTCGCCCACCAGCAGGTCGAGCGCCAGGGTGGCGAGGTCATCGGCCAGCGGGTCGATCCCCAGCGCCTTTTCCGCCAGGAACAGCTTCAGGTAGGCGTGGCAGCCGCCGCAGGCTTCCGCCCGCGCGCCGGTGTCGGGGTGGTCTTTCGTGGCCCCATCCGCCGGGGTCAGGGAATGATAGGTCAACTGGTGCCCCTCGCCGCAGGCGATGCACGAGGTGCGCACATGGTGCCATGCCGTGTGGCACAGGCCGCAGTGGAGATAGCGCAGGCCCCCCGCCTCCATCCCTGTGTGAATCACCCCCGCCGCCGGCGGGCTGCCGCACACCGGGCAGCCGAAGGCGGTGGCCGTCGGCGCCACCGACGCCGGGTCCAGCCCCGCCGCGTGGCGGGTCCACGCCACCTGCAGCGCCGCCACCACGAACGGGGCGGGGGCCAGATCGTCCGGTCCCGCCGATCCGTCCATCAGGCGGCGGGCGATGCCCTCCACCGCGGCCGTATCGTCCAGAATGGCCGACAGGGCGGTGAAGGCGGGGCGGGCATTCTCCGGCACCCGCCCGTCCAGGCCGGCCAACAGGGTGCGCAGGTCGGTTTGCCAGCGGCCGGCGGGGGTGGGGGTGCCGTCCACCGCGTGGGCGATCACCGCCTGCTGGGCGTCGGCCACCAGGGCCAGGAACGACAGCCACGCCTCCAGACCGTGGCCGGGGGCCAGATGGCGCAGCCGCTCCGCCCGTTTGGCGAACAGGCTGGCGGCGTCGGGCAGGCGCACCGGCGACGGCGAACGGCCGGGGTTCAGCCCGGCTTCGGCCATGGCCTCGGCCAGCGACGGGTCGATGGTGGGATGGGAGGAGGAGGCGGTCATCGGCAGGGCGTCCACGAAAACGGAAAAAAGAGGCTGGGGCGGATCGTATGCAAGAAGCGTACAGGGCTTCGGGGCCGGCGGGAATATCCAGGGGAGCGAGGTCAGGCTAACACCCCCTCTCCCGCCCCGGGAGAGGGATGGGGTGAGGGTCCGCTTTTCGCGCGGCAGCCCGAAAAGCGAGCCGTCAGGCTCTCCGAGCTTTCGATTTGGGGGTGCTTCGCAACGGATTTCGGGCGTTCCGCGCGAAATCCGGCCCTCACCCAACCCTCTCCTCCGGCGGGGAGGGGGCCAATCGACCGGCATCGTGTCCGGTGGGCCGGGAAGCGGAATGCTGCATCGCACAAGGACTTAGACACATTTAAAGTCGGGACATTCTGTCCGTCCCATGGGACAGAATGTCCCTATGGTTCGTGCGGCCAACCATTTAAACCCTGATTTCGTAAGGCTTACCCCGAATGGCACGGAACCTGCTGTTGGGCGGCGCCGCGGCCCGTTGGCCGTGGGATGAATCGCTGCCCAAGGGAGGAACCATGCAGGTCAGCCGGCGACAATTCATGCAGCTTTCAGCGGGAGGACTCGCGGCGTCGAGCGTGGCCGCGCTGGGCTTCCTGCCGTCTGCGGCTCTGGCCGAGGTGCGCCAGTACAAGCTGTCCCGCGCCAAGGAGATCCGCAATACCTGCCCGTACTGCTCGGTGGGCTGCGGCCTGCTGATGTACAGCCTGGGCGACGGGGCCAAGAACGCCCGGTCCGAGATCATCCATATCGAGGGCGACCCTGATCATCCCGTCAGCCGCGGTTCCCTCTGTCCCAAGGGGGCGGGGCTGCTGGACTTCATCCACAGTGACAACCGCCTGAAACACCCCGAGGTGCGCGAGGCCGGGTCCAACACCTGGAAGCGCATCTCCTGGCATGAGGCCATCGAGCGCGTCGCCCGCCACATCAAGAACGACCGCGACGCCAACTTCACCGCCAAGAACGCTCAGGGCGTGACGGTCAACCGCTGGACCTCCACGGGGATGCTGACCGCATCCGCCTCGTCCAACGAAACCGGCATCCTGACCCAGAAGTTCATGCGGGCGCTGGGCATCGTCGGCACCGACGCGCAGGCGCGCGTGTGCCACGGCCCCACCGTGTCGGCGCTGGCCTCGACCTTCGGGCGCGGCGCCATGACCAACACCTGGGTCGATATCAAGAACGCCGACTTCATCCTGATCATGGGCGGCAACCCGGCGGAGGCACACCCCGTCGGCTTCAAATGGGCCATCGAGGCCAAGAAGAAGGGTGCCCGCATCATCGTGGTGGACCCGCGCTTCAACCGCTCCGCCGCGGTGGCCGACCACTACGTGCCGATCCGCGCCGGATCGGACATCGTGTTCCTGGGCGGCGTCATCAACTGGCTGGTCGCCAACGACAAGATCCAGTGGGAGTATGTAAAGGCGTTCACCAACGCCAGCTTCATCGTCAAGGAAGGCTACAGCTTCGAGGAAGGGCTGTTCTCCGGCTACGACCCGGCCAAGGGGCAGTACGACCGCGCCTCGTGGAACTATGAGTTCGACGACGCCGGCAACGCGCTGACCGATCCCACGCTCCAGCATCCGCGCTGCGTGTGGAACCTGATGAAGGCCCACTTCGCCCGCTACACGCCTGAGGTGGTGGCCGACCTGACCGGCAGCCCCAAGGACGGCTTCCTCACGGTCTGCGAACACCTGGGTTCGACCGCGGTGCGCGACCGGGTGGGCACCATCCTCTACGCCCTGGGCTGGACGCAGCACACGGTGGGGGCGCAGAACATCCGCACCATGGCGATGATCCAGCTTCTGCTGGGCAACATCGGCATGCCGGGCGGCGGCGTGAACGCGCTGCGCGGCCATTCCAACATCCAGGGTCTGTCGGACCTGGGCCTGCTGTCCACCAGCCTGCCGGGTTATCTGACGCTGCCGAACGAAAAGGCGCACCCGACCTACGCCGACTACATCGCCCGGACCACGCCCAAGGCGCAGCAGCCGGGCCAGCTCAATTACTGGGCCAACACGCCCAAGTTCTTCGTCAGCCTGCAAAAGTGGTTCTTCGGCGACAAGGCCACCGCCGAAAACGACTGGGGCTACGACTGGCTGCCCAAGTGGGACAAGATGTACGACGTGCTCCAGGTCATGGACCTGATGCACAACGGCAAGGTCAACGGGCTGATCGTCCAGGGTTTCAACCCCCTGACCTCGTTCCCCGATGCGCGCAAGACCGCGGCCTCGTTCGCCAAGCTGAAATACATGGTGGTCATCGACCCCATGACCACCGAAACCTCGACCTTCTGGCAGAACCACGGCGACATCAACGACGTCCCCACCGCCAGCATCCAGACCGAGGTGTTCCGCCTGCCCTCCACCTGCTTTGCGGAAGAGGACGGGGCCATCGTCAACTCCTCCCGCTGGCTGCAATGGCACTGGAAGGGGGCCGAGGCACCGGGCGAGGCCCGCACCGACCAGGAAATCATCGCGGAAATCTTCATGGCTGTCCGCGGCCTGTACGAGAAGGAGGGCGGGACGGTCCCCGAACCGATCCTCAACCTGTCCTGGCCGTACAAGAACCCGCTGGACCCCACGCCCGAAGAACTGGCCAAGGAATTGAACGGCCGGGCGCTGGTGGACGTGCCCGATCCCAAAGACCCCACCAAGTTCCTGCTGCGCAAGGGCGAACAGATTTCCAGCTTCGCGCAGCTGCGCGACGACGGCACCACGCTCAGCGCCTGCTGGATCTTTGCCGGGTCGTGGACCCAGGCCGGCAACCAGATGGCGCGCCGCGACAACACCGACACCGGGCTGGGCAACACGCCGGGCTGGGCGTGGGCGTGGCCGGCCAACCGCCGCATCATTTACAACCGCGCGTCCTGCGACCCGCAGGGCAAGCCGTGGGATCCCAAGCGGAACCTGATTTCGTGGAAGGGCGACGTGTGGGCCGGGGCCGACGTTCCCGACTTCAAGATCGATCAGCCGCCGTCGGCGGGCATGAACCCCTTCATCATGAACCCCGAGGGGGTGGGCCGGCTGTTCGCCACCGACAAGCTGGTGGACGGGCCGTTCCCCGAACATTACGAGCCGATGGAAAGCCCGCTGGGCACCAACCCGCTGCACCCCAAGGTGGTCAGCAGCCCGGCGGTGCGCCTGTTCCCCGCCGACAAGGAACGTCTGGGCACCCATGACGCCTTCCCCTACGTCGGCACCACCTACCGCCTGACCGAGCATTTCCAGTTCTGGACCAAGAACGTCCGGCTGAACGCCATCGCCCAGCCCGAGCAGTTCGTGGAGATCGGCGAGGCGCTGGCGGCGGAAAAGGGCATCAAGGCCGGCGACTGGGTGCAGGTCAGTTCCAAGCGCGGCCACATCAAGGCCCGCGCGGTGGTGACCAAACGCATCAAGGCCCTGACCGTCAACAGCCGCACCGTCCACCAGATCGGTATTCCGCTGCACTGGGGGTGGGAGACGGTGGCGAAGAAGGGCTACCTGTCCAACACGCTGCCGCCGGCGGTGGGTGACTGCAACACCCAGACCCCCGAATACAAGGCGTTCCTGGTCAACATCGAAAAGGTCGGAGTGGCGTAAGCATGGCCCTGCAATCCCTCGATATCCTGCGCCGCTCCGCAACACCGACGCCGACGCCGCAGGCCCGCAACCCCGCCGAGATCGCCAAGCTGATCGACGTGTCGGTCTGCATCGGCTGCAAGGCGTGTCAGGTGGCGTGTTCGGAATGGAACGAACTGCGCGCCGACGTCGGTTCGTGCATCGGCGTCTACGACAACCCCATCGACATGTCGTCGCAGGCGTGGACCGTCATGCGCTTCAACGAGGTGGAACAGAACGGCAAGCTGGAATGGCTGATCCGCAAGGACGGCTGCATGCACTGTTCCGACCCCGGCTGTCTGAAGGCCTGCCCGTCGCCGGGGGCCATCATCCAGTACAAGAACGGCATCGTCGATTTCCATCAGGAGAACTGCATCGGCTGCGGCTATTGCGTCTCCGGCTGCCCGTTCAACGTGCCCCGGCTGAGCCCCGCCGACAGCAAGGCGTACAAGTGCAACATGTGCTCCGACCGTGTGGCCATGGGGCAGGAGCCGGCGTGCGTCAAGACCTGCCCCACCGGCGCCATCCAGTTCGGCAGCAAGGAGGACATGAAGGAGGTGGCGGAAACCCGCATCACCGACCTGAAGTCCCGCGGCTACGACCAGGCCGGCCTCTATGACCCGCAAGGGGTGGGCGGCACCCACGTCATGTACGTGCTGCACCACGCCGACCAGCCGGAGCTTTATTCCGGTTTGCCGAAAGAGCCTGAGATCAGCACCGCCGTCAGCCTGTGGAAGGGAGCGCTGAAGCCGCTGGCCACCCTGGGCGTTGCCGCCGCCGGTCTGTTCGGCTTCTTCCACTACATCACCGTCGGCCCCAACCGCGCCGACGAGGATGAGCATCACGAGACCAAGACGGACCGGGAGGACGCACGGTGAGCAAGGAAAAGCTGATCCAGCGCTACAACGCCGCCGAACGCATCAACCACTGGATCGTGGCGATCTGCTTCGTGCTGCTGGCGATTTCGGGGCTGGCGTTCTTCTACCCCGCCTTCTTCTGGCTGACCGGCGTGTTCGGCACGCCGCAGCTTGCCCGCATCGTCCATCCCTTCGTCGGCGTGGTGATGTTCCTGGCGTTCGCCCGCCAGTTCTTCCGCTACGCCCACCACAACCTCATCAACAAGGAGGATGTGACGTGGATGATGTCGGTGCGCGAGGTGATGAAGGGCAACGAGGTCGGCGACATCGGGCGCTACAACGGCGGCCAGAAGGGCATGTTCTGGCTGATGGTGCTGTGCATGATCCTGCTGCTGGGCTCGGGCTTCATCGCGTGGCGTCCGTACTTCGCACCGCTGTTCCCGATCCCGGTGATCCGCATCGCGCTGCTGGTCCACGCGGCCAGCGCCCTGGCGCTCATCGCCGGCATCATCGTCCATGTCTATGCAGCGCTGTGGGTGCAGGGCACCATCCGCGCCATGGTCGAGGGCGTGGTCACCCACGCGTGGGCGAAGAAGCACCACCCGCGCTGGTTCCGCCAGATGACCGGCCAGAACACGCCGGCCGAGTAAGGGGGAGCGGATCATGGACGGCATGACGGATTTCCGCATCGATCTGCTGCCCGCCGTAACGGAGGAGGGCGTGCTGCCCGACACCACGCGGCGGGTGACGGTCCTGCGCCTGGACGGCGGCACCGGCATCAGCGCCGAGGACATGGTGGTGGAGGAGGTGCCGGTGGCGATGGCCTACAACGGCATCGTCCACGCCGTCATGCTGGCCACACCCCGGGATCTGGAGGACATGGCGCTGGGCTTCAGCCTGTCGGAAAACATCATCGCCACCGCGGACGAGCTGTACGAGGTGGCGGTGGTGACCGGGTGCGACGGGGTGGAGGTGCGCATGGACATCCCGCTCGACCGTTTCATGAAGCTGAAGGGCCAGCGCCGCAGCCTCGCCGGGCGCACCGGCTGCGGCGTGTGCGGGGTGGAAAGCCTGCAGGCCATGGCGCGGGCCGGGCGCCCGGTGTCGGGGGGCACGCCCATTACTCCCGCCGCTGTGGCCCGTGCCCTGCGTCTGTTCGGCGAGGAACAGGCGCTGCACCGTCTGACCGGGGCTGTCCATGGGGTGGCCTGGGCCGCCGCCGACGGCACCATCGTGGCGTTGCGGGAGGACGTGGGGCGGCACAACGCGCTGGACAAGCTGATCGGCTGGCTGGTCAGCACCGGCGTGGACCCGGCCTCGGGCTTCGCGCTCACCTCCAGCCGCGCCAGCTACGAGATGGTGCAGAAGGCCAGCCGGGCCGGCATCGGCTGTCTGGTGGCGATCTCCGCCCCCACCGGCCTTGCCGTGCGCATGGCCGAGGCCAGCGGGCTGACGCTGGCCGGCTTCGCCCGCGGCAACCGGCTGGCGGTCTATACCCACGGGGAACGGCTGGCGGTCTGACCGCCGGATCTGTTGAGAAAGCCCGGTGCCGGAAACGGTGCCGGGTTTTTTCATGGGCGGTACAGGGATGGAAAGTTGATTTGGTGCGGCAAAAATTCAGTTTACGGCGGTGTTTTTCTCGACCCATAGTCGCTTTCCGTCAGACGTGTCTTATGGAGAGCGTGCCGTGATGCCCACCACCCTTTTCCCCCGCCTTCCCGCCAGCCGGCGGGCCGCTTTGGCCGGTCTGCTGATGACGGCGGGGGTTTCCGTGACGGGAATGTCCCCCGGTGCCGGTTCGGCCCGCGCCGCCTCTCCCGCGGGCGGTGGCGAGGTTCCCGCCGACGCCGGGCGCGGCCTGCTGGGCCATGTGCGCCAGGGGGAGGGGCCGGAGCCGGTGGTGGTGCTGCACGAATGGATGGGGGACCACACCAATTACGATTTCATCCGCCCCTTCCTGCCGGGCGACACCCATGCGTGGATCTTCGCCGACCTGCGCGGCTATGGCCTGTCCAAGCCGCTGTCGGGGGCTTATTCCCTGGACGAGGCGGTGGAGGACGTGATGCGGCTGATGGGCCATTACGGCCATGCCCGGTTCCATGTGGTGGGCCATTCCATGTCGGGCATGATCGCGCAAGCGCTGGCCAAGCGCGGCGGAGAGCGGGTCAAAAGCGTGGTGGCGGTGTCGCCCGTCCCCGCCTCCGGCTTCAAGACCGATGCCGAGGGGCTCAAGAAGCTGATGGCGGTGGTGGACAATGACGACGCGGTGCGCGCCGCCATTCTGGCCCGCGGGGGCGGGCGCTATGGCCGCGGCTGGGTGGAGCGCAAGCTGGCCATGACCCGGCGCGCCCCGAACCGCGAGGCCATGGTGGGATACCTGACGATGTTCACCGGCACCGACGTGGCCGACGCGGTGCGGGGCACTCCCACGCCTATCACCGCCGTTTGTGGCGAGCATGACCTGCCGCTGTACCGGGCGGAGTCCATCACCCGGCTTCTGGGACCGCTCTTCCCCAATCTGGAGGTGGTGGTCAGCCGCGAAGCCGGCCATTACGCCATGCTGGAAACCCCGCCGCTGCTGGCCGGCCAGATCGAAAAGGGGCTGGCGCGGGGCGTGTGAGACACCCTGTGTCAACCCTCTGGAGGGAGGTTGAGCGCTTTGGCGGCGGCATGCTGCTCAGGGTTGTAGATTTTGGCGTCGTACCAAGCGCGCCACAGGACGCGGATCCAGGCTCTTGCGAGGATGCGGATGGCGTGGGGGTGATCGCAGCCGCGGTCCCGGGCTTTGCGGTAGACGGCGGCGGCCCAGGCGCAGGCATGGCGGGAGTTGTCGGCGAAGCAAGTGATGGCGGCGCGCAGGCGATGATTGCAGGCCCAGCGGAAGACGACGCCGCGGCTTTTGCCCGAGGCATGGGTGACGGGGCTGACCCCGGCTTCGGCGGCGAGTTGGTCGGGCGTTTGGAAGCGCTCGCGCACGTCGCCGAGTTCGGCGAGGATCTGGGCTGCGCAGATGCGTCCGGCCCGCGGGAAGGACATCACGACCTTGCCATCGGGGAGTTCGGCGACGGTGTGCTCGATGCGGGCGGAGAGCTTGGCGATCTCGGCGAGGAGGCGCTCCAGGACGGCTGCGAGGGCGCGGACCATCTCGCCCTTGGCCTCGGCTTCGGCCTCGCCGGCGAGGCCGGCGGGAGCGGCGCGCAGGCGGTCCAGCAGATCGGCCGGGCTGCGGCGTCCGCAGTAGGCGTGGCTTGCCAGGAAGGCCTTGAGGCGCTTCTCGCCAAGGCGGGCGGCGCTGTCGGGGGTGGGATAGCGCTGGACGAAGGCGAGCGCGATGGGCGAGTCGATGTCGGCGAAGATGGCGGCGGCGCCGGGCCAGAAGCTGTCCAGCAGGCTGCGCAGGCGATTGGCCAGGCAGACGCGCTCGGCGACCAGGTCGTCGCGGCCGCGGACCAGGGCGCGCAAGGCCTTGATCTCGTCGGACCAGGGCGTCAGGGGCCGGAAGCGGTGGCCGTCGGTGCGCAGAATGTCGGCGAGCATGAAGGCGTCGCCGGGATCGCTCTTGCCACCGGCGGCACGGTAGCGCGGCCGGCAGGCCTTGACGACGTTGGGATGGATCGGCACGACCGGATGGCCGGCCTCGACCAGGGCATCGACGATCAGTCCGCTCGGGCGCTCGATGGCGATGGGAAGCTCGCCGGCCGGCGCCAGCTTCGCCAGCCGCTTGCACAGTTCCGCCAGACCGGCGGCATCGTGTTTGATCTCCAGGCGGAACACAGCGGCTCCGGCGCCGTCGACGACGCAGACGGCGTGACCGGCGCCGCCCCAATCCAATCCCCCGAAATACCGCATGGGCAGGTCCTCCGTGATTGCGCTACGCTGCCGAGCGTCGGGAGGAACTGCGGGCCGCTCATTGACCGGCGCTCCGGGCTGCTATCCCTGGCGCTACACCCTGTTGCCCGTCCTGTCCTCCCGGCACCCGCCATGCGGCGGGTCTCACACGGGCCGTTGGCCGGCAAGCGCGACTGGCCATCATGGCGGGTGCTCGGTCGGAGCCGAGCTTTTCACCCCGCATGCGGGGTGAAAAGCTCAACCAGTGTCAAGGTGCCCCAATGAGCGTCGGGAGGAACTGCGGGCCGCTCATTGACCGGCGCTCCGGGCTGCTATCCCTGGCGCTACACCCTGTTGCCCGTCCTGTCCTCCCGGCACCCGCCATGCGGCGGGTCTCACACGGGCCGTTGGCCGGCAAGCGCGACTGGCCATCATGGCGGGTGCTCGGTCGGAGCCGAGCTTTTCACCCCGCATGCGGGGTGAAAAGCTCAACCAGTGTCAAGGTGCCCCAATGAGCCGGTCCCCGGCGGTTGCCTTGCCGCTGCTGGAGCGATCCGGCCTTTGGTCCGCCCCGCGCCTGGGGTAGCATAGGGGCCGGACCGCTTATCCTCCAGCCGCGCAACGGGTGGCGCCATGACCGACGATCCGCGCAGTCTTCTGGAAACGCACCGGGACGCTTTCCGCCAGATCCTGCGGGAAGCCCACGCCGCCCGCTCCGCCCTGTGCGAGAATGAACTCATCATCAGGCTCGGCACCATCGTCGCGCTGGCGGAAAAGGCCCTGGAACAGGGCGGCCGCGACACCTGACGGGTCCGCTGACGGGTTTGACGGGAAAGCGCGCGGCGGGTAATGCCGCTGGGCCACCTGATCCAGGCCCCAAAAGCAATCAAGGGGTTGGCATTTCTGCCAACCCCTTGATCTTGTTGGTCGGAGAGAGAGGATTCGAACCTCCGGCCCCTGCCTCCCGAAAGCAGTGCTCTACCAGGCTGAGCTACTCTCCGATCATTTCCCCGCTTCGTTTTCGTCGGCGTTGCCGGCGGTGCGCTGCGGTGGCGGGTATATAGCCGGCTGAGCCGTGGCCCGCAACAGGAAAATTCACATCACCTCAAAAATCTCGGCTGATGACGAATTCGACCACGTTTTCCAGGGCCTGGCGCAGGGGGCTGTCCGGGAACACGGTCAGGGCGGTGTTGGCCAGGCTGCCGTAATGGCGCGCACGGGCCACCGTGTCGATGAGCGCGTTGTGGCGGACCATCAGCGCCTGCGCGTGGGCCAGATCCTCGTCGGTCTGTTCCAGCTCTTCCATGGTGCGCTGCCAGAACGCGCGTTCTTCCGCGTCGCCGCGCTCAACCGACAGGATCACCGGCAGGGTCAGCTTGCCCTCGCGGAAATCGTCGCCCACCGTCTTGCCCAGCGTCGCCTGATGGGCGGAATAGTCGAGCACGTCGTCCACGAGCTGGAACGCGATGCCCAGGTTCATCCCGTAATCCCACAGCGCGGTCAGCACCGTCTCGTCCACGTCGGCCACCACGCCGCCCACCCGGCAGGCGGCGGCGAACAGCTCCGCCGTCTTGCCCTTGATGACCTCAAGGTATGCGTCCTCGGTGGTGGTGATGTCGTTGGTGGTCTGAAGCTGGAGCACCTCGCCCTGGGCGATGACGGCCGAGGCGTTGGACAGGATGTCCAGCGCTTCCAGCGACCCCGCCTCCACCATAAGCTGGAACGAGCGGGAGAACAGGAAGTCCCCCACCAGGACGCTGGCCTTGTTGCCGAACACCGCGTTGGCCGAGGCCAGCCCGCGGCGCAGGTTGCTTTCGTCCACCACGTCGTCGTGCAGCAGGGTGGCGGTGTGGATGAACTCCACCACCGCGGCCAGAAGCTGGTGCTTGGTGCCCTGATAGCGGCACAGGTTGGCCGCGGCCAGCGTCAGCACCGGGCGCAGCCGCTTGCCGCCGGCCGCCACGATGTAGCCGCCCAGTTGCGGGATCAGCGCCACCGGGGAGTCCATGTGCTTGACGATCAGCTCGTTGACACGGGCCAGATCGTCGGCGACCAGAGCGGTGAGGTCTTCGAGCGCCGTTGACGGTTTCTGCCGCTTGGGTTCGAGATTGGTAACGACCGTCAAGGCCGGCTCCACTTGCTGGTGATGATTGACGGAACCTCTTCCGGCAGCGAGCATAACGGCCTAGCCTGTTCGGTCAAGCCGCTCTGCGGCGCAGGGCCGCGAAAGATGACGGAAATTCAGCCTATCCCCCAGAGTATCACGGCGGAAAACACCCTGCTCGGCGGGCGGGTCCGGCTGGCGCAGCCGGCCGGCGGCTACCGCGTGGCCGTCGATCCGGTGCTGCTGGCCGCTTTCACCGCTGCCCGGGCCGGGGAAACCGTGCTGGATCTCGGCACCGGCTCGGGGGCTGCGGCATTGTGTCTGGCCGTGCGGGTGCCGGGGGTGCGGGTGGTGGGGCTGGAGGCGTGGGAACCGGCGGAAACCATGGCCCGCCACAATGTCCGCCTGAACGGGCTGGAGGATCGGGTGGGAATCGTGGCCGGCGACCTGCTGCGGCCCCCCCCGGATCTGGGGCCGGCGGGGGGGCGGTTCGACCGGGTGATGGCGAATCCGCCCTATCTGCGGGCCGGGGCCGCCACCCCGCCGCCCGACCCGTGGAAGGCGGCGGCCAATGTGGAGGGGGCCGCCCGCCTGTCCGACTGGGTTGCGGCGGCGGCGGCCCTGCTGCGCCCGCGGGGGTGGTTCACCATGGTCCACCGTGCCGACCGGGTGGATGAGATCATGGGCCTGCTGCACGGCTCCTTCGGCGCCGTCACCCTGTTTCCCCTGTGGCCCAGGGCGGGGGAACCGGCGCGGCGCATCCTGGTCGCCGCCCAGCGGGGCGCCACCGGCCCGGCCCGGCTGCTGCCCGGCCTGGTGCTGCATGGACCCGGTGGTTATACGCAAGACGCCGACGCGGTGCTGCGCCTTGGTGCCCCGCTGGTTTACGAACCGGTGCGCCAACCCCATCTAGGCGCGTGACACACACCCGTACCCATCCGAACAGGCACGAGGATACCCGACCCATGCCCGCTTTCCTGTCCCGCCTTCCCTTCGGCCCGTGGCGCAAGCGTGAACCGCTGGTGTCGGTGGTCCGGCTGACGGGGGTCATCGCCGCGTCCGGCGGCGCCTTTGGGCGCACCCTGTCCATGGCCGGGGTGGCGCCGCTGCTGGAAAAGGCCTTCGCGCCGAAGAATCAGGTGGCGGTGGTCCTGCTGATCAACTCCCCCGGCGGATCGCCGGTGCAGTCGGCGCTGATCGGCCGGCGCATCCGTGATCTGGCGGAGGAAAAGAAGGTGCCGGTCCTGGCCTTCTGCGAGGATGTGGCGGCCAGCGGCGGCTATTGGCTGGCGTGCGCCGCCGACGAGATCTACGCCGATGACAGCACCATCGTCGGGTCCATCGGCGTGGTCAGCGGCGGCTTCGGCTTCCACGATTTCATCAGCCGCCACGGGGTGGAGCGGCGCCTCTACACCGCCGGGGAGCACAAGGCCATCCTTGATCCCTTCCTGCCGGAAAACCCCGACGACGTGGCCCGGCTGAAGGCGCTGCAGCAGGAGGTGCACCAGTTCTTCATCAGCCACGTCCGCACCCGCCGCGGCGAGCGGCTGAAGGGGGAGGAGGGCGAGCTTTTCTCCGGCGCGTTCTGGAGCGGGCGCACCGCCGTCGGCCTTGGCCTGATCGACGGGGTTGCCCACATGCGCCCGCACCTGCGCGCCCGCTTCGGGGAGAAGGTGCGGCTGCGGGTGGTGGAGCCGAGCCGCGGGCTGCTGTCGCGCCTGCCGTTCCGCAGCGGCGATGGCGAAAGCCGGCTGGGCCACGGCATCGGTGCGGCCCTGCCGGCGGCGGCGCTCAACACCGTGGAGGAGCGGGCGGTGTGGGGGCGGTTCGGGTTGTAACCCCGCTTGACCCCTCCCCCTCGTCCGGGTACTCCTTCATCCCATGTTCACGAAGATCCTCCTTGTCATCGTGGTGATCGTCGCGGCCCTGTTCGGGATGCGGTTCTTCCGCCGCATCTCGGAAGCGGGGAAGGAGCGGCTGAACCGCAGCGCCGCCCAGCCCGCCCCGTCGGCGGGGACCGGGCGGTCCGTCCCCGGCGGTCCGCGCGATGCGGAGGATCTGGAGAAGTGCCCGGAGTGCGGGGCCTATGTCGCCCCCCATTCCGCCGTCGCCTGCGGGCGCCCCGCCTGTCCCTATGGGCGCTGACCCGGCGGGCATGATCCCTCTGCGCATTCTGGGCGTCGGCCATCCCTTCCGCCGCGACGACGGGGTGGGGCCGTGGGTGGCCGCCCGGCTGGCCGCGCGCGGCTGGCCGGCGGACAGCCATCCGGGGGAGGGGGCCGGGCTGATGGACGCCTGGGACGGCTGCGCCGCCGTGGTGCTGGTGGACGCGCTGCAATCGGGGGCGGCCCCCGGCACAATCCGCCGTTTCGACGCCCACACCGAGACGTTGCCCGCCGGGCTGTTCCGTGCCTCCTCCCACCTGTTCGGGGTGGCGGAGGCGGTGGAGATGGCGCGCGTGCTCGGACGCCTGCCGCCGATCCTCGTCATCTATGGCATCGAAGGCGGCGATTTCACCGCGGGCGAGGGGCTGACCCCCTCCGTGGCCGCCGCCGCTGTGGCAATTCTGGAACAGGTGGAAGCCGATTGCCGCCGAATCGGAACCGCCCCGCCACCCCCCGCCGCCGGATAGGCGGGCCGCCCTCTTCAACAGGCTTATCCACGGCCTTATCCCCGGTTCTGTGGATAACAGCGGTCAAGGCGGGCGATGCGTCGGTGCCTCAGTCTGTGGCGATGGCGCCACAGATTGCGGCCGATCGGCATTTATGGTAAAAATTCCCCATGGCAGACTCACGGCGCATCGGCGAGCTTGGCAACGACCCCATCCGCACCGACCCATCGGGTGTCGGGCGGCCGTCGGTGCGTGGCCGGCAGGGTGACATCGCCTCGTCGCCGGGCCGACAGCGCATCCCCACCATGCGCCAGTTGGCCGCCCTGGTGGTCAACGGCATCCTGACCCTGCCGCGCAATTACCGCCGCGGCATGTATCTCGACATCATTGTTTGATCCTGTCCCGCGGGACGAACGGATGCTGCGCCGCATATAACATTTTTGTGCCTTTCTGTCGCAGCCTGACAGGTTGATGACAGGTTCCGCTGCTACTGTGTCTCCAGGACGGGGGCAGCGGGAAACGCGGTCCCCGTTAAAAAAACAAAAACACCGACGTGATGGGGACGACGTTCATGATGGCACCTTTGGGTGGTGCTGCGGCCTAGCCGCGCCCGGATTCTCCGCAAAGACCTGGCTTTCCGTCCGCCCGCACGCCGGCCCTTTTCAAAACACGAAAAGAGTCTGGAGGAAGCATGTCCACCCGCGTTTCCGCGTTCTTCACGCACGCCGCCAGCGCCGCCGTGCTGGCCGCCGTCACCCTGACCGCCGTCCCGTCGCTGGCCGAGATCAAGGGGCTGGAGATCATCGCCCCGGCCAGCCCCGGCGGCGGCTGGGACCAGCACGCCCGCGCGCTGCAGCAGGTTCTGCAAAGCCAGAATCTGGCCTCCGGCATCCAGGTGGCGAACATCCCCGGTGCCGGCGGCACGGTGGGGCTGGCCCAGTTCGTCACCGCCCGCAAGCGCCAGCCGGCGCTGCTGGTGGGCGGTCAGATCATGCTGGGGTCCATCGTCACCAACAAATCGGTGGTAACCCTGGATCAGGTGGCGCCGCTGGCCCGGCTGACCGGCGAATACACCGCCCTGGTGGTGCCCTCCGATTCCCCCATCAAGACGCTGGCCGACCTGATCGCCAAATTCAAGGCCGACCCCGGATCGGTGTCGTGGGGCGGCGGGTCGGCGGGCGGCAGCGACCAGATCCTGGCCGGGCTGATCGCCAAGGCCGTGGGCGTGCCCCCGACCAAGGTGAATTATGTCGCCACCGCCGGCGGCGGCGAGCTTCTGGCCTCCGCACTCGGCGGGCACATCACGCTGGGCATGGGCGGCTACAATGAATTCGCGCCCCAGTTCCAGGCCGGCAAGCTGCGCGCCATCGCCGTGTCGGCGCCCCAGCGGCTCCAGGGCAGCGACACCCCGACCCTGAAGGAACAGGGCGTCGATCTGGAATTCGTCAACTGGCGCGGCGTGTTCATGCAGGCCAACGCCAAGCCGGCGGAAAAGAAGGAGCTGGAGGAGGCGGTCGCCAAGGCCGTGGCCAGCGACGACTGGAAACAGCTTGCGCGCCAGCGCGGCTGGATCGACCTCTACCTGCCCCCGGTGGAGTTCGCCGCCTTCCTGAAGCAGGAGCGGGCGCAGATCGAGGGCACGCTGAAAGACCTGGGTCTGGTGAAGTAACCCCGCAACGGACAAGGAGGAGACGGGCCATGACCACGGGCCGGACGTTGCGGATCGGTGAAGCGGCCATGGGCGGCGGGCTGCTGGCGCTGGGTGTGTTCATCGCCGTTGAAACCCTGCGGACGCCCATGTCCGGCAGCCTCCTGGCCGGCCCGGCCCTGTTTCCCTGCCTGATCGCGGCGGGGCTGGTGCTGGTGGGGCTGGCGGTGCTGCGCGAGGCCTTTGCCGGGCACATCGCCCACGAGGGCGGGTTCGAGCTTGACGGCCCGGCCCTGGCCCTGACCGCCGCCGGGCTGGCGGTGCAGTTCCTGCTGGTGGAGGCGCTGGGCTGGATACCGGCGGCGGCATTGCTGTTCATGGCGGTGTCCCGCGCCTTCGGCAGCCGCCGCCCGCTGGTGGACGCGGCCCTGGGCGTCGGGCTGGCCGTGGGAACCTATGTGGTGTTCAACCACGCGCTGGGCCTGAACCTTCCCCTGGGGGATGTGTTCGAATGGCTGCTGGCCGGCGGCAAAGACTGACGGACAAGGGGGCGGTTTGAAAAAGCCCCCGTCCCTGGGAAGGACTGCGCCCGGCCCCCGTCGGATGACGGATGGGCCGGGCCTTGCCCCAAAAGGTGCATGACATGGATACCCTTGCCGCTCTGGGTCACGGTTTTTCCGTGGCGCTGATCCCCTATAACCTGATGTGGGCGCTGATCGGCGTCACCGTCGGCACGGCGGTGGGCGTGCTGCCCGGCATCGGGCCGGCGCTGACCGTGGCGCTGCTGCTGCCCGTCACCTACAGCCTGGAGCCGACCAGCGCCTTCATCATGTTCGCCGGCATCTATTACGGCGCCATGTACGGCGGTTCCACCACCTCCATCCTTTTGAACGCGCCGGGGGAATCCGGCAGCATCGTCACCGCCATCGACGGCCACGCCATGGCGCGCCAAGGGCGCGGCGCGCAGGCACTCGCCACCGCCGCCATCGGCTCGTTCGTGGCCGGCACCATCGGCACGGCGGCCCTGACCTTCGTCGCACCGCTGATGGTGCGGGTGGCGCTGCTGTTCGGCCCGGCGGAGTATTTCGCGCTGATGATCCTGGCGCTGACCACCGTCACCGCCGTTCTGGGCCAGTCGCTGGCCCGCGGGCTGGCCAGCCTGCTGCTGGGTCTGGCGCTGGGGCTGGTGGGCATCGACATGCAGACGGGACAGGCGCGGCTGGCGCTGGGCATCCCCGAACTGCTGGACGGCATCGACACCGTGGTGGTGGCGGTCGGCCTGTTCGCGGTGGGCGAGACGCTCTACGTCGCGTCCCGCCACCGCTTCGAGCGGGAAGAGATCTACGACCTGAAGGGCTCGTTCTGGATGAGCCGGGAGGATTGGAAGCGGTCGTGGAAGCCGTGGCTGCGCGGCACGCTCCTGGGCTTTCCCTTCGGCACCCTGCCGTCGGGGGGCAGCGAGATCCCGACCTTCCTGTCGTATCTGGCGGAAAAGCGCCTGTCCAAGACGCCCGAGGAATTCGGCAAGGGCGCCATCGAGGCGGTGGCTGGGCCGGAGGCCGCCAACAACGCCGCCGCCGCCGGGGTGCTGGCGCCGCTGCTGTCGTTGGGCCTGCCCACCTCGGCCACCGCGGCCATCATGCTGGCGGCGTTCCAGCAGTACGGGCTGCAGCCCGGCCCGTCGCTGTTCGACAACAACCCCGAACTGGTCTGGGGCATGATCGCCAGCCTGTACGTGGGCAACGTGCTGCTGCTGCTGCTCAATCTGCCGCTGGCCGGCATCTGGGTGAAGCTGCTGCTGATCCCGCGCCCGTGGCTGTACGCCGGCATCCTGGTGTTCGCCACCCTGGGGTCGTACACGCTGAACAACAACGTGGTCGATCTGGTGATCCTGTGGATCATCGGTCTGGTGGGGTTCGGCATGCGGGTGCTGAACGTGCCGGTGGCGCCGTGCGTGGTGGGGCTGATCCTGGGGCCGCTGGCCGAGCAGCAGTTCCGCCGGGCGCTGGTCATCAGCCAGGGCGACCTGAGCGTCTTCGTCTCCCACCCCATTTCCGCCGTGCTGCTGGCACTGGCCGTTCTCTTGGTGGCCGGACCGCTGCTGCTGCGCCGCCGCCGGGCGGCGGATGGTGGGGCCTCGCCGTCCGCCGGTGCCTCCTCCGCCGATTCCCCCGCGGCCTGAGCCGGGCCGGTTTCTTCCCTCAAGGACACGCATCATGGAAAGTCTCGATCTCTGGCTGCAACTGACGGCGCTGGCGAAGGTGGTCGCCATCGATCTGGTGCTGGCCGGCGACAACGCCATCGTGGTCGGCATGGCCGCCGCCGCCGTGCCGCTGGCCCAGCGCCGGAAGGTCATTTTCTGGGGCATCGCCGCCGCCATCGTGCTGCGCATTTTCTTTGCGCTCATCACCACCCAGCTTCTGGCGATCATCGGGCTGACGCTGGCCGGCGGCATCCTGCTGCTGTGGGTCTGCTGGAAGATGTACCGCGAACTGCGCAGCCACGGCGCCGACGAGGTGGCGCCCGACGAGGCCATGGACGCCCCCGATACCGCTCCCTCCAATACCGGCGGCATCTCCGGCGGCGGGGTGGCGGCGGTGGCCGCCGGCACCACGGTGGGGGCGGCCATCTGGCAGATCGTCGTCGCCGACGTGTCCATGTCGCTCGACAATGTGCTGGCCGTGGCCGGGGCCGCCAAGGACCACCCGGTGATCCTGGTGATCGGGCTGCTGCTGTCGGTGGTGCTGATGGGGGCGGCGGCCAACATGATCGCCCACGTGCTGCACCGCTACCGCTGGATCGGCTGGGTCGGGCTGGCCGTCATCACCTATGTGGCGCTCGACATGATCTGGCGTGGCGGGTCGGAGGTGCTGGCCCATTCCGCGCTGGTCTTCTGATCCGGGGGAGGAGTGAACCCATGAAGACGATCCTGGTGCCCCTGACCGGGCAGCCCCACGACAACCGGGCGGCCACCGCCGCCTTCCTCGCCGCCGCCCGTTTCGGGGCGCATGTGGAGGGGCTGTGCGTGATCCCGCCGGTGGAGATCCGCACGTCGGTGGAGCATGCCGCCATTCCCGCCGCCCTGGCCGACGAGCTTGTCCGCATCGGGCGGGCCGATCAGGCGGCGGCGCTGGACGGCGCCCACCTTGTGTTCGACGCGGTGCGCGGGCGCTTTGCCGTGTCCGCCGCGTGGCGGCCGGTCACCGGCCTCCTGCCCGATATCATCGCCGAGGAGGGGCGGCTGGCCGATCTGGTGGTGATGGCCCAGCCCGCCGACGGTTCCGGCGCCCTGGCCCCGGCCATCGAGGCGGCGCTGTTCGCATCGGGCCGCCCGCTGCTGCTGGCGCCGGCCGGGGAACCGGCCACACTGGGCGGCGCGGTGGCGGTGGCGTGGGACGGCGGGACGGCGGCGGCGCGGGCGGTGGCGCTGGCCCTGCCGCTGTTGCGCCGGGCCGGGCGGGTGGTGATCCTGGCGGCGGAAAACCCGGCACCGGGCCGGGTCGCCGATCCCGCCCGCCTGTCGGCGAACTTGGCCCGTCACGGCGTGTCCGCGCTCATCCACCCCCTGTCTCCGGCGGGGCGGGGCATCAGCCGCGCGCTGCTGGACGCGGCGCTGGAGGAGGGGGCGGACGTGATGGTCATGGGCGCCTATGGCCACAGCCGGGTGCGGGAAATGGTGTGGGGCGGGGTCACCCGCGATATCCTGCGCGAACCGCCGCCGCTGTCGGTGCTGCTGGCCCATTGACGCACTCCATGCCCCCGGAAAAGGGAGGACGCCCGCATGCGCATTCTGGTGGTCGAGGATACCGAGGATCTGGCCGACGCCATCGTCCACCGGCTGCGCAAGCTGGGCTATGGCGTGGACTGGGCCGCCACCGGCGACGAGGCGGAAGAGTTGCTGGGGCAGGAGGCGTATCAGTTGATCCTGCTCGACATCATGCTGCCGGGCACCGACGGGCAGACGCTGCTGAACCGGCTGCGCCGGCGGCGGGATGCCACGCCGGTGCTGGTGATGACCGCCCGGTCCCAGGTGGACGTGCGCATCGGCCTGTTGGATCTCGGCGCCGACGACTTCATCGTCAAGCCGTTCGATTTGCGCGAGCTTGAGGCGCGGTGCCGGGCGTTGCTGCGCCGGTCCCACGGCATGGCGTCGTCGGTGACGGTGTTCGGCAATCTGACCTTCGACGCCGCCGCCCGCGCGGTGACGGTGGCAGGGCAGCCGGTGGAACTGGGCGGGCGGGAATTCCGTCTGCTGGAACTGTTCCTCAGCCACCTCAACACCGTGCTGTCCAAGGACGACCTGATGGACCGGCTGTTCAGCCTGGACCAGCCCACCGCGCTGAACGCCATCGAGTTGTATGTCTCCCGCCTGCGGCGCAAGCTGGAGGGGGCGTCGGTGGAGATCCGCACCAAACGGGGGCTGGGGTATGTGGCTGAACTGGCCGGGAAAGAGGGTTGAGGGATACTCGTTGCGCCGCCGGCTGGTGGTGCGGCTGTTCGGGGTGCTGGCGGTGCTGGCCGCCGGGCTGTTCCTGTTCCTCGACGCCTACGCCCGCCGGGCGGCGGACGCGGCGTTCGACCGGCTGCTGCTGGCGTCCGCCCTGTCCATCGCCGACACGGTGCAGGTGCAGGACGGGCGCTTCGCCGTCGATCTTCCCTATTCGGCGCTGGGCATTCTGGCCCAGGCGCGGCGGGACCGGGTGTTCTACCGCGTCACCGCCCCCGACGGCGGCCTGATTACCGGCTATGCCGATCTGCCGGTGAAGGCGGCCCCGGCGGGGCTGCGGCCCGGCGACGGCACCACCCAGCGGTTCCACGACGCCACCTACCGCGGGATGCCGGTGCGGGTGGCGGTGCTGAACCGCTTCGCCGCCCAGCCCGACACCAGCGGCTGGGTCACCATCGCCGTGGCCCAGACGCGGGAGGAGCGGGGGGCGCTGGCGTCGGATATCCTCGCCAACGCCTTCTTCGCCATCGTCTTCGCCGTGGTGGCCGCCGGGGCGCTGATCTGGTTTGGGGTGCAGCGGGCGCTGGCGCCGCTGGCAGCGCTGGAGCAGGTGATCCGCGCCCGTCAGCCCCATGATTTCTCCCCCATCGTTCTGCCCCCGCCCAAGGAGGTGTCGCAACTGGTCCACGCCATCAATCAGGTGATGGTGCGGCTGAAGGGCAATCTGGACACCATGCAGACCTTTCTGGCCGACGCCGCCCACCAGATCCGCACGCCCCTGGCCAGCCTGCGGCTTCAGGCCGAACTGGCGGCGGAGGAGGACGACCCCGCCCGCCTGCGCCGCATCGCCCAGCGCGTTCACCGCAATGCGGTGGAGGCCAGCCACCTGACCAGCCAGTTGCTGAATCACGCCATGGTCATGCACCGCCGCGAAGCCCTGGAGCCGGAGGCGGTGGACCTCGCCGCCCTGCTGGAACAGGTGGTGCAGCGCGCCCAGGTGGTGGCGGAGGATACGCCCGTCCGCCTGACCCTGCCCGCCGACGCCGTACCGCCGGTGCCGGGCGATGCCATCAGCCTGCGCGAAGCGCTGGCCAATCTGGTGGACAACGCCGTCAAATACGCCGGTGCCTTCGGCCCGGTGGATGTGGTGCTCCTGTCCGCCGCCGATGGCGCCGGGCCGGTGGTGCGGGTGGCCGACCGTGGTCCCGGCATCCCCGACGACGACAAGCCGCGGGTGCTGGAGCGTTTCCGCCGCGGGGATTCCGCCGCCGGGGTGGCCGGCAGCGGGCTCGGCCTGTCCATCGTCCGTTCGGTGGCCGAGGCCCATGGCGCGTCCCTGATCCTGGCCGACCGCCCCGGTGGCGGCCTGGCGGTGTGCATCGGCTTTCCCGCCGTGGCGGCACCCGCCTCGCCGTCCCGCCGTCCGGCTGTGGCCGTGCTGCTGGCCGCTGGGCTGCTGCTGGCCGGTGTTCCGGGGGCGTGGGCGCAGGAGCATCGGTTCTACCCCGCGCCGGGCGGGGAGGGGGCGCGGCTGCGCATCCATTCCGCCACCGACCGCGCGGCCATCGAGCCGCTGATCCGCGATTTCCAGTCCATCCGCCCGGAGATTGCCATCGATTACGTGACCCTGGAAAACCAACAGCTTTACGACCGCGCGCTGGAGGATGCGGCCCGGCCCGGCGGGGACCGCCCCGACCTGCTCATCAGTTCGGCGCCGGATCTGCAGGTGAAGCTGGTCAACGACGGGCTGACCCAGCCCCACCGCCCGGCGGTCGGCCCGCCGCTGCCCGCCTGGGCCAATTGGCGGAACGAGGCGTTCGGCTTCACCTTCGAGCCGGTGGTGATGGTCTACAACCGCGCTCTGCTGTCCGAAAGCGAGGCGCCCCAGACCCGCGACGCCCTGATCCGCCTTCTGCGCGGCGACCCGGCCCGCTTTCTGCGGCGGGTGGCGACCTATGACGCGGCGTCCAGCGGCATCGGCGCGCTGCTGGCCGCCCAAGACGCCGCCCTGTTCAGCCAGTTCTGGCAACTGACCGCGGCGCTGGGGGGTGTGCAGGTGCGCCTGACCTGCTGTTCCGGCGACATCCTGGACATGGTGGAACGGGGGGAGGTGCTGATCGGTTACAACGTTCTCGGGTCGTACGCGCGGGCGCGGGCGGCGGCGGGGACGTCCATCGGCATTGTCACCCCGCGCGATTACACGCTGGTGGTGTCGCGGGTGGCGGTGATCCCCGCCACCGCCCGCACCCCCCAGCTTGCCGGGCAGTTCATCGACTATCTGCTCTCGTACCGTGGTCAGGACATGGTGGCCGGCGGCTCCACCCTTTATGCCCTGGCCCCCACCGTCACGCGGGAGGCGTCGTCCACTGGCCTGCGCGCCGTCACCGACGCGCCGCTGCACCCCATCGCCCTGGGGCCGGCGTTGCTGGCCTTTCTCGATCCGCTGAAGCACCAGCGTTTCGTGCGGCAATGGCAGTCGGCCGTATTGCCGCCTTAAAATGACAGGTTCTTAAAATATTTGACGCTGCTTCCTGGCCAAGGCGCCGTAATGGTTTCGTGATCATTATGAAAAAATGACACCGCATATCGCAGATAAAATTTTTATGTTTCTATCGATTCCGTCTTTATTGTTCATCATGCGTCTCTCTAAAAATCTGAGTTCGGGCAACAGTCATAAGATAAAAGTATGAAAGGGCTGAAAATGCGGGGCTCCGCGGGTTCTGGTGCTCCATGCCGACCACATCGGTTACCGCTGGACCGACCAGCAGGCTGCCCGCTGGGGGCGCGGGTGCTGGAAACCGCGTGCCGGCAGGAGCGGGGGGCGGAAGCGGTTACTACGGATTGACGCCGGCCCTGTCCAGCCGCATGTCCTGCGGCGGTGCAGAACAGGGGGGCGGGGGCACGATGAGCAAGGGCCGCGACGGGCGCGTCGATCTTTTCCGCGGGCTGGCCCTGATCTTCATCTTCTGGGACCATATCCCCGGCAACGTGTTGGGGCAGGTGTCGCCGCGCAACGCCGGCCTCAGCGATGCGGCGGAGATCTTCGTGTTCCTGGCCGGCTATGGCGCCACCCTGGCCTATGGCGGGGTGATGGAGCGGCACGGCTATGGTGCGGCGGCCATGCGCATCCTGAAACGCGCCTGGGTGCTGTACATCGCCCACATCTTCCTGATGGTGCTGCTGATGGGGGTGGTGGTGTTCGCCAACGCCCGCGTGGAAACCCGTGATTTCATCCAGGACATGCACCTGGGCTATTTCGTCAGCCAGACCGAACAGGCCCTTCTCGACGCCCTGACCCTGCGGTTCAAGCCGCACCTGATGGACCCGCTGCCGCTCTACATCCTGTTGCTGCTGTTGCTGGCGGTGATCGTGCCGTTCCTGCGGCGCTGGCGGCTGGCGGTGCTGGGCGCCTCGGCGATGCTGTACGGGCTGACGCAGGTGTTCGGCTGGAACATGCCGGATCAGGGGGGCGGGCGCTGGTTCTTCAACCCGCTGGCGTGGCAGTTCCTGTTCGTGCTGGGCTGCGTCACGGCATGGCGCCCTGCCGGTGCCGGGGCGCGGTGGTGGCGGGCGCGGCCCGTGGTGCGGGCGGCGGCGGTGTATCTGGCGGCGTCGGCGCTGCTGGCCTTGTCGTGGCGCTGGCCGGAACTGCACGACGCGGTGATGCCGCGGGCGGTGGCGGAGCTGATCTATCCCATCAGCAAGACCGATCTGGCCCCGCTGCGCCTGCTGCATTTCCTGGCGCTGGCGGTGTGGGTGACGGCGCTGGTGCCCGACGGCCCGTGGCTGGACCACCCGGCGGCGGCCCACCTGCGCCGCATGGGGCGTCATTCGCTGGAGGTCTTCTGCCTGACGGTCGTGCTGGCGCCGCTGGCCGACATGGTCAACACCCTGTCGGGCGACCGGGCCGCGGTGCAGCTTCTGACCGGTCTGGGGGGCGTGGCGGCGATGGCCGCCTTCGCCCTGTGGATCGGCTGGAGCCGCACCCTGACCGCACCCGCCGCCCGCCCGGTGCGGGAGGCGGCGGCGCGGTAGGGCGGCTCAGGGCTTGCGCTTGCCGGGCGCGGCTTTGGGCTTGGTGAATTTGTTCCCCTTGGCACCCGCGGCCAAGGCGCGCTCCGGCCGCCGGCCCTCGCCGGCATGGGTGGTCAGGAAGGTCTGCTGGCCGTGCTTGCGGCCCGTGCGGCTGCCCTCGCCCCCGGTGCCGCCGGTGCCGAACGGCTGCCACGCCGGCACCAGATGGCGTTTGCCGGGGCCGATCAGGTCGTCGCGCCCCATGGTCTTCAGGGCGTCGCGCAGGATCGGCCAGTTCTCCGCGTCGTGGTAGCGCAGGAACGCCTTGTGCAGACGGCGCTGCTTCAGCCCCTTGGCGGTGAACACCCCCTCGCCCCCGGTCCGGCGCACGGGCCGCAGCGGGTTGCGCTCGCTGTGGTACATGGCGGTGGACAGCGACATGGGAGACGGCAGGAAGGTCTGCACCTGATCGGCGCGGAACCCGTTGCGCTTCAGCCACAGGGCGAGGTTCAGCATGTCCTCGTCCGTGGTGCCGGGGTGGGCGGCGATGAAATAGGGGATGAGGTACAGTTCCTTCCCCGCCTCCTTCGCCGCGCGGTCGAACAGCGCCTTGAACTTGTCGTAGGTGCCGATGCCGGGCTTCATCATCTTCGACAGCGGCCCGTCCTCGGTGTGTTCGGGCGCGATCTTCAGATAGCCGCCCACGTGGTGGGTGACCAGTTCCTTGACATAGGCCGGGCTTTTCACCGCCAGGTCGTAGCGCAGGCCCGACGCGATGGAGATGCGCTTCACGCCGAGAATGGCGCGGGCCTTGCGGTAAAGCTGGATCAGCGGCCCGTGGTCGGTGTTCAAATTCTTGCAGATGTCGGGATAGACGCAGGACGGGCGCCGGCACACCGCCTGCGTCTCCTCGTCCTTGCAGGCCAGCCGATACATGTTGGCGGTGGGGCCGCCCATGTCGGAGATGGCGCCGGTGAATCCGTCGGTCTTGTCGCGGATCTGCTCGATCTCGCGCAGGATGGATTTTTCCGACCGGCTCTGGATGATGCGGCCCTCGTGCTCGGTGATGGAGCAGAAGGAGCAGCCGCCGAAGCACCCGCGCATGATGTTGACGGAGAAGCGGATCATCTCCCACGCCGGAATCCGTGCACCGCCGTAGGACGGGTGCGGGTTGCGGGCGTAGGGCAGGTCGAACACCCGGTCCAGTTCCGGCGTGGTCAGCGGCACGGGCGGCGGCTCCAGCCACACCAGCTTGTCGCCGTGGCGCTGGATCAGGGCGCGGGCGTTGCCGGGGTTGGCCTCCTGGTGCAGCACGCGGGAGGCGTGGGCGTACAGCACCTTGTCGGTCACCAGCGTGTCGAAATCGGGCAGGCGGACCACGGTCCGGTCCGGCGGCAGCGGCGATTTCACCGCACCCAGGGTGTCGTCGATGGAGGTGTAGTCCACCACCGCCATGCCGTCCGGCACCGAATCCACCAGCCGGGCGGTGCCGCGGATGCCGGTCATGGCGCGGGGGTGCTCACCCTTGGCCGCGCGGTGGGCGATCTCCACGATGGCGCGCTCGGCGTTGCCATAGACCAGCACGTCGGCCTTGCTGTCCACCAGGATCGAGCGGCGCACCTTGTCCGACCAGTAATCGTAATGGGCGATGCGGCGCAGCGACGCCTCGATCCCGCCCAGCACGATGGGGGTGTCGCGGTAGGCTTCGCGGCAGCGCTGGGCATAGACGATGGTGGCGCGGTCGGGACGGCGCCCGCCCTCGTCGTTGGGCGTGTAGCTGTCGTTGTGGCGGATGCGGCGGTCCGAGGTGTAGCGGTTGACCATGGAATCCATGTTGCCGCTGGTCACGCCGAAGAACAGGTTGGGCTTGCCCAGTGCCTTGAACGCCTCCGCGTCCTGCCACGCCGGCTGGGCGATGATGCCGACGCGGAAGCCCTGCGCCTCCCACAACCGCCCGATGATCGCCATGCCGAAGCTGGGATGGTCGATGTAGGCGTCACCGGTCACGATGATGATGTCGCAACTGTCCCAGCCAAGCTCGTCCATCTCCGCCCGCGACATGGGCAGGAACGGGGCCGGCCCGAAACGGTGCGCCCAATAGGGGCGGTAGGAAAAGATGTCCTTGGCGGCAGGCATGGCAGTCATTGCGAAGCGGTCCACTGAAGATCCGGCAAGGCCACCAAGGTAGGAGGGCTCCGCCGGTTGGCAAGGGGGGGAAGGCAGGGGGGCACAAAAGGAAAAGGCGCCCGGAGGCGCCTTTTCCCTCAGTCCCTACCCGATGGTCAGCGGGCCCACCAGCCGCGGCGCGGCTTGGCCGGCTGGGCTGCATCCTCGGCCGCCGGTTCCGCCGCCGGGGCGGGAGACGGTTCGGCGGGCACCGGGGCGTCCGCCACGGGGGCGGCGGCTTCCGCTGCCGTGGCCTCGGCTTCCGCGGGGGCCGCCTTCTTGCGGGTGGTCCGCTTCTTCGGCGCCGGAGCCTCCTCCGCCACCGGGGCGGTCACGGTTTCGGCGATGGCCTCGGCTTCCGCGGGGGCCGCCTTCTTGCGGGTGGTCCGCTTCTTCGGGGCCAGAGCCTCTTCCACCGGGACGGTCACGGCTTCGGCGATGGTCCCGGTTTCCGCGGGGGCCGCCTTCTTGCGGGTGATCCGCTTCTTCGGGGCCGGAGCCTCTTCCGCCGGGACCGGTTCCACCGCCGGGGCGGCCTCGGTCTCGGCGGCTGCCTTGCGTTTGCGCGGCGCGGCGGCGCGCTTGCGGGCGGGCTTGGCCGGGGCTTCGTCCACCGGGGTTTCGGCTGCCGGGGCTTCCGCCACGGGTGCTTCCTCGGTCACCGCGGGGGCCGGCGCCTCTTCCGCCACGGCCGGGGCTGGTTCGGCGGCGGGTGCTTCCTCCGCCGGGGCTTCGATGGCCACGGCTTCGTCGGTGCCCTCTTCAGCCACGGCCTCGCCGTTCACGCCCTCGCGCTGACGGGACCGGCGGCGGCCACCGCGCTTGCCGCGGCGGCGCTTCTTGCGTGCACCGTCGCCGTTCTCGTCCTCGCCCTCGAAGCCTTCAGCCTCGTCGGAGTCGGCGCCTTCGTCGGCCATGGCTTCGTCGGAGACCGCTTCGGCTTCGGCGGCGGCAACGGGAACAGGCGCCTCGTCGGCCTCGCCCTCGCCTTCGTCCTCGTCGCCGGCCTCCACACCCTCGCGGCCCTCGAAGCCGTCGCGGCCCTCACCACGGCCACGGCGGCGGCGGCGGCGGCGGCGGCGGCGGTCGCCGTTCTCCTCCGCGTCCAGGGCCGTGCGCTCGGCCTCGCCCTCGGTGGCTTCGGCTTCCACCTCGGCCGGGAGGGCGGTTTCCGGTTCCACGGCCTCGGCGGCGAGGTCGCGGTCGGTTTCCTGCATGATCCGGTCGGCGCTGACCAGAGCACCGCCCTCGTCGGCCTGACGGGCCTTCACCCGCTCCAGACGCAGCTCGGGGGCGATGAGCGTGTCATCGGCCTGGATCATCACGCCGAAGCCGTAGCGCTCCTCGATGCGGGCCAGATCGCCGCGCTTCTGGTTGAGGATGTACAGCGCGATGCTGGACGGAACCGCGACGGTGATTTCGCTGGACCGCTTGCGGATACCCTCTTCCTCGATGGCACGCAGCACGTGCAGCGCCGCCGATTCCACCGACCGCACCACACCGGTGCCGGCGCAATGGGGGCAGCGTTCGAAGTTGGTTTCCAGCAGCGACGGGCGCAGGCGCTGGCGCGACAGCTCCAGCAGGCCGAAGGGCGAAATGCGGCCGAGCTGGATGCGCGCCCGGTCGTTCTTCATCGCCTCCTTGATCTTGCGCTCGACGGCGGCGTTGTTGCGCGGCTCTTCCATGTCGATGAAATCGATCACGATCAGGCCGGCAAGGTCGCGCAGGCGCAACTGGCGGGCCACCTCTTCGGCGGCTTCCAGGTTGGTCTTGAAGGCGGTTTCCTCGATGTTGCGCTCACGGGTGGATTTCCCGGAGTTCACGTCGATGGCGACCAGGGCTTCGGTGGGGTTGATGACGATGTAGCCGCCCGAGCGAAGCTGCACCACCGGGCTGTGGATGGCGTCGATCTGGGCTTCCACCTGATAGCGGTGGAACAGCGGGATGGAGTCGTCGCGGTAGAGCTGGACCCGCCGGGTGTGGTCGGGCATCAGCATCGACATGAAGTCGCGCGCCGTGCGGAACCCGGCCTCGCCCTCCACCCACACCTCGTCGATGTCGGCGGAATAGACGTCGCGGATGGTCCGCTTGATCAGGTTGGCTTCTTCATAGATCAGGCACGGCGCCGTGGACTTCAGCGTCTGTTCGCGGATGTCGTCCCACAGGCGCAGCAAATATTCCAGGTCGCGGCGGATTTCCGGCTTCGACCGTTCCAGCCCCGCGGTCCGCAGGATGACCGCCATGCCATCCGGCACGTCCAGATCCGACAGAATTTCCTTCAGGCGCTTGCGGTCGGCCGGGTTGGTGATCTTGCGGCTGATCCCGCCGCCCCGGTCGGTGTTGGGCATCAGCACGCAATAGCGGCCCGGCAGCGACAGATAGGAGGTCAGCGCCGCGCCCTTGTTGCCGCGCTCTTCCTTGGTCACCTGCACCAGCAGGATCTGGCGGCGCTTGATGACCTCTTGGATCTTATAGCTGCGCAAGGGGCGCGCGCGGCGGCGGTGCTGGCTTTCCACATCTTCGGTGTCGTCGCCGCCCACCACGTCGGTGTCCATCTCGGCCGGCGGCTCGGCGCCGTTCGCGGCCTCGGCCACCGGGGCCTCGTCCTCGGTGTCGGCGGGGGTGTCGCCCTCGATAACCGGCGCAGCCAGGGTCTCCACCGGGATGGGGGAGGGCATGGGCGACAGGTGGCCCGTGGGGGCATCGCCGTTGTCGCCGTTGTCGTCGCTGTCACCGTTGGCCGCGTCGGCGTGGGAGCCGGCGCCGTTGTCGTCGCCGTGGCCGTATTCCTCGTCCCGGCGGCGCTGTTCGGCCATCAGGGCTTCGCGGTCGGCGACGGGAATGCGGTAGTAATCGGGGTGGATTTCGGAAAAGGCCAGGAACCCGTGCCGGTTCCCGCCGTATTCGACGAAGGCCGCCTGGAGCGAAGGCTCAACACGCGTGACCTTGGCGAGATAGATATTGCCCTTGAGCTGCTTTCGCGAGGCAATCTCGAAGTCGAGTTCTTCGAGCCGGTTTCCATTGACCACAACGACCCGTGTTTCTTCCGGGTGCGTGGCATCAACAAGCATCCGCTTGGCCATACAAGATCCTCATGACGCCCCCGGCAGGCCGCGCGACCCACGGGCGCCCGGCGCGTCATCAAAAAGGTGAGTGAGCCATCGGCGGGGACGCCCGCTTCTCCGTCGAACGGCGCTCGTCAAAAGCAGCCAGGACGGACCGGAACGCACCCGCCGTGTTCCGGTGTTTGGGACCGGAACCGGCTTCGACGGTTTTCCGCATGCACCGGCGATTCATAGCGCCCCGCCGCAGGAAACGGCCGGACGGCACGGTGTAACGGCCGAACGGTGTTTCCGGGCGCGGCGCCCCTTCTTGCCTGCGCGGCAGGGAAGACCCCTGACGCCTCAGACCGGAAGCGGGCGAATCGCGGTATGTCGCTCCGGTAACATAAACAAGCCGGTGCGCTTTCACAACGGTTCAAGGAGCGGACGGGCGCAAAAAAGCGCTGTTTGTTCCCGTACCCGTCGTGGTTTCCGCAACCCACCCGTTGCGGGGATGTCACGGTCGGGGGGCAAACGGCGCTGGTGCCGCTCCGGCACTTTTCCCCGCGGCAGGGGGCATGCCACAGTCGGGGCACGCCGCACCGCCGGTCCCTCGCTCAAAAGAAGGGGCCGGGGTGCTGCCCTGCACCGTTGGTTTGGGAAGGCTTGATGACCGTCGGGGTCCGTATCCGTGCCGCGCTGGCCGCGCTGATGCTTCTGCTGCCGCTGGCGGCGGGGGCGGATGCCGTGGCGGAGACCTTGCGGGCCCGGACCGCCGCCCTTCCCATGGTGCCGGAACAGGCGTCGCTGATCGACATGCGCCTGGGCTCCCACCCCGACAAGACCCGTTTCGTGGTCGAGATGAGCGAGCGGGTGTCCTACCGCGTCACCACCGCCGCCGACCCGGTTCGGGTGGTGGTGGAACTGACCGGGCTGCGCTGGTCCGGCGGCACCGTGCCGCCCCACGGCGTGGTCCGCCGGGTGCGCAGCGAGACGGCGGACGGTGTTCTGCGCCTGTCCCTGGACACCACGGGGCCTGTCCACGTGGCCAGCAGCTTCATCATCCCCGCCCGCGACGGCCGCCAGCCGCGGCTGGTGATCGACCTGAAGCCGGGATGGGGCACCGACGGCCCGCCGGGCAAGAGCGTTCCGGCCTCCGCCTCCGCCAAGGGCGAGGGGGCGCCGGACAAGCCCGCCGATCCGCCCAAGGCAGAGTTCCAGGCCGCCGCCCTGCCCGCCATTCCGTCGGAGATTCCGACCAAACCCACGACGGCGCCGTCGGCGCAGGTGGTGCCCGCCGCCCTGCCGTCCGCCGCTCCGCGCCCTCCGGCCGTCCGTCCTGCCCCGGTTGTGGAAAAGCCGCTGGTCGTGCTGGACCCCGGCCACGGCGGCGTCGATCCCGGCGCCATCGGTGTCGGCGGGGTTTATGAGAAGGACATCACGCTTGCCGCGGCACGCGAGGTGCGGCGCCAACTGCTGGCAACCGGGCGCTACCGCGTGCTGCTGACCCGCGACAAGGACGTGTTCGTGCGTCTGCGCGAACGGGTGAGCATCGCACGGGATGCCGGGGGCGACCTGTTCGTGTCGCTGCACGCCGATAGCATCGGCAACGGCACCATCCGCGGCCTGTCCATCTACACCCTGTCGGACAAGGCGTCGGACCGCGAGGCGGAAATGTTGGCGGCCAAGGAAAACCGCGCCGATGCCATCGCCGGGCTGGACCTGTCGTCGGAAAACGATCTGGTGGCCGGCATCCTGATCGATCTGGCCCAGCGCGACACCCTGAACCATTCCCGCCGCTTTGCCCGGATGGCGTTGGAAAATCTGGGCAAGGAGGTCAAGCTGCTGCCGTCCAAGCCCCATCGTCAGGCGGGGCTGGCGGTGCTGACCGGCCCCGATATCCCGGCGGTGCTGATCGAAATGGGCTATCTCTCCAGCCCGCAGGATGTCAGCCTGCTGACCAGCGGCGACCACCGCGAACGCATGGCCCGTGGCGTGACCCGCGCGGTGGACGCCTATTTCCGCTGGCTGCACCGCGAACGCAAATCCTGACGCCGCCCTCGGTGCAACCGGGGGTGACAAGGTGGGGGCACGTGCATGCCAGACCTTCCCCCCGCGGCCTTGCGCAGGCCATAATTTGCTGGCAATCCGGCCCCGTCCCGGCACTGTTCCTGGGCGGGTTTTCGGCCGTTGGGCCGGTCATGGTGGGATCGAACGATGCGCCTTCTTCTGTCGCTGCTGATGGCCGCGGTCATGCTGGTTCTGGCCGGTGCCGGTGCGCTGGTCTATGTGATCGACTATTACGATCAGGATCTGCCCGATTACACGCGGCTGGCCAGCTATGAACCGCCGGTGACCACCCGCGTCTATGCCGGCGACGGCCGGCTGATGGCGGAATTCGCCTCGGAAAAGCGCATCTTCGTTCCCATCCGCGATATCCCGAAGCGGGTGATCTCCGCCTTCCTGGCGGCGGAGGACAAGAATTTCTATGACCACAAGGGCATCGACCCCATCGGTGTCGCCCGCGCCATCGTGGTCAACCTGGAAAATTTCGGTTCCGACCGCCGGCCCGTCGGCGCCTCCACCATCACGCAGCAGGTCGCCAAGAACATGCTGCTGACCAACGAGGTGTCGTACGTCCGCAAGATCAAGGAAGCGATCCTGGCCGTGCGCATCGAGCGCGCCTTTTCCAAGGACCGCATCCTGGAGCTGTATCTGAACGAGATCTTCCTGGGCTTCCGCTCCTATGGCGTCGCCATGGCGGCGCTGAACTATTTCAACAAGTCCCTGGACGAGCTGTCGGTGGCGGAGGTGGCGTATCTGGCGGCCCTGCCCAAGGCGCCCACCAACTATCATCCCGAACGGCAGAAGGAAGCGGCCACCGCCCGGCGCAACTGGGTGATCAGCCGCATGGCCGAGGATGGCGCCATCACCGCCGAGGAGGCCCGCGCCGCCCAGGCCGAACCCCTGACCGTCCGCCGCCGCGGCGAGGGGGAGGTGGTGACCGCCGACTACTTCGCCGAAGAGGTACGCCGCGAAATCGCCAAGCTCTACGGCGAACAGGCACTGTACGAGGGCGGGCTGGCCGTCCGCGCCTCCGTCGATCCCAAGCTCCAGGAACAGACGACCCGCGCGCTCCGCGACGGGCTGATCCAGTACGACCGCCGCCACGGCTACCGCGGGCCGGTGGGACGGATGGAGAATTTCGACGGCTGGGCCAAGAAGCTGGCCGCCATGCCGGCGCCCGCCGGTGCCGACCCGTGGCACATGGCGGTGGTGCTGAAGGACGATGATCCCGCCGGTCTGGACGTCGGCCTTGCCGACGGCACCCGCGGGCGCGTGCCGCTGGCCGAACTGCGCTGGGCGCGGGCGTGGAAGGAGGGCGAGCGCGTCGGCCCCGACATCCGCCGCCCGTCCGACGTGGCCAAGCTGGGCGACGTGATTCTGGTGGAGGCCGCCGCCAAGGATGAGAAGGGCAAGGATTACCCGGCCAACACCTATTCCCTGCGCCAGATTCCGGCGGTGCAGGGCGGCATGGTCGCCATCGACCCGCACACCGGCCGTGTGCTGGCCATGGTCGGCGGCTATTCCCACGCCATCAGCGCCTTCAACCGCGCGACCCAGGCCATGCGGCAGCCGGGCTCGACCTTCAAGCCCTTCGTCTATCTGGCCGCCTTGGAAACCGGTCTGACGCCGGCCACGCTGGTGATGGACGCGCCGTTCGAATACAACCCCGGCCACGGACAGCCCATCTGGCGGCCCGAGAACTTCAGCCACGAATTCTACGGCCCCACGCCCATGCGCGTGGGCATCGAGAAGTCGCGCAACGTCATGACCGTGCGTCTGGCCCAGCACATCGGCATGGACAAGGTGAAGGCGCTGGTGGAGCGGTTCGGCATCGTCGATAACCTCCAGCCCTACCTGCCCATGGCGCTGGGGGCGGGAGAAACCACGGTGCTGCGGCTGACCACCGCCTATGCCATGCTGGACAACGGCGGTAAGCGCATCACCCCGACCTTCATCGACCGGGTGCAGGACCGCAACGGCAAGACCATCTTCCGCCACGACACCCGCCCGTGCGAGGGCTGTTCCAACATCGCGTGGAAGCCGGGGCTGGCGGCGCCGTCGGTGCCCGACGGGCGCGAGCGCATCGCCGACCCGCGCACCGTCTATCAGATCGTGTCCATGCTGGAAGGGGTGGTGCAGCGCGGCACCGCGGCCAAGCTGGCCGCCCTGGGCAAGCCGCTGGCGGGCAAGACCGGCACCACCAACGATTCGGTGGATGCGTGGTTCGTCGGCTTCACCCCCGATCTGGTGATCGGCACCTACATCGGCTTCGACAAGCCGCGGTCGCTGGGGCCGAAGGAAACCGGCGGCTCGGCGGCGGTGCCCATGTTCAGGGAAGCCATCGAGGCCACGCTGCGCGAACGTCCGGCGGTGCCGTTCCGCATGCCCCCCGGCCTGCGTCTGGTGAAGGTCAACCCGGACAATGGGCGTCTGGCCGAACCGGGCGACCGCCGCTCCATCTGGGAAGCCTTCGTCCCCGGCACCGAACCCACCGCCGATCAGGCCGTGGCCGTGCTGGACGGCTCGGGCCAGACCGGCGGCAACGGGTCGTGGAGCGGCGAGGTGCCCGGCGCCGGCTATGGCGAGGACGCCTCGGGCAGCTATTCCGCCCTGCCGGTGCCCAGCGCCGGCGGCGGGCTGCAGGCGCCGGCGGCGGCGGGCGGCGGTTACGGCGCCCCGCCCCCGGCGGCGGCCACGGTGGGCACCGGCGGGCTGTACTGAGCCACGGCACTGGCCGGCGATATGGGGGCCGGCGATATGGGGGCCGGCGTCAGGGGGGCTGCGGGCAGGCGGGCGATCATCCCGCCGGGTTCGCCGCAGCCCAGCCGGTGCAGCGGGTCGGCCAGGGCCGTCATCATCCGCTCCACCCCGGCGCGGTTGATGTGCATGGGGTCGGTGAACTGCTCCTCCGCCGTCGCCGTGCCGCGCAGGTCGAGCACGGTCACCCCCGGCGGCATATGGGCCGCCAGCGTGGCGAAGAAGTCATCGTAATTGCGGATCTTGGCCGCCAATGGCCCGTACAGCGGCGTGATCGCCACCGCCACGGTCACGCCGCGGCTTTGCGCGGTGGCGATGATGCGGTCCAGGGCCGCGAGGTTGGCGGGATACATGTCCCACACCTCTTCCGGGGCGCGGTCCAACTGGGCCTTTTGCGCGGCACTCATCACCCCGTCCAGGGTCCGGTCGCGGCTGCCCTCCGACAGCATCCCCGCCATCAGCCGCAGGGTCTGGTTGCTGTTGAAGGTCAGCAGGTGGAATGCCTGATTCCAGGCCCATTGGTTGGCGTCGGCCTGCCGCACCAGCGCGTCGATCCGCGGGGAATACGTGCTGAGCATGGGGGCGTCGGCCAGCACCGCCGGGTCATCCTCGATGGAGGTCGGCTCCAGGATCAGCAGCTTCGGCGCGGGGTGACGGTCCAGATAATCCTCCCACAGGGCCGCCGACACCACGGTGGGCGCCCCACCCATGCCCAGGTTGACGGTGCTGCCGCAGGCAAGCTTCGCCACCGTGTCGGGGGGGAAGTGATTGTCGGCGCGGGAATTGCCCAGGATGACCACATCCGCCGGAGCGGTATCGGGGCGGTAGAGCGCGATGAACCGGTCCTGGCTTTTCAGCAGCAGCGACCCCAGCGCCGCCGCGAGTGACCGGTCCATGGCCGTCACCATCCCCAGGATCAGGAAAACGCAGGCAATCAGGCGTGCCATGGCTTCGCGTGCTCCTTACACGGTCAGAATTGGAAATAGATGAAGGACCGGTTGCCGAAGCTGCCCACCAGCAGCAGCAGCACGATCAGCGACGAACAGGCGAACGACCGCACCACCACCGGAGCGCCGGCATAGCGCCGGGTCATGCCCCCTTCGATCAGGGCGTCGATGGAGAACACCACCAGGGCGGCGATGGCGACCCGCAGCAGCGCCGTGGTCTGCTGCATCCCGTGGGGCAGGGAAAAATCGCCCTGCGCGATGATGCCCAGGATCGTGGTCACCGTGTCCATGCCGTCGGCGCGGAAGGGCAGCCACGTCAGGGTGATACCCATGAACACCCCGGCGATCACCAGCGGCCGCAGCGCCCGCCGGCCCCAGGCGGGCAGGCCGAGGCCCAGGAACCGCACCGCCCGCCGTCCGGCATCCTCGGCCAGCACCAGACCGGCGTGCATGGCCCCCCACAGCACGAAGGTCCAGTTCGCCCCGTGCCACAGCCCCGACACCAGCATGGTGAAGACGACGTTGCGCACCCGCAGGGCATAGGTACGGTTGCCCCCCAGCGGGATGTAAAGGTAGTCCCGGAACCACGACGACAGGGAGATGTGCCAGCGCCGCCAGAAATCCCCGAATCCGGTGGCGAAATAGGGCCGGGCGAAATTGGGGCACAGACGGTAGCCATAGACCTGCGCCAGCCCGATGGCGATCAGCGAATAACCCGCGAAATCACCGTAGATCTGCAGGCTGAAGCACACCATGCCGATGATGTGGTTCAGCGCGTTGTAGAATTCCGGCTGGGCGAAGCGGGCGTCCACCACCGCGGCGGCGTTGTCGGCCAGCACCAGCTTGAGGAAATAGCCCCAGACGATCTTTTCCAATCCGTTGAAGCGGAAGGCGAAATCCACCTTCTCCGGCGGCTGGGCGATCTGGGGCAGCAGGTCGCGGGCGCGCACGATGGGGCCGGCGACCAGTTGGGGAAAGAAGGCGACGAAGGTGGCATAGTTGACCAGCGACCGCTCCGCCTTCAATTCACCCTTGTAGACGTCCAGCGTGTAGCTGAGATTCTGGAAGGTGTAGAAGGAGATGCCCACCGGCAGGATGATCGACAGGGCGGTGTGGCCCGCGTCGATGCCCAGGCTGGCCAGAGCCGTCTGGGCGCTGTCGATGAAGAAGTTGAAGTATTTGAAGAAGAACAGGATGGCGAGGTTGCTGCCGACGCTGAGGTACAGGTAGTGACGCGCTTCGTCCCGGCTGCGCGCGTCGGCCACCCGCAGCCCGGCCCAGAAGTCGATGACGGTGGTCAGCGCCAGCAACGCGCAGAAGCGGTAATCCCACCAGCCATAAAAGATATAGCTGCTGACCAGAAGCATCGGTGTAAACGCCCGTGTTCGCGCAAGCGCCAGGAACAGGGCGGTAAAGACCGTGATGAAAAGCAGAAATGAAAGACTGGAAAAGTTCATGGCCGCGCACCGCATTGGTTGCCCCGCAACAAGGTGGCACAAGGCCTCCAACCTTTCCCGGCAGCAAAGGGGGGCCATAAGCGGGGCAAGCTGGCGTATCCGTTGGGGGTGCGGCCCCGGCCTTTCGTTCGGGGAACGCCAGTTTGGGGGTGCAAACCCCGGCACAAGGCGCTACATAACTCCCCGCTTTCGTATTCACTCTGGCTGACGAGGAGGCTCGCCCATGCGCGCCGAGATCGAAGCGGCCGCTGGCGAGATCCGTGACTCGCTGGCGCTGCTGAGGAGGCATCTTTGACTGGGACAACGCACTGCGCCGTCTCGACGAACTGAATGCCCTGTCCGAAGACCCCAAGCTGTGGGACGACCCCGACCGCGCGCAGAAGATCATGCGCGAGCGCACCCAGCTTGAAACCTCGGTCAACGGTTACCGCGCGCTGGAACGGGATCTCTCCGATTCCCTGGAACTGATCGAAATGGGCGAGGCGGAAGAGGACGCGACCGTCGTCGCCGACGCCGAAACCCAGCTCTATGCCCTGCGCGACCGCGCGGGCAAGCTGCAGATCGAAAGCCTGCTGTCGGGCGAAGCCGACGCCAACGACTGCTTCGTCGAAGTCAACGCCGGTGCCGGCGGGACCGAGGCGCAGGACTGGGCGCTGATGCTGCTGCGCATGTACCTGCGCTGGGCCGAACAGCACGGCTACAAGACCGAATGGCTGGAAGAAAGCCCCGGCGAAGAAGCGGGCATCAAATCCGCCACCGTCCAAATCAAGGGCCACAACGCCTATGGCTGGATGAAGACGGAGGCCGGGGTCCACCGGCTGGTGCGCATCAGCCCGTTCGACAGCCAGGCCCGGCGCCAGACCAGCTTTGCCGCCGTGTCCATCAGCCCGGTGATCGACGACAAGATCAACATCGAGATCAACGAAAAGGACTGCCGCATCGACACCTACCGCGCGTCGGGTGCCGGCGGCCAGCACATCAACAAGACGGACTCCGCGGTTCGAATCACCCACCTGCCCACCAACATCGCGGTGAGCTGTCAGCAGGAACGTTCCCAGCACAAGAACCGCGCCAAGGCGTGGGACATGCTGCGCGCGCGCCTGTACGAACGGGAACTGAAGATCCGCGAAGACGCCGCCGCGGCGCTGGAAGCCCAGAAGACCGACATCGGCTGGGGCCACCAGATCCGCAGCTATGTGCTGCATCCCTATCAGATGGTCAAGGATCTGCGCACGTCGGTGGAAACCTCCAACTCCCAAGGGGTGTTGGACGGCGATATCGACCGTTTCCTGGAAGCCGCCCTGGCCGCCCGGATCAAGGGGCAGAGCGACGAACAGGACGGCGCGTAACGCCGGGGGAGTGCGTTTTGCGAAGGGGATCCTTCCCCTTCGCGCTTCCCCGCCAAGGGCCGGGAGGCCCTTGGAACCCAACTTCAAGGAGGGTTTCTATGGGGCGTGTTCTGCTTTTTGTGGGGGCGGTCCTTCTGGTGTCCATGCAGGGTGCCGCGGCGCGGTGCGTGGAAGAGGACGCCATGGGCTCCGACACCCTGCGCGGCTATGTGGAAGGCATCCAGACCGCGCTCGCCGACCATGGCTTCAAGCCCGGCCCGGCGGACGGCAAGACCGGGCCGCGCACCCGTTCCGCCATCAAGGCGTACCAGAAAAAGGCCAGGCTGGCCGTCGATGGCTGCGTCAGCCAGGCGCTGATCGACCATCTGAACTTCGCCGAGCCGAAGGTCTACGCCCGCTGAGCCTTAGACGCTTCCCGGCCGGTGTTTCGGGCGGGCGCGCATCAGCAGATCCTTTTCCGTGCAGCGGACCATGTGCTGGGGGTAGGGGTCGTCCGAGCCGATGATCGGCCCGGACAGGTACTTGAATCCCGCCTTCACCGCCAGATCCATGGTCCGTCTGTCACGCACGCCGTCCACGTGCGCGCTGAGCCCCACCTTGTGGCAGGCGGCGCTGAAATGCTCCAACTCCAGGGCGGCCTTGGTCCCCTCGGCATAGGGGCTGAGTTCGATGCCGGCGGCCTTGATCCCGCACTGGGCATAGGTGGCCAGATCGGCGCCGTCCTCCTCCGTGCGCGCGGTGACGGAGCGGCCCACCGCGTGCAGGGCGGTGACGATTTCGTTCAGCCGGCCCATGGGGATGCCCCGCGGCAACCCCACCAGCCCGAAGCTGACGAACGGTGCCAGATATTTCGAAATCATCCGGCAGGTGGTCAGATAATCCCGCCGCCGCTTGGTGTTGGCCATGGTCTCGAAATGGACCGGCAGAACCAGGATATAGCGGAACCTGTTCTGGAACAGTTCGGTCAGGGTCGCCACAGCCTCCAGCAACGTGTGGCGGTCCAGATCCAGAATGGCGTTCACATCCTCCCGATCGTCCAGCACCGCATAGCCGATCAGGGGCGCGAAGCCCGTACGGGTCAGCCGGGGCTGGCAGGCATAGGTGGACGTCACATGGGCCATGGCGTCCCAGATGGGATGGTGGACGAAATCCAGCACGCCGGGATCGGGCGCCGGCACCATGACGCCGGCATCACCACCCGCGCCGTCGCCGAAAACGCCGTCGCGTGCGTCATGGCCGCCGGCCTTGGCGGCCAGGCCGTCCAGCAGGCTGCCCAGCGCATGGGATTCCAGCAGCATCTGGCCGTTCATGTCCACGACCACCGTCTGGACCGTGATGTCGTGGGTATCCTGGTGGCCCAGCAGCAGTTCCATCAACTGGGTCTTGATCCGGCCACAGGTGATCTGCGCCTTGCTCTTGTCCTTGGATGCGAAGACGACCAGATAGGTTTCGCCGCCGTAGCGGATCCAGGCATCGGCGGGGGACAGGTTCTTTTGCAAGATCCGTTCGGTGACGTCGTGGACCCTCTGTTCGATTATGTCCCACTTGCGCCCGGCCCGTTCGCGGATTTCTTCCAACCCCAGCAGATGGACACAGCCGGCGGGGACGGTGGAATGGGTGGTCAGGATCTGCCGCGCCTTTCGGCGGAAATCATCGTTGATGAGGAACGAAGCCGGCAGGTTGGTGTCGGTCGCCATCGTGCGGTGAGCCTCGCGTGCGGGTGTGGCGTCAGGCATGGCGCAAGCCCGTAAGGGGATTTTGTCCATGATCGGCCTCCCTTTCCGTGGGATCTGCTTTTTCTCAATATAGGTTGACGACGGTTATTCAACCGTAAACGAGGGCTGAAACTGTCCCGGTTTCCGTGCTTGAAAGAGGAGCTAGGGCCATCGGCAAGAATGCATAGAACGATTATCCAGGAAATGAGGGAGAGGGAAATCTTTCCGTAATAAGGTTCATTCGGCCCGATAACCCTACACGTACAGGGGAATTTGGGCGGAATTGCTTGATTTCACCCTCTGTGTTCATTTGTTTCGGGTTCTGTTTTCTTAAAGATCACAGCAGCGCCCGCATGGCCCGATCCAGCCCCTGGATGGTCAGGGGGAACATCCGGTCCTCCATGATCTTCTTCATCAGCCGGGTGGATTCCGTGTAGCCCCAGCGGTCTTCGGGCACCGGGTTCAGCCACACCGCCCGGCGGTAGACCGACAGTACCCGCTGCATCCACACCCGCCCCGCTTCCTCGTTCCAGTGCTCCACGCTGCCGCCGTCGTAGAGGATCTCATAGGGGCTCATGGCGGCGTCGCCGACGAACACCAGCTTGTAATCGGCGGGATAGGTGTGGAGCATGTCCCAGGTGGGCATCCGCTCGTCGAAGCGGCGGGCGTTGTCGCGCCACACGCTCTCATAGATGCAGTTGTGGAAGTAGAAGGTTTCCAGGTGCTTGAACTCCGTCCGCACGGCGGAGAACAGCTCCTCGCACAGGCGGATGTGGTCGTCCATGGACCCGCCGATGTCCAAAAGCAGCAGCAGTTTGACGGCGTTGTGCCGCTCCGGCACCATCTTCAGGTCCAGATAGCCGGCGTTGCCGGCGGTGGCGCGGATGGTGCCCGGCAGGTCCAGTTCGCTGGCGGCCCCGGTGCGGGCGAAGCGGCGCAGGCGGCGCAGCGCCACCTTGATGTTGCGGGTGCCCAGCTCCACCGTGTCGTCGAGATTGCGGAATTCGCGGCGGTCCCACACCTTCACCGCCCGGCGGTGGCGCGATTCGCTCTGGCCGATGCGCACGCCCTCGGGGTTGTAGCCCCAGGCGCCGAAGGGGGAGGTGCCGGCGGTGCCGATCCATTTCGACCCGCCCTGGTGCCGGCCCTGCTGCTCCTTCAGGCGCTGGGCCAGGGTTTCCATCAGCGTCTCCCAGCCGCCCAGCGACTGGATCTGGGCTTTTTCCTCGTCGGTCAGGAAACGTTCGGCCAGTTTGCGCAGCCATTCCTCGGGCAGGTCGGCCACCGGCACCGCCTCCCCCGCCGCCGGGGTTTCGCCGATGCCCTTGAACACCTGGGCGAACACCCGGTCGAAGCGGTCCAGGTTGCGTTCGTCCTTCACCAGACACGACCGGCTCAGGTAATAGAAATCTTCCACGCTGTGGCCGGCGACGTGGCGTTTCATCGCCTCCATCAGCGTGAGATACTCCTTGAGCGACACCGGCACGCCGACGCGGCGCAGTTCGAAGAAAAAGCTGGTGAACATGGGCACTCCGGTCCCGTGTCTGGTGTGGCCGAACAACGACTGGTCAGGAGATGATACCGTGATTTCGCCGTCGCAGCCCCCGCTTTTGGCGTTCACCCGCGCGCTGGAATTCGCCGCCCACAAGCACACCGACCAGCGGCGCAAGGGGCTGCGCGCCGAACCCTACATCAACCATCTGGCGGAGGTCGCCCATCTGGTGGCCGAGGCCACGGGGGGCGAGGATGTGGAGGCGGTGATCGCCGGCCTGCTGCACGATACCATGGAAGACACCGACACCAGCCGCGAGGAACTGGAAAAGATGTTCGGTCCCACCATCGCCGCCATCGTGTCGGAGGTGACCGACGACAAGCGTCTGACCCGTGCCGAGCGCAAGCAGCGCCAGATCGACACCGCGCCGGCCGCTTCGCCCAAGGCCAAGCTGGTCAAGATCGCCGACAAAATCAGCAACCTGCGCTCCATGAAGGTGTCGCCGCCGGCCAACTGGTCGCTGTCCCGCCGCCGGGAATACTTCACCTGGGCCGCCGCGGTGGTGGAGGGGCTGCGCGGCACCAACGCCACCCTGGAACGGCTGTTCGACGAGGCCTATCACACCGGGCTGGCCTCGCTGGAAGAAGAATAAGCGTTCCTGCGGCATCGTGTCGTGCGGGGGGATTGACGGCCCGCAATGTGACTTGGTTACAGACCGCCTAGGATAAGGGTCATAGGATTTTTCCATCGTCCCGGAGCGGGTCCGGCCCCGCCGGCCCCGCCGATGGTGTGAGGCGCATCCATGACCCTCCTCAACCCCTTCGCTCCCAAGGCCGACGCCGCCGGCGCCAGCGATTCCCGTCATGAGCATCATGAGGAGGAGCCGCGGCGCCATCTGTTCGTCAACCGGCCCAAGGTCTATCCCGCCGATGTCCATGGACCCTTCCGCCGGCTGAAATGGCTGGTGGTGGGGCTTCTGCTGGCCGTCTATTACGTCACCCCCTGGCTGCGGTGGGAGCGCGGCCCCGGCATCCCCGACCAGGCGGTGCTGGTGGATATGGTCGGGCGGCGGGCCTATTTCTTCTTCATCGAGATCTGGCCGCAGGAGGTCTATTACCTGACCGGCCTGCTGATCATCGGGGCGTTCGCCATCTTCGCCGCCTCCACCATGGTGGCGCGGCTGTGGTGCGGCTACACCTGCCCGCAGACGGTGTGGAGCGACCTGTTCATGTGGGTCGAGCGCAAGATCGAGGGCGGGCGCACCGACCGCATCCGGCTGGACAAGGCGCCGCTCAGCACCGCCAAGATCCTGAAGAAGACCGCCAAGCACGGCGCCTGGATCGTCATCTCGCTCCTGACCGGCGGGGCGTGGATCTTCTATTTCAACGATGCGCCCACCCTGCTGCGCCAGATGGCCCAGGGGGAGGTGTCGTCGGGCGTGCTGCTGTTCACCGGCCTGTTCGCCTTCACCACGTATTTCTTTGCCGGCTGGGCGCGGGAACAGATCTGCATCTACGTCTGCCCCTGGCGCAGCTACCAATCGGCGATGATGGACGAGGACACCTTCGTCGTCACCTACCAGGACTGGCGCGGCGAGAACCGCCACCCGGTGCGCAAATCCCAAAGCTGGGAGGAGCGGGCGGCGGAGGGCTGGGGCGACTGCGTGGATTGCAAGCTGTGCGTCCACGTCTGCCCCACCGGCACCGACATCCGCAAGGGCCAGCAGATTTCCTGCATCGGCTGCGGCCTGTGCGTGGATGCCTGCAACAGCGTGATGGAACAGATGGGCCGCCCCGGCAACCTGATCCTGTACGACAGCCAGTCGAACCAGATCGCCAAGACCGAGGGCAAGCCGGCCACCGTGCGGCTGATCCGCCCGCGCACCATCGTCTATGGCCTCATCATGCTCACGGTCTCGTGCGTGATGGCGGCGGCCCTGCTGTTGCGCCCGTCGGTGGAGGTGTCGGTGTTGCGCGACCGGGCACCGCTGTTCGTCACCCTGTCCACCGGCGACATCCAGAACGCCTACACGATCAAGATCCTGAACAAGACCCACACGGCCCGCGACTATGCCGTCGGCCTCAGCGGTCTGCCCGCCGCCCGCCTGTCCCTGGCCGGGGAGGGCGGGGAGGTGGCTGCCGCCCTGAACCTGTCGGCGGCGCCGGATTCGGTGGCCACATACCGTATCCTGGTCCGCACGCCTGCGGGATCGGTGGCGTCCGGGTCCAGCGACGTGTCGGTGGTGGTGACCGACAAGGCCAGCGGCGAGGCCGCCCGCCATGGCACGGTCTTCATGGCCCCGTAACGGTGTGTTGAGCGCTTGCGGCGGTGCGCTGCCTCCCCCATTGTCCCCCCGATCGGGTGACAGGAAAGGGAGGCAGCGCACCATGTCTGTCTGGCTGAACGGAGCGATTCTCGACGACGGTGCCGCCGCCATCGCCCCCGGCGACCGTGGCTTCACCCTGGGCGACGGGCTGTTCGAAACCATGGCGGTGCGGGATGGCCGCATCCTGCGGCTCGACGGCCACCGGGCGCGGCTGGCCGCCGGGGCGGCGGTGCTGGACCTGCCCCTGCCGCCGCTGGATCTGGACGGGATGACGGCGGCGTTGCTGCGGGTCAATGGCCTGACCGATGCGACACTGCGCCTGACCGTCACCCGCGGCTGCGGCCCGCGGGGCGTTCTGCCGCCGGCGGACCCGGTGCCCACGGTCCTGTTGACCGCCGCCCCGTTTCCGGCGCCCCTGCCGCCGGCCTCCTGCATCACCGCCACCGTGACCCGCCGCAACGAGCATTCGCCCCTGTCGCGGATCAAGTGCCTGAATTATCTCGACAACATCCTGGCGCGGCAGGAGGCGCAGCGGGCCGGGGCCGGCGAGGCCATCCTGCTGAACACCGCGGGCCGGGTGGCGGAGGCGACGGCGGCGACCCTGTTCGTGGTGCTCGGCGGGCGCCTGCTGACGCCGCCGGTGTCCGATGGCGCCCTTCCCGGCGTGCTGCGCGCCGCGGTGCTGGAGCAGGCGGGGGCGGAGGCGTCCCTGACCCCGGATGATCTTTCGGTGTGCGAGGAGGCGTTCCTGAGCAGCAGCCTGGGCCTGCGTCCCATCGCCGTCCTGGACGGGCGTCCCCTGCCACGGGTGGGGGAGGCGCCGGAACGCCTCACCCCCCTGCTGTTTCCGCTTACAGCTTGACGCTGCGGGCGGCGTCGGCCACGGCCTTTTGTGCCGCATCGCTGTCGCGGCGGGCGGCGGCCAGTTCCTTGGCCAGGGCATCCAGGCGGGTTTCCTGCTCGCTCATCTTGGTCAGGGTGCGCTTGTACAGATCGCTGTCCTTGGGCAGAGCCCCCAGGTTGTCGCGCAGCCGTTCCTGCTCGGCGGTGATCTCGGTCCGCTCCTTTTCCAGGCCGGCGATGCGGCGCTGGTGCTCGGCCAGGGTGACGCGCAGGGTCATCAGCCGTTCCAGCGCCGTCTTCAGCGCCGGGGGCAGGGCGCGGCCCGACAGGTGCGCCCCCAGTTGGTCGGCGGACAGGTCGGCCAGCACCACCCGCTCCAGCCGTGGACGCTCCAGCGTCACGGTCAGCGATGCCTTGCCGTCCGCCGGCACCGTCACCGGCAAGCGGTAGGCATCGGCGGTGGTGTCGGGGGTGCTCCCCTTCGGTTCCGCCAGAGACCAGCCGGGGCGGCGGGGGTGTTCGATCACCAGCGTGCGTTCCTCACCCACCGAGCCGGCGATGGTGTAGGTGGTGGTCTGCCGCTCCATCAGGGTGACCGTCATCACCCCGTCGGCGGCGGTGACGGCGCTGATGGTCTGGCCCGGCTGTTCGCTGCGGTCGATGCGCAGCTTCTGGTCGAGGGAGAAGCTCAGCAGCCGCCGGTCTCCCGCCGGCACCGCCCCCATGCGGGCATCGCCCACGTACGACACCGCACCGCCGCCGTCACGCTCGTACAGGGTCAGAACCCCCGGCGGCAGGCTGACCGTCCCGGCGCCGCTGTTGTCCAGCCGCACCGCCGCCAGCGGGTTGCGCGGGTGGGCCGCCGGCTGGAACAGGTCCACGCGGGTGACCGGCACGCTGCGGGCCACGATGGGCAGCATCAACGATTCACCGCTGGCGAGCGTCACCGGCTGCGGCGCCCGGAACACCACTTGCGAGGTGGCCTCGGTGCTTTCGGCGGCGGCAAGCTGGGCGGCACCCGGCGTTTCGGGCCGCTGCAAGGCACGGCCCATGGGGGCCGGCGGCGGCGGGGCGGCGGCTGGGGCCGGTGCCATCATCGCCTTGGCCGCGGGCGGCTCGCGCGCGTCCGCCTGATATCCCGACTCGGCAGCCATGGGCACGGTCCCGTCGTCGGCGCGCGGCAGGATGCGGCCCAGCACCTCCACCGGCACCTGCGGGCGGGCGACGTAATAGCTGTCGTACAGCGCCTGACGGAAGGTCACCGGGTTGCCCGAGACCACGGTCAGCTCCACCCCGGACCAATCGGCGCCGCTGCGGTTTTCCAGCACCGCCCAGCCCTGAAGGTCGCCGCTGGTGGCGCCTGCCGCCGGCAGGGTCAGGCGGTATGTGGCCTTCCACAGCGGTGCCTCGGCCACATAGGCCACGCGCACGGTGCGGCTGCCGGTCCCGGCGGTGCGGATGGACAGGGTGCGGCGCTCCTGCTCGCCCTGGCGTGCCAGCGCCGACAGGGCGCGGTCGAGCTGCGCCTGCTTTTCCGGCTCGGCCAGGGTCAGGCTTTCGGCCTCTTCCAGGATCAGGTGCTGCAGGCCGGATGGGGTGACCAGCGTCACCCGGTGGCGGGTGGTGGTGGCACCGCTGGAAAGCGTGGTGGTCTCCGGCTGCACCGACAGCAGGCGCCCTTCCACCGTGCGGTTGCCGGTGGCGCGGACCACCGATCCCTTCAACGCGGTCAGCAGGCTGATGGGGTTGTCCAGCGCGTCGGGGGGGAAGGGCAGGCCGTCGAACACCGCCTTCAACGGCTCATTGCCGGGCAGGGCGATGGTGCCGACTCCGCCGGCATCGTCATAGACAACGATGCTTTTCAGCACGTCGTCCACCTGATCCCGGCGCACGGTCAGCGGCAGGGTGGCATCGCCCGACACCCGTCCTTCGTATTCGTAATACCCCACGCCGCCGGTGGACAGCAGGACACGTTTCAGCGTCAGGTCCGCCGCTGCCGCCTGGGCGAGGGCCGGTTGGGCGGGCAGCACCGACATGGACAGGGGCAGGGCCAGAACTGTCCACCCCAGCATTGCCGCCGGGCCGCCGTGGCGTTTCGTGTCCAATGTCTTATCCAATGGCATATCGGGTTTTTCCCCTGTTTTGAAATGTTCGTCCGGCCATCACTTTCCCAGCTTTGGGAATGGGCCTTGGGGTCATATGGGGATCGGCGCAGGCTTTGCCCCATCCGGTGCAGTGTTGCCACAGAAAGCGGAAAGAATGGGGCGCTGTTTTGCCGCTGCATTTTTAGCTGGCAAAGGTGTGCGGGCCTGTCATCTTTTCGTCTCAAAAAAGACACTGCAACGAAAGTTTGGGAGGAAACAGGAATGGCATCGGTTCATTCGACCTTCGCCGCGGCGTCGGTGCGGCGCCGTGGTGGCGCCCATGCCCGCGCCGTGGTCGGCGGGCGCTGGGTGTTCGTGTCGGGCAGCAACGGTTTTGGGGCCGACGGCTGCGATATCCCCGATGATGCCGCGGAACAGGCGCACCGGGCCTTCCACAATCTGCGCCAGGCCTTGACCGAGGTGGAGGCGGGCCTGGACGATATCGTGCGGCTGCGCGTCTATGTCTCCGATTCCCGCGACATTCCGCGGGTTGCGCCGGTGCTGGGGGATTATTTCACCGATGCCTGCCCGGCGCGCAGCGTGGTCGCCTGTCCTCTGGCCGATCCCCGCATGAAGGTCGAGATCGAGGCGACGGCCCGGCGCTGATGCGTCCCTGGAACCATGCCCTTTGCCGTCACGCCCCTATGGCCACGGGCCGGCAGGCGGCGGTGTCCGCTTCCGCCCCGTCCAGCCAGCGGATCATCATGGTCCGCCACAGCTCCGGCACGGGGGCGTGCAGCGCCTCCCCATGAAAAAAGAACCCTCCCTCCCGTTCCGGCGCAGGCCGGGCGGGGAGGGAGGAGGGGAGGGGAAGCACCCGTTCACTGCCCGGTTGCTTCGGAGGAAGGCCGTTGGAAAGGGGAGCGGGCCGGTCCGCCCGCCGGCAGGTTTCCGCAAAGGACAGAATGGTCATGGCATGATCCGTGGAAAGCGGAAGACCCCGGCGGTGGGGTGGGGCGGCTGGCCGGCCCGGTTGAAACACTCTCGCGGTGAAAGACTCAAGGAGCCGGCGGCAGTGTGCGCGCCGATTCCAGATGACGCCGGGCCTCCGACAGCATCTGCTGCTGTTGGCGCAAGGCTTCCCGGAGCGGCATCCGGCTGTCGTAAAGACGGACTTCGTTCAACAGCCGGTCGGCACGGTCCAGGTGGGCAATCCGCTGCAGGCAATGGTCAAACGCGGTCATCGCTATGCTCTCCCGTCGTCAATCGGCGTGTCCGGGGGTGCGTCCCTCCGACGCTGGTGATTAAACCCGAAGAATATGTCTTCCCCATTTCAGGTTTCCGCGTTTTTGGTTTCGTGGGAAAGAGAGCTTGTTTCAATCGACACACTCTTCCGCGGGGGGCGGGGAGTGTGTTACAAGCCTGTAACCGATAGCGGGCATGCCGCCGGCCCGGTGTCGGTGCCATGGGCGGGGGGATGGTGATCATGCACATTCTTGCGGTCGATGATGACGAGCCGATCCGGGAACTGCTGGCGTCGTACCTGGCGGCGGAGGGGTTCCGGGTCTCCACGGCGCACGACACCGCTTCGGCGCGGACGGTGCTGGGCAGCGATCCGGCGGACCTGGTGGTCTGCGACCTGCGGCTGCCCGACGGCGATGGGCTGGGGCTGGTGCGGCAGATCCGCTCCGAATCCCATATCCCGGTTATCATCCTGTCGTCCAAGGACCAGGATGTGGACCGCATCGTCGGGCTGGAACTGGGGGCCGACGATTACCTGACCAAGCCTTTCAACCCTCGTGAACTGCTGGCGCGCATCAAGGCGGTGCTGCGCCGCGTCTCGGGGGAACAGCGCCCGGCCCGCTCGGCGGAGGAGCTGCGGGCGGTGGTTCAGTTCGCCAATTGGGAACTGGACCTGACCGCCCAGCGGCTGCGGGGCCAGGACGGGCGCGAGGTGGAACTGACCAAGGCCGAATTCGGCCTGCTTGCCGCCTTCGTCAAGCGGCCTCAGCGGGTGCTGACCCGCGACCAGTTGCTGGACCTGACCCGCGCCGACGGGGCGGAGGTGTTCGACCGCTCCATCGACGTGCTGATCCTGCGCCTGCGCCGCAAGATCGAAGCGAATCCGAAGGAGCCGCGCATCATCAAAACCGAACGCGGTGCCGGTTACGTGTTTGATTCCAAGGTCCGCACCGTTTAGCCTTCCTTCCATAAGGGCCGGTTCACGGCCCGCGTGTGAGGGAGGAACGGGTATGGGTGCGCCCATCGACTTCTATTTCGACTTCGCCTCGCCGTACGGCTATTTCGCCAGCCTGAGAATCGATGCCATTGCCGCCCGCCATGGGCGGACGGTGGCATGGCGCCCCATCCTGCTGGGGGCCGTGTTCAAGGTCACCGGCATGAAGCCCAACATGCAGCAGCCGCTGCGGGGCGATTACCTGAAACACGACGTCCACCGCATCGCCCGGCGCTCGGGCGCGCCCTTCACCTGGCCGGCGGCGATGCCGATTCTGGGGGTCAGCGCCTCCCGTGCCTTCTGGTGGCTGGAGGGGCGCGATCCGGCCGCGGCCCGCCGCCTGGCCGGTGCCCTCTATCACGCCCATTGGGGGGAGGGACGGGACATCTCCGCCGCGGAAGCCGTTGTGGAAATCGCAGCTTCCCAGGGCCTGGACGCAGCAGAGGTGGCCGCCGCCCTGCAAGACCCGGCGGTCAAGGACCGGCTGCGCCAGGAAACCGACCGGGCCATCGAACGCGGCGTGTTCGGC